>DASYJT010000413.1:0-21157 GCA_035996165.1 Acidimicrobiia bacterium
ACGGTCGAACGATTCGGCGGCGAGGCGCACCTGCTGCACGAGCGGCGTCAGCCGGGCGCGCTCGGGCGCGGAAAGAGTGTCGTGACTCGAGCCGCCGCACGCGCCGAACACTCCGACGAACGCGACGGCACCGGCCGCGGCAAGCCCGAACGCACGCCGGGACGACCTCATTTCGCGATCACCTGTTCGAGCTGCGTGATGGCGTCGTTGAGGGGAGCCGGAACCTTCGTCGATACCGGAGCAACGGAACCGGCGGGCACGGTCGTCTGCGGTAGGCCCGGACGTCCGGAGTTGCGCTGACTCGCGGCGACGCCGAACACGAGCACGGCGGCGAGCGCGGCACCGATGCCGACGGTGAGCGCGCGCCGCGGGCGGGGCGCTCGACGACGCCTTCGAGGAGAGCCGGCCGGAGGCGAGTCGGCCGGTGGGGGAAGGCGCAGGACCTGGGTTCCGTCCCGCGCCGGCTGCGGGTCGATCCGAACGGTCTCCGAAAGGTCGGCGGGTGTGATCGCCGGGCTCGCGTCGAGGTGGGTCGCGAGGTCGATCTCGCGGTCGATCGCGTCGGTGCGGGGCCCCAGCGCCGCCGACATCTCGGCGGCGGAGTCGAAGCGCGCCGTCGGGTCGACTTCCATCGCACGTTCGACGACCGCCACCAACCCGGCGGAGACTTCCGGCCGGATCGACGCCAACGGCACCGCGTCGCCGCGTTCGATCGCGCGCATGAGCGCGAGGTGCGTTTGGCCGGCGAAGGGTCGCCGACCGCTGAGCGCCTCGTAGAGCAAGACGCCGACGGAGTACAGGTCGCTGCGACACGATGCCGGTTCGCCTGCGAGCCGTTCGGGCGCCAGGTAACCGGGAGTCGCGACGAGATCGGTCGTTTGCGTCTGGTCGAGATCGTCGACGGTCTTCGCGATACCGAAGTCGCTCACCTTCACGTGGCCGTCGTCGGTGAGCAGGACGTTGCCGGGCTTGATGTCGCGGTGGATGATGCCGGCGTCGTGCGCGGCCTCGAGCGCGGCGAGGATCTCGCGGGCGACGTCGAGGGCTCGCTCCGTATCCATCGGGCCCGACGCGAGCTCGTCGGCGAGGGTGCGCCCCGGGAGCCGCTCCATCACGAGGAACGGAACGCCGTGGTCTTCGCCGCTGTCGAAGACCATCACCACGTTCGGGTGCGTGAGGCGGGCGGCGGCATGGGCTTCGGTCTCGAAGCGGCGGCGAGCAGTCGCCTGCTGGGCGAGGTCGGCCCGCAGGATCTTCACGGCCACCGGACGGGCGAGCCGCGCGTCGGTGGCGTCGCGCACCGTGCCCATCCCACCATGACCGAGTACCGCTCCCAGCTCGTAGCGCTCGGCCAACGTCCGGGGCGGGTTCACCGCTGCTTGTTCCATCTCGAGAGTTATCCCCGTCCTGGCTGCACCCCAGTCATGCGGGTCCTGATCAGGTGCGAGGTGGGAGTGCGAGCAGCGCCTGGGCGACGACTTCGGTGGCGGCCGGGTGGATGTAGAGGATGTCGTGCGCCAACTCGTCGACGGTGTTGCCCAGATAGATCGCCTGGACCAGCGGTTGCAGCAGCGCGACGGCTTGTGGCCCCACGATGTGCGCGGCGAGGAGCAGCCGCGTCTCGGGATCCGAGATGAGCTTCACGAAGCTCGTCGTGTCCTCGGCCGCCCAGCCGAACGCCGTGTTCGAGTATTCGCGCCGGGAAACGTCGAATGCCCGTCCCTGGTCGCGCAGCGCTTGCTCGGTCGGTCCGGCGGTGGCCACCTGCGGGTCGGCGAACACTGCGGAGGGCAGGACGGGGAAGTGCGCGCGCTGGGGTTCGGCGTCGGGGTGGAACACGTTGTGCACGACGATGCGCATCTGCGCGTTCGCGAGATGCTTGAGTTGCACCCGGTTCGTCATATCGCCGATCGCCCACACGCCGGGGACGTTGGCGGCGTACGTGTCGTCGGTGACGACGAGGCCGTGGTCGTCAGTGGCGATCCCCCCGGCGGCGACATCGAGGATGTCGGAGTTGGGTGTGCGCCCGATCGCGACGAGGAGCGTGTCGGCCTCGACCACTCCCGATCGCGGCCCGGCATCGATGTGCACCGCGACGCCGTGCGCCGTTTGCTCCACGCGTGTCACCTCCGCCGACAGGCGGACGTCGAACCGGTCGGCGGCGTGCCGGGTGAACGCGGCAGCGACGTCGTCGTCGAGCGAGTCCAACAGTTTCGCGGCGCGCTCGATGATCGTGATCTCGGTACCGAACGCTCCGAATATGTGGCTCATCTCGGCCGCCACGTAACCGCCACCGAGCACGATCATCGAGGCGGGGCGGGCGTCGATGCGCATGATCGTGTCGGTGGTGTGGAACGGAACTGCGGCGAGTCCGTCGATGTCGGGGACGGTGGGTCGCGAACCGGCCGCGAGGATGATGCGGTCGGCCCGCAGTTGCTCGCCCGCGACTTCGACCACCTTCCGTTCGACGAAGCGCGCGTTGCCCGTGTAGACGTCGACGCCGGAATGGCGGCGCCACGCGTGACCGGCATCCGACGATTCGTCGGTACGGCGGAACACGCGGTCGCGGATGGCCGGCCAGTCGGCGCCGACCATTTGCGCGTCGATGCCGTAACGGCTCGCGTCGCGTACCGTCTGCGCGACATCGGCCGCATAGACGAGCATCTTCGACGGGATGCAACCGCGGTTGAGGCACGTGCCGCCGAACCGGTCGCGCTCGACGATCGCAACCCGCATACCGCCGAGGTCGTACGGGAGCATGTTCCCCGACCCGGCGCCGATGATCAGCAGGTCGTAGTCGATCATCGCCGGAGAATAGGAGCCACCGGCCGCTCGCGATCCGGTTCGGGCAACGCCGGACTCGGCGCAGGTGTGGGCGTCGGCGTCGGCGTCGGCGTCGGAGTCGGAGTCAGAAGTGAGCGCGGCCACAACCGGCGCGCCCGCACGACATTGAGCTCCGCCGCGTACAACGTGACCTGGGCGATGAGGAACAGCCACGAGATGAGTCCCAGCACGACTGCGAACACGCCGTAGATCTCGCTCGTGTGCCGCAGCTGGTGTTGGACGAGATACGTACCGACGTATTGCAAAATGCTCCAGCCGATCCCGCCCACTACCGCGCCCGGGATCAGGTCGCGTAGCGCGATCCGGTTCGGTGTGAGGATGCGGAACGCCACGACGTAGACGCCGATGTTCAACGCGACTCCGATCGCCAGCAGCAGTACGCGCAACAACGGCGAATGACTCACGCCGAACGCGCCGACTTCCGTCAACAGGGTCGTGACCGCGACACCGGCGCCGAGTAGGCCGATGAACGAGATCCCGCGCACGAGTCGCGTCACGAACCCCGGACGCTGCCGGTCGTCGACGTTCCAGATCTGTGCCATCGCGTACTGCGCGATCTGCGTGATGCCGAGCGATCCCCACGCGAGGCCGAGCACCCCGATGGTCCCCGCGAGCGGGCTGGCGTGGATCGTGCGCACGTTGGTGCGGATCTGGTCGCCGACGACGGGGAAGTCGCTCAGCGCGGAGTTGAGGACGCGTTGCTGGAGCGACGGATTTCCGTGCAACGCAACGCCCAGGAAGGTGACGAGCAACAGCATCAAGGGGAAGAGCGCGAGGAACCCGTAGTAGGCCATGAGGGCCGCGAGCTGCCCGGCCCGGTCGTCGCCGAACTTCTTGACGACCGCGACACAGAAGGCAAGGGGCCGGTTGCGTTGTTGGAACGCGTCGATCCGCCGGACGAGCCGTTCTGGCCGTGTCACTCCCAGTCCCTACCCATCGTGCGGGGTTCTCCGGCGGGTGATCCGGGGTACAGAAGCGAGGAATCTCCGGGCCGATGCCTCTCTCGGGCAGACGCCTCTTGGAAGCGGACGTGGAGGGAAAGGCCGAACGATGAGTGAAACCGACCGGACTCGACCGAGCGGGAAGACGCGTGAAACCGAAGACGAGGACGCGCGGGTGCGCGCGCAGGCCGGCGAGGCGGCAACTGCGGACGAGGAGGCGGCCGCCGAACGCGCCGGTGCTCTCGACCCGGAGGTCGAACGCTCGTACAAGGAAGCCATAGAGCGCGGCGCCGACCAAAAGGGCGAGGGCCGGCTTCCGTGACCCCGGCGGCACCGAGGACGATCGCAAGGAGACGACAACGATGGGCATGATCAGGAAGACACTTTCCGTCGGAACGCTTGGAGTCGTGTCGTTCCGCAGCAAGAAGGAAAAACTGCGGCGCGCCGAACGATCGCGGCGTCACGCCGAGACGTCGCTCGAGGCCGAGCACGCGGCGCGCATCGCGGCGGAGTCGCGCATCGCGCGGGCCGAGAAGCGCGTCAAGCAGGCCGCGGCGGACGCCGCGCAGGCGGCCAAGCGACTCGAGCACTCGAAGCAGCGCGGCCGGCGGCGACGGAAGGCGAAGGCCGTCGGCGAGGTTCTCGCGGGACTCGAGCCGATCGTCCGCAGCGGCGTCGAGAGCGCGCGCGAAGTCCGCGCCGGCGCAACGGCGCGCGGTAAGAAGGCCGGTCGCCGCGCCCGCAAAGCGGCGAAGTCGTCGATGCGCCAGGCCAAGGAGACCGCCGTGTCGGCGAAGGACGCGGCCGCGCCGCACGCGGAGCGTCTTGTCACACGCGCGAGTGAAGCGGTCGAACATCTGAGTGCGCGCGAGTCCTGACTTCTGCCGACAGATAACCGCATCTATGTGTAACGGCTAAGTAACCGCCACGTCGTCGGACTGCCACGCACTGCGCGTAGGTTCGCATCGAACAGAAATTGTTCGTGTGTACCTCATTGAGCGGGGCGAGGTAGGAGATGGCGTTGACTACCGGCAACGGAACTGCCGCACGAGACGCGTTCACATTGCGCGATCTCGGCGCTCGCGTCGAACTGCTTCACCAGTCGCGCTTCCGGGTGAGCCTTGTCATTCCCGTGCTCAACGAAGCGCGCGGGATGCAACGGGTTCTGCCCGCGATCCCTCGTTGCGTCGACGAAGTCATCGTCGTCGACGGAGGCTCGACCGATGGCACTCTCGACGTCGTGCGGACGCACCTCGCGAATGCGCGCTGCATCCAACAGACTTCGCGGGGCAAGGGTGGCGCGATCAAGGAGGGACTGCGCGCGGCGACGGGCGACATCATCGTCACCATGGACGGCGACGGTTCGATGGATCCCTCCGACATCGAATCGGCCGTCGCCGCGCTGCTGGACGGCGCTGACTTCGTCAAGGGGAGTCGCGCGCTCGACGGCGGCGGTTCCGCCGACTTCACGCCGATTCGACGTCGTGGCAACGCGGCGCTCGCGCTCTTCGCCAACCTCTTCTACGGCCAGAAGTGGACCGACATCACCTACGGCTTCAATGCGTATTGGCGGGGCGTGATCGTCGACATGGATGCGCTCTCCGAGGGATTCGAGTTCGAGATCCAGCTCGCGCTGCGGTCGGCGCGCGTAGGTCTGAAGTTGGCCGAGGTGCCGTGCTGGGAGGCGCCGCGCGTCGGCGGTGCGTCCAAGTTGAAACCCCTTCGCGACGGTTGGGCGATTCTCCGGATCATGATCAGCGAGCTCCATCCGCACGTGCCGGCGAACTTCCGCTCGATGTGCGACATCTATCTCGACGAGCGTGACACGAGACGGCCTCCGAGCGAAACGAGCTCGCGACCGGTCATCGAGCTGTGAGGCGGCTCGGCGCGCCGAGCGAGGTTCGGACCTGTACGGCGGTGATCTGCGCGTACACCGAGCGGCGCTGGGACGACATCCTCGACTGTGTCGCGAGCTTGCGCGCGCAAACCTGCGCCCCCGACGAGATCCTGCTCGTCATCGATCACAATCCGGAGTTGTTCCGTCGGGCAACCGATGAGTTCGTCGGTGTGCTCGTCGTCGAGAACTTGCACGCCCGCGGACTCTCCGGTGCCCGGAACACGGCGATCGCGATCGCGACCGGGGATGTCGTCGCCTTCATCGACGACGACGGAGCGGCGGCGCCGACGTGGTGTGAACGGTTGCTCGCAGCGTTCCGGGAGCCGAACGTGATGGTGGTGGGCGGATCGGCGGCGCCCCGCTGGGACGGCGCCGCGCCGCGCTGGTTCCCGAGTGAGTTCCATTGGGTCGTCGGGTGCTCATGGACCGGGCTGCCGGAGTCGGCCGTCGCGGTGCGCAACGTCATCGGTTGCAACATGGCCTTTCGACGCGACGTGTTCGCGACCGTCGGACTCTTCCGCACCGGCGTGGGTCGGATCGGTACGAACCCGGTCGGTTGCGAGGAGACGGAGCTCTGCATTCGCATCCATCAGCAGATACCGGGCGCGATCGTGAAGTACGACCCTTCGATCGCCATCACCCACCACGTGACCGGCGAGCGGCGCACGTCGCGGTACTTCTTTCGCCGGTGTTGGGCGGAGGGTTACTCGAAGGCACAGATCAGCCGCACCGTCGGCGCGCGGGACGCGACCCAGTCCGAACGCGCGTACGCGCTTCGGACCTTGCCCCGCGGGATCGTCGCGGGCATCGCGTCGATCTTTGGGCGGAGCGACCGTTCCGGTGCCGCGCGCGCGGCGATGATCATCGGCGGCGGCGTGACGACCGCGACGTCGTACTCGATCCACCGGTTCCGCAGGTCGGATCGGGTCGAGGTGTCGTCGACGGTGGCCGAGGCGGCCGAGGCGGCTTAGGCGGAGCCGATGTCGAGTCCGACCGCGACGGAACGCGATCTCGATGCGGTGCCCGTCGTCCATTTCGACGTCGGTGATGCCGCCGACCTGAATGTGGAGGCACCGTCGCACGCGTTCGTCGTCGCGCGCTACCACGGCGAACCCCTGGGCACGATCCGGGTGCGTGCCATCGGCGGGACCGTCACCCGCCGGCTGGTGCTCGACGCGCTCGACGACGACGAAGCGCTGACCCGCCGGATCGCGGTGCACCGTGAGCACGAAGCCGGATACCAGCACGACGAGTGCCGCCGGTTTCGGCTCGCGGGCGCGCCGCCGTCGATTGCAGTCGTCATACCGACGCGCAATCGCGCGCCGAGCCTGCGGCGATGTCTCACCTCGTTGGCCGAAGTCGAGTACGCGAACTTCCGGGTCGTCGTCGTCGACAACCGGTCGACGGATCCGTCGGTCACGGCCGCCGTCGTCGAAGAGTTCGACGGCGTGCTCGACGTGCAGATGATCGAGGAGGCCCGGCCCGGCGCGAGCCGGGCGCGAAACACTGGTGCGCGCGCCGTCGACGCCGAGATCGTCGCGTTCTGCGACGACGACGTGCTCGTCGACCCAATGTGGCTGAACGCGATCGCGTACCGGTTCGAGGCCGAACCCGAGGCCGAGTGCGTGACCGGACTGGTCGCGCCGGGCGAGCTCCAGACCCCGGCCCAGATCCTGTTCGAGGAGTATGGCGGGTTCGGGAAGGGATCGCTGCCTCGTTCGTTCGACCTCGGCGAGCATGCCGACCCGTCGCCCCTCTTCCCGTGGACTGCCGGGCGGTTCGGATCGGGCAACAACGTCGCGTACCGACGGTCGACGCTGCTCGACATCGGCGGCTACGACGAGTTGCTCGGGCCGGGAACGCCGACGCACGCGGGTGAAGACCTCGACGTCTTCCTGCGGCTCGTGTTGGGCGGGTACCGCATCGCGTACGAGCCGTCGGCGCTCGTCTCCCATTTTCACCGGCGCACGATGGACGAGCTGAGCAGTCAACTGCGCGAATACGGCACCGGGCTCAGTGCGATGTTGTGCCTGCGCGCGTGGTCCGAACCGAAGGTTGCGGTGTCGATGGCCCGTCGTTTCGGCTCCGGCGCGCGGCTTCTTCTCTCCCCGAACAGTGAGCGCAACTCCAACCGGACGCGCGCGTTCCCGCGGGAGCTCGCGAGCGCGGAGCTCAAAGGCTTTGCCGGCGGTCCGCTCGCGTTGCTGCGCGCGCGCCGGCGCTCCGCGTCCCCCGCGGGTGGCATCGCGACGCGGGTGCGCACACACCTCGCCCAGCCGATGTTCCGCAACGCGTGGGCGTTGGTGCTGAACACCGGCATCACCGGTGTCCTCGGCGTGGCCTATTGGGCGGTCGCGGCCCGCCTGTACTCGGCTTCCGCGGTCGGCGCGGCCGCCGCGATGGTCGCGGCAATGAGCGTGCTTTCGGGCGTCGCCCAACTCAATCTGATCTCGGGGCTTCCGCGGTTCCTGCCCGCGGCCGGGCGGCTCAGCCGTCGCCTCGTCCTCTTCACGTACGGCGTGACCGCGACGCTCGCGGTCGTGGTGGCGGTTGCGTTCGTGGCGATCAATCGTTCGACGGGTATCGGCGGGAGATTCCTCGACGGCTCACCTCCACTCGCGGTCTGGTTCGTCGTGGCGGTGGCGGCGTGGACCATCTTCACGCTGCAGGACTCGGTGCTGTCCGGGCTGCGCGCGGCGGTGTGGGTACCGATCGAGAACGGCCTGTTCGGTCTGCTCAAGATCGGGCTCGCGGTCGTGCTCGTCAATATCGCGCCGGGCAACGGGCTCTTCGCCTCCTGGACGATCCCCGTGCTCTGTTCGTTGGTGCCGATCAACCTCTTGCTCTTCAACCGCCTGCTCCCGGCCCAGGGAGATCGAGCGACGCGGCCGTCGATGCGCCCGCTGGTGAGGCGGATGGCCGCGCTTTCGGCCGGCGACTACCCCGGTTCGCTCGCGTACCTCGCGTCGATCACCGCGATGCCGATCCTCGTCGCGCGCATGGTCGGGCTCGAACAGGCCGCGTACTTCTATACGGCATGGATGCTCGCGACGTCGGCCGACTTGGTGCTGTCGGCGATCGCGATATCGGCGACGGTCGAGGGCGCGCACGACCTCCGTTCGTTCTCGACCACGGTGGGGAAGGCCGTCCGGTTGTACGCGATGGTGCTCGTCCCGCTGGTCGCGGCGCTCGTCTTCGGCGCGCGGCTCGTCCTCGGCATCTTCGGGCACGGTTATCAGGCTTCGGCCACGGGGCTGCTGCAGTTGGTCGCGCTGTCGTTGCCCGCGCGGGCCGTGGTGCACCTCGCGCTGGCCAGCTGCCGAATCGACGGTCGCCCGCGGGCCATCTTCTTGATTCATCTCGCGTCGGGTGTGGGTGTGCTCGGCGGCGCCTTCGTGTTGCTCTCGCCGATGGGCATCGTCGGAGTCGGGGTCGCGTATCTGGTCTCCCAGTCGGCGTTGGCGGTCGTGCTCGTGCCTTCGTTGCGGCGCCGGAGCAAGCAGGATGCGCGCACCGTGGAGGCGGCCGTCGACCTCGCGCTGATCCCGGT
Organism: Acidimicrobiia bacterium; assembly: GCA_035996165.1. Taxonomy (GTDB): domain Bacteria; phylum Actinomycetota; class Acidimicrobiia; order IMCC26256; family PALSA-610; genus PALSA-610. The sequence goes on from DASYJT010000413.1 coordinate 9,233, forward strand.
GTTGCCGTGACGTCGGCAACCGCGACTGCATACCGCGATCGGGCGGAGGTCCGGCGCCCGGCGCGTACCAATCGCGTCGCGATAGTGATGACGGCCGCCGCCGCGATCACCGGCGGCCTCGCGATCTGGCTCGTCGATCCCGCCCGGTCGGGAGATGCGGGGCTCGTCACGGCGATGGGTCCGCTGTACTTCGTCGCCGTCGGGCTGTTGGTCACCGCGTTCGTGCTGGCGCTGCGCGCCGATCACGCGCCCGGTTGGCTGCTCTCGGCCCAGCTCGCATTGCTGATCGTGGGCATCCACGGTCTGCCCGCGCTCGTCGACGCGCACCCACGCTTCTTCTCCGCGTATCTGCACGCGGGCTTCACCGACTACATCTTCCGGCACGGCGCGGTCGATCCCCTTCTCGATGCCCGGATGTCGTGGCCGGGGTTCTTCAGCGCGGCGGCGATGATCCAACGGGTGGCGGGCCTCGACTCGGCGCTGTGGTTCGTCCGCTGGTTCCCGGTGCTCATCACGGCCGCGTATCTCGCGCCCGCGTCACTGTTGTGTCGCTCGATGGGCGCCTCGCGCCGCGCGCGCTGGATCGCGCTCTGGGGCGTTGTCTCGCTCAACTGGGTCGGTCAGGACTACTTCTCGCCCCAGGCGTTCGCGCTCCTCCTCTACCTGTGCCTGGTCGCGGTCGCGCTCACGGTCTTTCCCGGGGTGGGCGTCGAACGCCGGCTCCCCGCACCGCTCCGCCGGTTCGCGCGAGACGGTGACGCCGGTCCGACGAGCGCGCTCGATCCGTCGAGTCGCGTCGTCGTGTGGTGCGTCCTCGTGCTACTGGTCGGGGCCATCGCGGTGTCGCACCAACTGACGCCGTTCCTGCTGCCCGGCGTCCTCGGTGCACTGACCGTCACCGGGCGCCTCCGCGTGAAGTCGCTCGCGATCATCGCGGCGATCATGGCGATCGCGTGGTTGTCGTACGGCGCGTCGGAATTCTGGAAGGGTCACCTCGACCTCATCTTCTCCGGTGTCGGCGACGTCGGCGGCAACGTCTCGGCGGGCTTGTCGAAGCGGGCCGCCGCGGTGTCGTTCCCGCGCCAGATGATGCTCGACGTCCGCATCGCGATGGCCGCGACGCTGTTGATCGTCGCCACGATCGGCTTCCTTCGCCGGCTGCGCCGCGGGGCGGCGCACGTCGCGATGCTGCTGCTCACGTTCCTGCCGTACCTGATGGTCGTGGCGCAGCCGTACGGCGGCGAGACTCTGCTGCGCTCGACGTTCTTCGCGCTCGTACCGGGCGCGTGTCTCGGTGCGTTCGCGATCGCGCCCCGGCGGACCGACGAGCCCTCGCCGGCCGCCGCACGCACGAAATCGACGCGGAGACGGCTCGGCGCGTTCGCGTACTTCTTGATCGCCGTCGTTGCCGGCGCAGGCCTGGTCGTCGCGTGCGTCACCGCCCGTTTCGGCAACGAGCGGTTCGAGCGCGTCACGACCGGCGAGTGGGACGCGATGCACTGGGTCTACGGGCACGCGTCGGCGGGTGATTCGATCGTGACCGTGTCGCGCAACCTCTCGTGGCGCTATGAGGGGCTCGAGATCTTCCATTACCTGCCCGCGGCCGACGAGATCTACGCGGATCGGCTCGCGCTCCTCACCCACGCCGTGCCCGCGTCCGGATCCGGCTTCCTCGTGATCACGAAGAGCCAGGCGGAGTTCGGCACCGCGATCTACGGTCTCCGGCCCGGCTGGCTGGAATCCCTGGAACGGGCGGTCAACGGCACCGGCCACTTCGACCTCGTGTTCTCGGAGGGCGATGCTCACGTGTACCGCTTCGACATGGGTGTCGCGACCACGATCGGAGGGCGATGAACGAGATGGCGAGCTTCGAGCAGCCGGCGGGCATCGAGCGGGAGTGGCTCGCGCTCGCCGCACTCGTGCTGACTTCCGCGTCGTTGGGTTGCAACATCGCGGGTATCGGGGGTGGTGCACGCGCGGTCCTCGCCGTGACGTTCTTCCTCACGATTCCCGGTCTGCCGTTCGGTTTGCGCTTCGTCGCCGATCGGGCCTTGACGGTCGTCATCGTCGTCGGCGCGAGCTCGGCGATCACTGTGTTGATATCGGTCGTGATGGTCGAGACCGGCGTGTGGCATCCGCTCTTGGCGCAGGCGATCATCGCGGCGGCGACAGCTCCGACCTTTCTCCGCGCCGCGGTTCCTCATCACGCTCGTTCCGATCGAGGTCGACAGTGACCGCGCTCAACGCCTGGCTGAGCCCGCTCGGCGTCGTGCTCGCAGTGCTCGGCGTGATCGCGCTGGCGTCCTACGAGATCTACGGGCCCGTCATGCTCGATCGCGATACTCCACGCACCCAACGCGCCCGGTACCGGCTCGGCATCGCGTGCTGCGCGGCGCTGCTCGTGGTGACCGGGCTCCGCATGCTCGCGTTCGCATGAGGTTCACCTACCTCGGTTGGCACGGACACCAGAACCTCGGCGACGACGCGATCCATCTCGTGCTCCGTGACGCACTGCACCCGGCCGAGTTCACGACGTTCCCAACCGGCCTGCCCGCGGCGTTCCGCGCGTGGGCGCGCCCGGGCGCGGAGCTGCGCGACCATCGGGTTCTGCTCGGTGGCGGCACCGTCATCGGCCGCGCCAACTGGCGACTCCCGCTCATGGCGGCGCTGCGCTCGAGCAAGGGCGGGGCGCCGGTCATGATCGGGGCCGGGGTCGAGGATCCGAGTTTTCGCGGCCGCCATTCGTTCAGCGGTTTCGGAGAGCTCCGGCGCTGGCGGCGAGCTCTTGCCCAGTTCGCGCGGGTCACGGTCCGTGGGCCGCGGTCGGCCGAGCTCTTGTCGGATATCGGTGTCGAGGCGACCGTCGTCGGCGATCCGGCGTTGTTGCTCGCGCCGGCGCGGCCCGCGCCCGGCGACTGCGTCGTGGTGTGCCTCGGGTTCGGTGACGACCTCTGGGGCCACGACCACACCGCGGTCGAACGGGAGGTCGGCGGCGCGATCGCCCGGCTCCGGACGGCCGGTCTGCGCGTCCGGTTCGTCGCGGTCAACCCGGAAGACGTCCCGGCCGCGGCGTCCGCCGCCGCGCACGCCGGGGAAACCGGATGCGAGGTGCACGTCGCGGCGACGCCGGCCGAGTTCTTCTCGCTGCTCGACGGTGCGGCCGTCGTCGTCGCCGAGCGATTGCACGCGGCGGTGCTCGCCGCGTGCGCCGGTGTCCCGTTCGTCAGCCTCGAGTACCAACCGAAGTGCGCCGACTTCGCGGGGGCCGTGGCCGCATCCGCCCGTGTCGTGCGCACCGATCGCGTTCGAGCCGGCGAACTCGCGGAGCTCGTGATCGAGACGGCCGACGACGAAGATTCGACGCGACGCGTGTACGCGGCGGTCGAAGATCTGCGAACGCGGTTGCGCGGCGAGATCAATGCGATCATCGGTGCGCCCGACTGTGACCGCTTACTTGCATAGCGGCTTCACAACTCAAGTGGCCCTACGCGGCCTGACGATAAAGTCTCGTGAAGGTGCATCGATCGCAGCGGACCTTCATCGGTGCCTCCGTCGGCACGATCCTTGTTGCGGTCGTCACGATGTTGTCATCCACGGCTCCGGCCTCGGGCGGAAATCTTCCCGCGCAACTTCGATCGCCCGCGACGTCGCACGCGCTGCCGATGACCACGACCGCGCCGGTGAACCAGTTCACCTTCGGCATGACGCACACCCAACATTCCGCCGATGCGTGGGGCGACCCCACGGCGGTGTCGTCGGCGCGCTCGATCGCGAAGTCGCTCGGCGGTTTCCAGGACCAGGCGATCATGGGCTGGGGCGTGACCAATCCGGAACCCGCACCCGGGGTCTTCGACTTCACTGATCTCGATCGGCGGGTCGCGTTCATGCGGTCGAGCGGTGCAACTCCCGTCATAACGTTGGCGGGCGCGCCGGACTGGATGAAGGGCGGGCGGGCGGGCGAGACCGATTGGTCGAAGATCGAAGTGGCTCCGACGGTCGCGCACTACGCGGATTTCGCCGCGCTCGCGGCGAAGATCGCGCGGCGCTACCCCGACGTCGTGCACTTCATGGTTTGGAACGAGCTCAAGGGCTTCTTCGACCAGGCGAACAACCGTTGGGACGCGTATCACTACACCGCGCTTTACAACGCGGTCTACGACGCGCTGAAGGCCGTGAATCCGGCGATCGCGGTCGGGGGCCCGTATGTGGTGATGGACAGCTGGACGAGTGCCGGCGTCGCGAGCAATCCGTCGAACGTGTCCGGACTGTGGGGAGTGCTCGATCAGCGGCCGCTCGACGTCGTCACCTACTGGCTCGCGCACGCGCACGGCGCCGACTTCGTCGCGATCGACGCCGCGTCGGGGCCGCGCGACGCGCCCGCTTCGGTCGATCCGGCGGTCGCAACCGAGAAGTTCGCGGCAGTCGACGCATGGTTGCGGGCTCGGACCCGTCTCCCGATCTGGTGGGCGGAGTTCTACGTCCAGCCGCGGGGCGCGTCGTGGACCCGCCAGCATCAGGCGTCGGTTCAGCTCTTCGCACTCCTCCAGATGCAGCGCTCCGGCGCGGCCGCCGCCTTCCTCTGGCAGCCGGAGGCCTCCGCGAGCTCCGAGCTCGGAGCCGTGTGGACGCAGACCGCGACGCTCGGCGGGGGCAAGCGTCTCCCGTTCGGCTCGGGCGTGGCCGCGCTGGAGCGCGTTCTCGCGCCCGCGGGATCGGCGGCGCAGGTCACGATCGACACTCGGCGCGGCATCGCGACGATCGTCGGCTCCAGTGGTCTATGGCTCGCGGTCAATGCGGGCGGGGCCGCGCAGACGGTGACGACGCCGAGCGGTTCCGTCACGCTCGGTTCCCGGTTGTTCACGGCCGGCTGACCCGCCCGGTCGCGCGGTCACGTGCTCGGCGCGGATCGCGGATTGGATTCGAACGTGATCGGCGCCCCGAACGCGGCACGGCGCGCGGCGCGCCGGAGCGCGGCGAGTACGGGGGTGCCCGCGATCAGTACGAGGAGGGCGTTGCCCGCGGCACGGGGAATGTCGAAGCCGAGCGCGCTGGCGAGGTGAAAGGCCCAGAAGCGGCGGAGGTTCTCGGCGACGGCGGCACCCGAGACGAAATGCAACGCGGTGCCCGATGTGCCGAACGGCCAGAACCACATATCCATCACGAGTCCGTATACGAGCCCCGCGATCGCGCCGTAGCCCGCCAACAAAGCGAGCTCCGACCGGCCTTCCGCGCGCGGCAGGCAACCGGCGAAGAAGCCGACCCACGCGGTGCAGAGCATCTGGAAGGGCAGCCACGGCCCGACTCCGCCGGTGAGTAGCGCCGACGCGAACATCGTGAGCGCGCCCTGCACGAACCCGAACCCGGGCCCGAACACGCGGCCACCGGGAATGAGGAGGAAGAACACTCCGGTGAAGCCGGTCACGCCGGTGGTGGGTGCGCGGAGCGCGGCGCCGCACGCCACCAACACGCCGAGCATCGCAACGGCTTTGGCGTCGAGCGCGCCGTCGGCCAGTTCCGACAACAGGATGGCGACGAGCAGCGGGACGAGGACGACGAATATCCACGGCGCGTCGCCCGTGTGCGCGAGGTTCTCGCTGCCCTGCGGGCGGGCGAAGAGCGGCCAGGTGAAGGCCGCGACGCCGGCCGCCGATGTGGCCGCGAGCAGCGCGCCCGAACGCCAGTGGAAACGGATGCGGCCCGACGCCGACCACGTGGTCGCGCTCGTGCCGGTCATGACGCGAGCGCGGCCGACACCTCGGCGACCGTCAGCCATTCCGCGGGCGCGAGGATCTTCGCGACCTGCGGCGCGAAGACGGGCGAGTGGCACACGACCTCACGCGCGGCTCCATCGGAGACGATCTCGCCGTCGGCGAGCACGATGGCGCGCGTTGCGGTCTCCGCGACCAACTCCACATCGTGGGTGGCGAGCACGACCGCGTGACCCGTTGCCGCCAGCTCGCGCAGGATGAGCGACAGGCGCGCCTTGGCGGCATAGTCGAGACCGCGCGTCGGCTCGTCGAGGAGGATGAGCGGCGGCGCGGGGGCGAGCACCACGGCGAGCGCGAGTGCGAGGCGTTGTCCCTCCGACAGGTCGCGGGGATGACGGGTGGGGTCGAGGTCGGCCTCGATGCGGTCGAGCGTCGCGCGCGTGGTGCCCGCCGCGAGCCGGTGCTCGCGGTCGGCGACGCTGCATTCGGACGCGATCGTCCGCTCGTAGAGCAGCGCGCCCGGATCGGAGGGCACGAGGCCGACGCGCCGGACCAGTGCCGATGCGTTCAACGAATGCGGCGCCGCGCCGTCGATGTCGATGCGGCCGGAAGTCGGGCGCATGAGCCCGGAGAGGAGGCGCAGCAACGTCGACTTCCCCGCGCCGTTGCGGCCCATGACCGCGACGATCTCGCCGCTGCCGATCTCGAAGTCGATGTCGTGCAGTACGTCGTTCGGTCCGTAGCGCGCGGCGACGCCGCTCAGGCTCGCGATCGAATCGCCGCGGGTCGCGACCGCACGCACCGGAGGAGTGATCAACGCGAGTCGATCGCGCAGGGGTTGCGCGGCGCGGCGGGCGTCGCGAACCGAGAGCGGCAGCGGCAACCATCCGGCGAGCCGCGCCAGCGCGACGACGGGCGGCGCGACCGGTGCGTCGGCCATCACGGCCGCGGGCAGGCCGGCGGCGAAGCGCTGATCGGCGCCGACCACCCCGATGCGCGTCGCGTACTGCACCACGCGTTCGAGGCGATGCTCGGCGAGCAGCACGGTGAGCCCGAGGTCGTCGACGAGACGGGTCAGGATCGAGAGCACGTCCTCGGCGGCGCCGGGATCGAGCGCCGAGGTGGGTTCGTCGAGCACGAGCACGCGCGGCGACGCGGTGAGCACCGATCCGATGGCGACGCGTTGCGCCTCACCCGACGACAGCGTGCCGAGTGCCCGGCGCCGCAACCCCGCGATGCCGAGGAGGTCGAGGACGTCCTCGACCCGGCGCCGCATCACGTCGGCCGCGATGCCGAGATTCTCCATCGCGTACGCGAGCTCGTCTTCGACAGTGTCGGCGACGAAGCTCGCACTGGGGTTCTGGCCCACGACGCCGACCCGATCGGCGAGCTCGCGCGGCGGTGCGACGGTGGAGATGCCGTCGACGCTCACCCGTCCGAGCAACGTGCCCCCGGTGAAGTGCGGTACGAGCCCGTTCACCGCGCGCAGCAACGTCGACTTGCCCGAACCTGTCTCGCCGACGACGAGGAAGAACTCGCCCTCGTCGACCGTGAAGTCGACGTCGGCGAGCGCGGGCGTCGGCGCGTCGGGATACGTGAAGGTGACGTGCTCGAACGCGATCACGCGAGCTCGACCGGTAGTGCCATCTCGACCGGTAGTGCCATCTCGACCGGTAGGGGAGGCGTGAGGAACCCGGGGACCACCGCGGCGAGCACGCCGACGAGCGGGAGGATCGGTAGCAACGGTGTTTCGAGCGGGCTGTACGCGGGATGCAATCCGTCGACGCCGAGGTGGCCGGCGACGACGAGGGCCGCGACCGTGCTCGCGCCGGCCGCGACGGTGGTCCATTCCGCGAGCCGCCACACGTCGGGGCGGTACCGCGACCGGACCGACCCCGACTTCGCGGCGCGGAGGCTGGTGACGAGCAACACCGCGCCGAGTCCGAGCAGCGGGAGGCCGAGCGCGAACGGCGCACCGCTGTCGAGCACACCGAACACGCCGACCATGATCGCGAGGGCGCCGACGAGTGTCGCGGCCTGACCGGCTCGGCGCCGCCCGGCGGGCACGTCGCCGTGGCGACCGTAACCGCGGCTGTCCATCGACGCCGCGAGATCGAGCGAGCGTTCCAGCGCGCCTTCGAGGACGGGAACCGCCAGGCCGCGCAGCCCGCGCAGTCCGCGGTGCGGGCGGCCGCGCAGCCGGCGCGCGTCGCGTATGCCGGCGGCGGCGGCGACCGTCTGCGGCGCGAACGACAACGCGACCGTCACGACCACGCCGAGTTCGTAGAGCACCGAGGGGACCGCGCGCAGGAGACGATACGGGCTCGCGAGGCTGTTCGCCGCGCCGACGCACGCGATCAGTGTCGCGAGCTGGAGCCCTTCGTTGAACGCCGCGACCATCGACTCCGTCGTGACCGGACCGCCCAAGGTCACGCCCGCCGCCCAGGACGGGAGCGCCGCGTTCGGCGTGGTGAAGAGCACGTGTCCGGGAAGGCGGTCGCCGAACAGCATCTGCAGCAGCAACCGCACGACGATGATCGCGATCCCGAACCGTACGAAGCTGCCGAATGATCGCGCCCACGGAGCGTCCGGGCGGCGCGCGGCGACGACGACCCACGCCACCGCGACCAACAGGCCCAATAACAGCGGGTTCGTCGTGCGCAGGGCGGCGGTCGCGAGCGCGAGCGCCCAGATCCACCACGCGAGCGGATGCAGCGTGCGCGGCCTCACGACGCCGGTCTCACGAAGCCGGCCTCACGCGGCGACGCGGCTACGGCGCCGGGCCGCGACCGCCCCACCGGCGCCGAGCGCGATCACGAGAACGACACCGGTGACGAGACCGACGGGCAGACCGCCGGACGAATGCTTTGCCCCGGGCGCGGCGATCCCGCCGTGGGTGAGGAAGACCGTGGTCGACGACTCCGACCCGGATACAGACGTGGTCGTCGACGACGCGTGCGCCCGCCCCGTCGTCGCCTTCGTCGCGCCCGCGGGTAGTCGGGTCGTGACCGTCGGGTGCGCCGAACCTTTGGTGCCACCGGGTGCGGGCGTGGTCGTCGTCACTTGCTGCCCGGCGACGGTTCCCGGTCCGCCGCCCGAGCTCGCGGGTGGCGCGGTCGCGTGCTGAGTCGGTGGCGGAGTCGTGGTCGGTGGCCTCGTCGTCGGTGGTGGCGCGGGCGCGCATACGGCGGCCGGGGTGGCGGGACCGCGCGGCGCGGGGTCGGTCGGGAGTCCGGCGCCGTCGGGTTGCCACCGCCAACCCTCGACGACGTTCGCATTGACGCGCGATCCGCCGGGCCCGACGTTCGAGTACGACCAGTTGCCCCCGGCGCCGTGCCAATACGACCAGTACGAGTAGTGCCCGTTGCTCCGGTCGCCACATCCGGTCTGCGGTATGCCGTCGATCGCGCACAGGAGGCCGGACCCGTTGTACCGAGGCTGCGGAGTGCCCAACCTCGATGCCCGGGCCGCCAGGGCCGCGGCGCCGTTGTCGCGCGATCCGGCGGCGACGCACACCGTGCTCACGGTGCCGCTCGGGCCGGCGTCGACGACGACCGCGATGTGGACGCTGCTGTCGGCGCAGGCCCGCCCCACGGCGCGCCCGCCCAACGGTGTCGCGAACGCGCACGCGGTGAAGATCAACACCGCGCACGCGCGCGCCATCCGACCCGAACCGCTCATGACCGCGTGCTCACGTACGACGTCGGCGCGAGCCGCCCACGAGGGCGAGTCCGGCCGCGATCACGATCGTCGCAACGATCGCGATCGGAGCCGACGACGTTCCCGTGCGCGGCAGCTCGGCGGCTGCCGCCGTCGCGACTGTCGTGGCCGTCGTGACCACGGTCGAGCCGGCGCTCGCGACGGTCGATCCCGTCGTGGCAACCGTGGTCGAGGTCGAAACGACCGTGGTGGTCGTCGGCGCGGGCGCGCACGGCGTGGGGAGCTCGGTCGCGATCGTCGCGTCGGTGATCGGCAGCGCGACCTCCGCGAGGGCCGGTGTCGCCTGCACGGTCGCGTAGGCGTCGGGCGCGAGCACGCCGCCGGCGCCGGGTTGGAACGCGATGCCACCTCGATCGGCCGCGTCGCCGGTGCAGCCCACCTGGAGCGCGAGCAACGCCGCGATCCCTTGGGTGTCGGCGGAACCGGTAACGGTTCGCAGCGCTTCGAGCACGACCCCGGTGGAATTGGCGTCGGTCGACTGGTCGGCGCGACTGAGGAAACCCCAACCGCCGCCGGCATTGCGCGCCGCGTCGAGCGCGGTCACGCCGGCCGCCGCCGCGGCGGTCGCTCCCTGACTCTGCAGGCCGAGCACTGCCAGCGCGGTCGAGTTGGTGTCGGGTCCGGTGAAGGTGCTCGGGTCGACGGCCGGGCACGCGACCGCCGGGTCCGCGCGGAACGAGACGAAGGCACCGCCTGCGCACTGCTGGCCCTCGAGCCACGCCACCCCGGCGGCGTTCGCGACACCCGCGGCGTGCAACGCGAGGAGCGCGAGGCCCTCGCGGAACGCGCCGTCGAAGGTCGCGTCGTTGACGCCGAACAGGCCGCTCGGTTGCTGGCTCGCGACGAGACGGGTGACGAGGTTGGCGTGCCCCGTACCGAACGATGTCGGATCGGCGCCGCCGGCGTCGGCCGCGAGGATGAGATAAGCGAGCGCGCCGGGATCGTCGTGGCCACCGACGACGACGAAGTTGTCGATGTGGGTGCCGAGGTAGCCGAGGAGCGCGCCAACCTGCGTCCGGCCGACGCCCGCGGCCGCGAGCGCGGTCACCGCCTGCGCCGTCACCGAGAGGTTCGGGTTCGCGGTCCCGGCCTGCGGGATGAACCCGGACGCGTTGACTTGCTTTGCTATCCATGCGGCGGCGTAGCGCGCGCCGGTTGTCGGATCGCTACTCGGCGGTGCTGCCAGCGCGGGGGCCGCGCTGACAGACACGAGACCGGCAGCGAGGAGGAATGTGGCGACCCTTTTCATCGGGTGTCCTTCCGCTCGTGCCGCAGCAACAGGAATGGACAGCCCGACCGGGATCGAGCGCTCACAACCCGCAAACCACGACGGTGTCTTCGGAGCTGCTCTTCACGGGTATCCCGGCTTGCAAGACCGCCGGCCGGAAACAGGTTCCGGAACGACGAGCTTGCCTACGGTTGCGGGTCAGCGCCGGACTTTGACCGGACTTCCCCCACTCGGAGCGCGCTCATCGGACCACGCGTGCACCCGACGAGTCAAACCGCGAGCCGAACCCGTCGTCGATGCGCCGTGCGCGCAACCACGTTCGTCCGCTTGAATGCTGCGCGTGCCTGCCCCCGGTGAGACCGACCACGAGCTGGTCGCGGGTCCGCTGCGCGTGCAGATGACGGCCGCGGGAGTCGTCCGAATCGGTTGGGACGAGCCCGATTGGCTCGGGCCCGGGCGGTTGCTCATCCCGCCGACCGAGCTCGCGCCCGTCGTTTCGGTTTCGCCCGGAGCGCTGCGGATCGAATCCGATCGGATCGTCGGCGAGGTGCGACCGGTCGACGGCGAAGCCGCCGTGGTGTTGCGCCTCGAAGCGCGCGCGGATTGGCAGGGTTTCGCGACGGGCGACTTCGCGACGACCTCGGTCGCGTGGCACTTCGATCCCCGGAACCGCGCCGAAGGCGGTGCGCCCGAAGATCTCCGCGCCTTCGGGCATCAGTACACGGAATTCGCGTTACCGGTGTTCAGCGATGCCGCGCTGTCGCGCTGGCGGCTCCTGCCGTTCCGCCCCGCGGTGGTGATGCCGCTCGGCCTCGTCGCGCCCGACGGGCGCACGATCCTCCTCGCGCCCCTCCAGTCGTTTCACGAGCAGGTGATCGCGGTCCCCGCCGGAAAGGAACAGGCCGACGCCGGGCTGCGCGCGGGTTGGCACGGCGACATCGACGAAGTGGCCGCCGGATTCGCGACCGAGCTGGTGGTCATCGCGGGCGACGGCGCACGCGACTGCTTTGCGCGGTGGGCCAGCCTGTTGCGATCGCGCTCGGGAGTGGCGCCGCCGCCCCGGGACGCGGACGTGCTGGGAACGCGATTGTCGTACTGGACCGACAACGGCGCCGCGTATTGGTATCGCACCGAACCGGGGTACGACCCGGCGTCGACAGTGGTGGCCGCGGTCGACGACCTCGAGGCGCGGGGCGTGCGCGTGGGAGCCGTGCAGCTCGACTCGTGGTGGTATCCGCACGAGGTTCTGCGCCCGTTCGACACGGATGA
>DASYJT010000414.1:0-12523 GCA_035996165.1 Acidimicrobiia bacterium
GACATGTTGTTCGCCATGATGATGCCGCTGCTCCTCGGCGGGTGGGCGGGCTCGATGATCGGGCTCCTCTCGCACCAGGCTCTCGGCCAGTTCGATCTGCCGCTCCCCCTCGACGGGCCGCCGAGCCTCTTGTTCATCGCGCCGAACGTCGACGCGTTCGCGGAGGAATGGGCACTCCCGCTCGACGAGCTCCGGTACGCGCTCGCGTTGCGCGAAGTGGTGCACGGTGCACAACGCGCGGTGCCGTGGGTCCGCGCCCGGCTCTTGCGTACCGCCTCCGCCTACGTCGGCGCGTACGAGGTCCAGCCCGACGCGATGGAGAGCCAGCTCGGCGGCTTCGACCCTTCCGACCCGTCCTCGATGGAAGCGATCGCCGGCCTCAGCGATCCCGACACCTTGCTCGGCGCGATGCGCACCGAAGCGCAACGCCCATTGCTCGAGGAACTGCAACGGTTCGTGTCGGTGCTCGAGGGCTACACCGACGTCGTCGTGGAATCCATCGGCGAACGGATGGTGTCGTCGCACAGTCGCCTCGACGAAGCCCTGCGCCGGCACCGCCTCGAGCGGGGAGACGCGACCGGATTCGTCGACCGCCTCCTCGGCCTCGAGCTCGACCGCGGGCACTACGAGACCGGTGTCGCGTTCTGCCGCGGCGTCATGGAACGCAGCGACGGCGGCTTCGACCAGCTCAACCGGCTCTGGTCGGACGAGTCGATGGTGCCGACCGAGGCCGAGCTCGTCGCGCCCGGTCTCTGGCTCGCCCGCATCGATCTTCCCGACACGCCGTGAAGTTCGGCGTCCTCGGTGCCGGAGTGATGGGCGGAGGTATCGCGCAGGTGTGCGCGCTCGCCGGCGACGAGGTCGTCTGTTACGACATCGCGCCGGCCGCGCTCGACGATGCCCGGGCGCACGTCACTACCGGGCGCTTCGGCCTCGACAGCGCGATCGCGCGCGGCAAGGTCACGCGCGCGGAGGCCGACGCCGCGTTGTCGCGCATCACGTTCACGTCGGCGTTCGAGCAGGCGGCCGCGACCGACCTCGTCATCGAAGCGGTACCCGAACGGCTCGATCTCAAGATCCGCGTGTTCCGCGACCTCGACCGGCTCGCGCCGCCCGCGACGATCCTGGCGTCGAACACCTCCGGTCTGCCGATCACCGCGCTCGCGGCGTCGACAGATCGCCCCGACCGCGTCATCGGCTGGCATTGGGCGTCGCCCGCGCCCGTGATGAAGCTCGCGGAGATCGTCGTCACGCCGGAGACGAGCGCGGAGACGATCGCAACCGTCGTCGACGCGGCGACGCGATGCGGCAAGCACCCGATCGTCGTCAAGGACAATCCGATGCAATGGGGCTTCGTCGCGAATCGGGTGTACTTCGCGATGGTGCGCGAGGCGCAACGCGTCGTCGACGAAGGGATCGCGACGCGCGCCGAGGTCGACCAGCTGCTGGTGGACTGTTACCGCTGGCCGAGCGGCCCGTTCGGCATGGTCGCCGGCGCCGGGTCCGGCTGGAGCTAGCCGGGTTCAGAAATACGACAACAGCGCGGGTGCGGGAGCGGCGAGGAACATCGCGTCGGCGAGCAGTACCGCCTCGGGCCGGTGCACCTCGACCCGTTCCGCGGCGGCGAGCTCGCTCCAACGATTGCCGCCCAGCACGCACATGCCGAGCACGGCCGAATCGCACACGAGATCGGCCGCGTCGGTTGTGGTGCTGCAGGCGCCGCCGTCGGCAGTCGACTCGATCGCGATCGTGGTCGTCGCCCCGTCGGGCGCGTTCACTTCCACCACGACCCGCCCCGGCACCGCGTAGGTGCGCGAACCCAAAAGCGCGACCGGGTCGAGCGGCGCGATCCACAGATGGTCGTTGATGTAGTCGACTCGCACCCGCCGGCTGTCGGTGACGATGTAACGGAGTGGGTCGTCGACCGCAAGGTTCGACGCGGAGACGGTGGCGACGAGATCCACACCGAACACGTACTGCCAGAGCGCGATCCACGTGGACGCGGTCTCGGCTTGCATGTCGATGATCGAGAGCTTGCGATCCGGTAGCCCGCCGACCCAGTCGCCGGTGAACTCGTACACGACGTAGCCGTCGTCGCGGCCGTCGGCGTCGGCGTGGATCGCGACGAAGCTCGCCTTCGCGCGCCCGACCATGTACTCCCAGAACACCTGCTCCCACCAGAAGTCGGGGCGGGTCACCATTCCGGCGCGGCCGCCGCGCGCACGGTCGTAGACCACGGGCAGCGCGCGCTTGCCTTCGTCGACGGTCACCACGCGCACCGTGCCGGTGTCGGCGGCCGGCTGCGCGAACGAGATGTGGGGTCGCTCCGCGGAGAGGCCGAGGCGCCAGGCCGCGACGCCGTAGCCGAAGCGTCCGTAGATCGAGCTCTCGGACGCGGTGAGGATCGCGGCCGGTTCTTCGCGCGCTCGAGCATCGTCGTGCATCGCGGCCATCATCTGCGTGAGCACCCCGCGCCGGCGGTGCGTCGGGAGCACCGACACCCACGAGACGGCCGCGGTCGGGACGAACGCACCGCCGGGCATCGTCAGCTCGAACGAGTACGTGCGCGAAACGCCGACCATCGCTCCTGCGTCGAACGCGATGCGCGTGCGATCGAGCTCACCCGTCGCCCAGCTGCGCGACGTGCCGGGCCGGAGCGGCTCACCCCCGAAGCCGCGCTGGTCGGCGGTCAGAAGGTCGTCGAGCTCGTCCGGCTCGACCGCGCGGATCTCGAACGGCATCCGACCGTTCTAGCCGGGCGGCGGCAACGACGGTCGTGTATTTCTCGGTGCAGACCGGCGAAACGCCCCCACGTACGACAGACCCGCGAACAACAGGACGACGGCGACGACGAAGATGCCGCCCCGACCGCCGCCGGGAAAGAGCACCGCGCCCACGCCGCCCGCGACCCAGACGAGTTGGAAGCGGGTCTCGAACCGGGCGAAGGCTCGGCCGCGCACCGATTCCGCGCCGTCGCGCTGCAGCAGGCTGTCGAACGCGACCCGACCGCAGGCGGTGGCCGCGGCGATGGTGGCCGCCGCGAAGACGAGCGAGACGCGGCCGTAGTCGCGCGCCGCGAGCACGAGCGGGAGAGCGGGGAGCAGCAACGCGCCCGCGAGCATCCACTCCTCCCGCAGCCGCTTGCGCACGATCGGGGCGATGATCGTGCCGACGCCGTTGCCGATCGCGCTCGCCGCGAGCACCAGACCGAAGACCCACGCGGGCTCGTGCGACCGCTTCAGCGCGAAGGCGGCGAAGAAGGTGAAGAACCCCACCACCGCGCGCAAGAGTCCCATCGCGGTCCCCGCGGTGACGATGGTGCGTGCATGCATCGCCTCGCGCTCGTCGACAGTTTCCGCTGCTCCGGCCCGCTTCGCGCGCGGGATCCCGAACGCGCACAGCGTTCCGAGGAGAAACACCAGCGAGCCCGCGCGCAAGACCCATGGACCACCGACGGTCTTCAGGATGAGCGCGGCAAACGGTGCGGCGACGGTGGCCCCGACGACGGAGATGATCGTGAGCCGCGAGTTGGCGAGCACGAGCTCGTCGTGGGAATCGACGACGGCCGGCACGAGGGAGCTCTTGGCGATGGACTGGCCCTTCGACAGCACCAGTGAGCCGAACGCGAGGGGGTAGAGCATCGGGCTGTTGATGTTGTTCGCCATCAACATGCACAGGATCGATCGCCCGGCCATCGACGCGGCGACCATCAGCCGCCGGCCGCCCCTCGTCCGGTCGAGAAAGGGTCCGAGGACCGGGGCGACCACGGCGAAGGGCGCCATCGTGATGAGGAGGTAGAGCAGCACCTTGGGGCGAGCGGCCCCGACCCCGACGTCGAAGAAGAGCGAACCCGCGAGCGAGACCGTGACGAACACGTCGCCCGCCATTCCGACCGCGTGGGCGAGCGCGAGGCGGGCAAACGGCGTGAACGTCGTTGACTCGAGATGCGTGTTCGTGTCCGTAGTCGCCATGCTACGACCCGGCTCCAACCTGGCCTCCGGCCGGTTCACCTACCGCGGCCGGACACGCGCGAGGGCGGAAGCGGAGGTCTGGCGAACCCCGTACGATTGACTCATGAGTACCGCATTGGAGAGCTCCCGATATCTGAATCGAGAGCTCTCGATGCTCGAATTCCAGGCCCGCGTGCTCGCGCTGGCCGAAGACCCGTCGGTCCCGCTCCTCGAGCGCGCCAAGTTCCTCGCCATCTTCAGCGGGAACCTCGACGAGTTCTTCCAGGTGCGCGTCGCCGGGCTGAAGGAACAACTCGCCGTCGGCGTGCGCACGACGTCGCCGGACGGGCTCGACCAGGTCGAGCAACTCCGCGCGATCCGCGCCCGGGTCGAAGAGCTGGTGATGCGCCAAGCGACCGCGTTCACCAAGGAGATCGCTCCCGCGCTACAGGACGCCGGCGTTGCCTTCACCCCGTGGACCGAGCTCGACGTCGCCGCGCAGGCCGAGCTCACCCGGGTGTTCGAGGACCGGATCTTCCCGGTGCTCACTCCCCTTGCCGTCGACCCGGCGCACCCGTTCCCGTACATCTCGAACCTGTCGCTCAACCTCGCAGTCGTAGTGCGCGACCGCGGCAGCGGCGAGGAGCGTTTCGCCCGGGTCAAGGTGCCGCCGCTGCTCCCCCGTTTCGTTACGGTGCCCAACAGCGCGAGGTACGTGCCGCTGGAGCAGGTGATCGCGGCCCACCTCGACGCGCTGTTCCCCGGCATGGACGTGCTCGCGCAGTATCCGTTCCGCGTCACCCGCGACGCCGACATCGAGCTCAGCGACGAATCGGAGGACCTGCTCGCGGCGATGGAGATGTCGTTGCGACAACGGACGAAGTTCGGTCTCGCCGTGCGGCTCGAGGTCGACACCAACATCACGCCCGAAGTGGTGGCGCTCCTTTGCCGCGAGCTCGAGCTCGGTGCGAACGACGTGTACCAAGTGGACGCTCCCCTCGACCTGAACGGGCTCTGGGACCTCTACAGCCTGCGCCGGCCCGAGCTGAAGTACTCGCCGTTCACGCCGCAGAATCCGCCGCCGCTCGCGGGCGGCAAGGACAGCGACGTGTTCTGGGCGATGCGCAGCGGCGACGTACTCCTGCACCATCCCTACGACTCGTTCGCGAACTCGGTCGAGGCGTTCGTCGAGCAGGCCGCGA
Organism: Acidimicrobiia bacterium; assembly: GCA_035996165.1. Classification (GTDB taxonomy): domain Bacteria; phylum Actinomycetota; class Acidimicrobiia; order IMCC26256; family PALSA-610; genus PALSA-610. The sequence goes on from DASYJT010000414.1 coordinate 5,153, forward strand.
GCGACGACTCCGTGCTCGCGATCAAACAGGCCCTGTACCGCACGGGTGGCGACGAGGCCGGCATCGTCGCGTCGCTGGTCAAGGCCGCGGAGGCCGGCAAGCAGGTCGTCGCCCTCGTCGAGCTCAAGGCGAGATTCGACGAGCAGGCGAACATCGAGCGGGCCCGGATGTTGGAGCAGGCGGGCGCGCACGTGGTGTACGGGCTGGTGGGCCTGAAGACGCACGCCAAGGTGCTGCTGGTCGTTCGCCAGGAGGCCGACGGCATCCGCCGCTACTGCCACTTCGGCACCGGCAACTACAACCCGAAGACCGCCACCACGTACGAAGACCTCGGCGTTCTCTCGAGTGACCCCGACCTCGGTTCTGACCTGTCGGAACTGTTCAATCACCTCACCGGCTACAGCCGACCGGGCGAGTACCGAAGGTTGCTCGTCGCGCCGATGCACCTGCGCGACGCGCTGCGCGACCTCATCCGCGGCCAGGCGCGCCCCGACGGCGAGATCACGATGAAGATCAACGCGCTCGTCGACTCCGAGATGATCGACGAGCTGTACGCGGCCTCCGACGCGGGCGCGAAGGTCAGGCTCGTCGTGCGCAGCATCTGCTGCCTGCGCGCCGGGGTCCCCGGGCTCTCGGAGAACATCACGGTGCGGTCGATTGTCGGTCGCTATCTCGAACACTCGCGGATCATCCGTTTCGGTCCGGCCGGCGACGAGGACACGGAGTACGTCATTGGTTCGGCCGACCTCATGCCCCGCAACCTCGATCGCCGCGTCGAAGCCATGCTGCGCATCACCGACACACGGATGCGCGGCCGGCTCGACGAGATCCTCTCGATCAACTTCGCCGACGACGTGCTCGCGTGGACGCTCGAGCGCGACGGAACCTGGCACAAGGTGCAGACCGCCGAAGGCATCGAATCGCAGGTGCGGTTCCAGGAGCTGGCCACAGCCCGGGCCAAAGTTCGCGCTCCGGACGCCTGATCCATGAGCGCCTGAGTCATGAGTGGCGAGATCACCGTCTCCGAAGTCGTGCGCCGCGCGATCCGCCAGTCGTACGAACGACTCGTCGCGCACGAGGCCGACCTCCGGGCCGGCGACGATCCGGAGTCGGTCCATCAGGCCCGCGTGGCAACCCGCCGGCTCCGCTCGGATCTCCGCACGTTCCAACCGTTTCTCGACGAGCGGTGGGCCAACGACCTGCGGGCCGATCTTCGTTGGCTCGGCGCGGAGCTCGGCGCGGTGCGCGACATCGAGGTGCAGCGCGACCGCTTGCGCGCGCACGCCGGCCAACTCCCTACCGCGGAGGCCGAGGCGTCCCGACGCGTAGTGCGCCGGCTCGACGCCGACCGCGCGGCCGCGAAGGCCGACCTGATCGCGATGCTCGACGAACCCCGCTACGAACACGGGCGCGCCAAGCTCGCCGCGGCCGCCGCGTCGCCCGCGTTCGTCGCGGCCGCGCGCGCCGATGCGGCCGACGCGCTCCGAGGCATAGTCCGCGCGCGCTGGAAGAAGCTCCGCCGCGCCGTGCACAAGTTGGGCGACAACCCGCCCGACGACGCGTTGCACGCGGTTCGCATCCGCGCCAAGCGATGCCGGTACGCGGCCGAGGCGTGCGAGCCCGCCTTCGCCAAACGCGCCCGCCGGCTGTCCCGGTCGATGGCGAACGTGCAAGGCGTGCTGGGCGAGCACCATGACGCAGTCGTCGCCGTCACCTGGCTGTCGAAGACCGCGCACGAATGCACACCGTCCGAGGCCTACGCGGTGGGGATGCTCGCGCAGGTCGAGCGCGAAGCCGCCGCGCGAGCGCGCGCCGCGTTTCCCGCGGTGTGGGCAAAGGCCGACACCAAGCGCGTTCGAGGATGGCTGTGAACGACGACCAGGTCCAAGCCGCGGGCGGCGTCGTCGCCCGTTCGACACCCGACGGCGCGGTCGAGTACCTCGTCGTACATCGGCCCCAATACGACGACTGGAGCCTTCCCAAGGGCAAGCTCGAGCCCGGCGAATCGCTCGAGGACGCGGCGAGGCGCGAGGTCGAAGAAGAGACCGGCGTGCGCGTCACGTTGGGTCCGGTGCTCCCGACCTGCGAATACGTCGATCGCCACGGCCGACCGAAGATCGTGCATTACTGGCGGATGACACCAGTGGGCCGCAACGCCTGGGAACCCAACGACGAGGTCGACGAGACGCGCTGGATCACCGCGGCCCAAGCGGCCACCCTTCTGTCCTACGATCACGACCGGCGCTTGGTCGCGACCGTCGACGGCGCATCCCACGGAGGATCAGCGTGACCATCTACCTCGTCCGCCACGCCAAGGCGGGAGAGCGCGGCGTCTGGGATGGCGACGACCGTCTGCGTCCGTTGTCGGGACGCGGCCACCTCCAAACCCGCGGCTTGCTCGCCGTTCTCGAGGACGCGCAGTTCGATCGGGTGCTGTCGAGCCCGTACGTGCGGTGCATGGAAACCGTGGTTCCGCTCTCCGGCCAGCGTGGGGTCGCCATCGAACCGGTCGACGCGCTCGCCGAAGGCGCCACACTCGAAGAATCGCTCGCGCTCATTGGGAAGCACGCGTCGCACGGCGCGGTGTTCTGCACACACGGCGACGTCATTCCGATGTTGCTCGAGCACTACGCGAACCAAGGCGTCGACATCGGCCCGACGCCGCAGTGGCCGAAGGGCTCGACCTGGTCGCTCGACACCGACGCCACCGGCGAAGTGCGAGCGGCTCGGTACTTGCCGCCACCGTCCGACTGAGTTGACGTACCGACGACCCCATTGGGATTCGCGGAGGTTCCCGGCCCGAACTGCGGCCCCTGGAATCGTCGTTCGAGCCGGGAACGTCTCGCACGCAGACCGTAACGAATGCGGATGGCGGCGAGTCGTCCGCCGGGTGGCGCGCCGGTGACGATTCGTAGACTCCCCGTTCCCCGACGAAAGGACCCGTTCGCATGCCTCTCGCGACCGGCACCGAAGCCCCCGATTTCACCCTGAAGGACCAAGACGGAAACGACGTCACGCTGTCGTCGTTCCGAGGCGCGCAGAACGTCGTGCTCGTCTTCTATCCCTTCACCTTCACCGGTGTCTGCCAAGGCGAGCTGTGCTCGCTGCGCGACGACCTCTCCGAATACGAGAGCGCGAGCGCCCAAGTTCTCGCGATCTCCTGCGACTCGCGGCACTCGCAGAAGCAGTGGGCCGAGCAGCAGGGTTTCACGTTCCCGGTGTTGAGCGACTTCTGGCCGCACGGCGCCGTCGCACGAGCGTACGACGTGTTCAACGAGCAACTCGGCTGCGCGAACCGGGCGACGTTCGTGATCGACAAGGACGGCAAGATCGCTGACGTCTTCGAGTCACCGAACCTCGGAACGCCCCGCGAGAAGGCCTCCTACGAAGCCGCTCTCGCGAAGCTCTGACGCGCCGCTACTCCTCGGCATTACTCCCCGGCGCTATGACGCCGGGGAGTAACCGAATGCGAGTCCCGTGACTCCCGGCGTGCCGGCCAACGAGGTGCCGCTACCGAGTTGCGCCTGCAGCATCGAAGCATTGTTCGCAGTGCCGTCGGTGCAGTGCCCCGCGGTTGTCGCGTCGTACTGGTAACCGGTGCCGGCCGGAGGCTTCACCGCCGGAGTGATCTTCGACACCGCGTCGAGATACAACTTGCCGGTCACCGTCGCACCCGCACTCGCGCCCTTGGTGACGATGCCGGTGAACAGCAGGACATCCGTGGACGTGGGATCGAGCGCGGCCATGACGTACGCCTGCGCCGTGAACGGCTTACCCAGCGAGTCGAGCTCGGTCATCTTCACGCTCAACTTGCCGCTGAGCGGGAAGGCGTTCGCCTTCGTGCCGTCGGCCGTCCTCGCCGCGGCACTCGAAGCGCATGACCCGATGCCCGACAGCTTCAACGCGTACGCCGCGGGGTGCAGTGTCGCGGGGATCGGCCCGCCCGGATTGTCGGTCGGGACGACCAGGCCACTGCAGGTCCCGCCGATCTTCGTCTTCGTGCCGAGGTCGGTGAGCAGCGCGACCGACGACGTGACGCGATGGGTCTGGTCGGTAAGTCCCAGGTTCCCGGGGTCGGTGCCGACCATCTTCCCGAGCAGCTTGGCTCCGGTGCACGAGCCCCCGGACGGGCTGCCCGCGGGTGCGTACGAGAACGAAAGTCCGGGCACGCCGGCGGTGCCGGCCAACGAGGTGCCGTCACCGAGTTGCGCCTGCAGCATCGATGCGTTGTTCGCAGTGCCGTCGGTGCAGTGCCCCGCGGTCGTCGCGTCGTACTGGTAACCGGTGCCGGCCGGAGGCTTCACCGCGGGAGCGATCTTCGACACCGCGTCGAGGTACAACTTGCCGCTCACCGTCGCACCCACACTCGGGCCCTTGGTGATGATGCCGCTGAACTGGAGCAGGTCGGTCGCCCCGGGATCGAATCCCTTGACCACGACGTACGCCTGCGTGTTGAACGGCTTGCCGAGCGAGTCGAGCTCCGCCATCTTGATGTTCAACTTGCCGCTCAGCGCGAACGCGCCGGCCTTGGTGCCGTCGGCCGTCCTCGCGGCGGCGGTCGAGGCGCACGACCCGATGCCCGACAGCTTCAACGCGTACGCCGACGGGTGCAGTGTCGCGGGGATCGGTCCGCCCGGGTTGTCGGTCGGGACGACCAGACCGCTGCAGGTACCGCCGATCTTCGTCTTGGCCGCGAGGTCGGTGAGCAACGTGGCCGAGATCGTCACACGGTGGGTCTGGTCGGTGAGGCCGGGGTTGGCGGCGTCGGTGCCGACCATTTTCCCGAGCAGCTTGCCACCCGTGCACGACCCGGCGGGCGTCCCGTTCTGCGGGACCGTCGTGGTGGTGGTCGTTGCCGGAATGGTCGTCGTCGTGGTCGACGCGGTCGTGGTAGTCGACGCGGTCGTGGTAGTCGATGCCGTCGTGGTGGTCGACGCGGTCGTGGTAGTCGATGCCGTCGTGGTGGTCGACGCGACCGCTTCGGGGAGCTGGATGTTCAAGAACGCCTGGTCGGCGGTCACCGCGGTGTTGTTCGTCGAAGTACGGATCTTGCAGTTGCGGTAGTCGGGGAGCCCGTTGCTCGGTGTCATCGCGGGCCCGTTCGGCGAGAGGCAGTTGAACAACGACTGCGGGCTCTCACCCTTGAAAGGGGTGAACGCGCGGTTCGGGTCGTTCGACGGGAATGTCGCCTTGCCCGTGCTGTCGACCAGGACCGGCGACGGCGAAGAACCGAGGTCGCAATGTTCCGTCGGGCTCCAGCCCGACGTGGTCTGCGCGACGCCGTCGCACTGCTCGACGCTGACTTGGGTGCCGGGGGTGTAGCCCGACGCGACGACCGTGAACGCGACGGGGTTGCCCGCCGAGTCGCCGGGGACCACGAAGGGGTTGCCCGTGGGAGTCGTGATCGTGCCGGCAAATGCCACGCCCGCAGTCGCGACCAGAACGGCCACGGCGATCAGGGCGACGCCTGTCCGACGCGAGATTGCCCGACGTGAAAGATGCATTGAGGTCTCCATCCGCGTACGTGTCCGAGCCGGTTCCCGCCGACGTTCCCATTCACGCGCGAACGATCCCGTGCGTCCACGATCTCCGCCGTTGTTCGCGGGAGCTTCGGGCGGCGTTCACGCACGCGTTTGCTCGCGCCGATCGCGCGACGAAGGGCCGCCCGCCGAAACGGACGACCCTTCGTTCAACGCTTGGTTCGGTGCCGACTAGTAACCGAACTTCAACCCGCTTGCGGAGCCGCCGAACTTGGACGTGCCCGCACCGATCTCCACCGTCGCGATGGTCGCGGAACCCGCCTTGCATTGGGTCAGCTGGTTGTGCGTGTCGGTGTATCCCGTCGGCGTGCTCGTCGACGGAACCGCCTTCGTGACCGGGTCCTCGAAGAGCGTCCCCGAAACCTGGGAGCCGACACCCGGGCCCTTGACGACGACGCCGTCGTAGAGCGTGATGTCGGGCGCACTCGCGTCGACACCCGGCGTGCGGCGCACGTAGGCCTGGATCTGGTAGGGCTTCGTGGTAGCAGGATTGGTCTCGTTCATCGTGATGACGAGCTTTCCCTGGAGCGGAAGGTCACTCGAGGTCGCCGCGCAACTCGTGCTGCCCGTGACCTTCAGGGCGAAGGACTTCGGAGTCAACGTTCCCGCGACGCCGCTCGCCGTGCACGTTCCCGCGAAGGTCGGGTGCCCCACCGCCGTGCTCTTCAACAGCGAGAAGCTGAGAGCTTCGGCAGCCGCGACATTCGACTCCACGGGAAGCCACTTGCCGAGAATGCGCTGTCCGGTGCAACCGCCACCCGGGTGCGCGAACGCCTCCCATGGCGCGTCGGGCAGGGTCAGGTCGAAGAACTGCTGGTCGGAGGTGCTCGCCACGTTGTTGCTCGACAAGCGAACCTGGCAGTTCCGGTAGTCGGAGAGGCCGTTGCTCGCGGTGAGCGTGGCCTGGTTGGGCGACAGGCAGTTGAACAACGACTGCGGGCTCTCACCCTTGAACGGCTTGAACGCGTGGTTCGCGTCCGTCGCCAAGAGCACGGCCTTGCCGCTGTCGTCGGCGATCACCGGTGACGGGGAGCTACCGAGATCGCAGTTCGACGTCGGCGACCAGCCGACGCCGGCCGGGTCGGTGCCGTCGCACTGTTCGGCGTAGACGAGGCTGCCCGGCGCAAATCCGGATCCGGAGATCCGCACCGCGAGCGGGTGACCGATCTTGTCGCCCAGCACATTCAGATTCGTGCCCGTCTCGGGTGACGGGGAGGCGCCGGCATTGATGACGACCGCCCCGAACCCAATCGCAGCACCGACGCCGATCAACGCCGCCGCGTGAATAAACCTTCGCACTTGGTATCCCTCCCGGTCTGGTCGCGCGACTGCGCGTCGTAGTCATTGACGCACGCGACCGCGCTCGCGGCCAGGTCGTGGAGGGTCTATTCCTCGACCGTTGGAGGTTCGTTCACCGGCTGCCCGCGATGTCGATCGGCGTTGGCTTGTTGTTCACCACGGCGACGACGCGCGCGCGACCAAACAGACGCCGCAACCATCGACGATCGTCGAAGAATGTGATCAGGCGAGGCGCTTGCGACCGCTGATTGCGAGCGCCGCGCCGGCGGCAACCAAGACGATTCCACCAACTGTCATCGGGATCGTCGAACCACCGGTGCGGGGAAGGTTTCCACCCGGGTCCACGATGCTCGTCGGGTTGGTCGACGGCGCAGTGGTTGCGAGCGAACCGACGCTCGTCGACGTGCTGGTCGAGCCGAGACCCACGATGGTGGTCGAGGTCGTCGAACCGCCGGCAATCGTCGTGGAGGTGGTGGGCGCGACCGTCGTCGTTGTCGGCGCGACCGTCGTCGTCGTCGGCGCAACGGTCGTA
>DASYJT010000415.1:0-15022 GCA_035996165.1 Acidimicrobiia bacterium
CTCGACTCGGCCAAGCGTCCGAACAGCTTCTACGCCAGGAGCGATCCGGGCGACGTCGCGCGGGTCGAGGATCGCACGTACATCTGCTCCGAACGCGAGATCGACGCGGGCCCGACGAACCACTGGCGCGCGCCCGACGAGCTGCGCAAGGAGCTGCTCCCGCTGTTCACCGGCGCCATGCGCGGCCGCACGTTGTACGTGGTGCCGTTCTCGATGGGACCGCTCGGGTCACCGATCGCGCACATCGGCGTCGAGCTCACCGACTCCGCGTACGTCGCGGTGAGCATGCGCACGATGACCCGGATGGGCCAGGGCGCGCTCGACGTCCTCGGCGACGACGGCGAGTTCGTGCCGTGTCTGCATTCGGTCGGGATGCCGCTCGAGCCGGGCGAGTCCGACGTTGCCTGGCCGTGTAACAACGAGCACAAGTACATCGTCCATTTCCCCGAGTCCCGCGAGATCTGGTCGTACGGCTCGGGTTACGGCGGCAACGCCCTCCTCGGCAAGAAGTGCTTCGCCCTGCGTATCGCGAGCGTCATGGCGCGCGACCAGGGTTGGCTCGCCGAGCACATGTTGATCCTCAAGCTCACGAACCCGGCGGGCGAGGCGCGCTTCGTCGCCGCCGCGTTCCCGAGCGCGTGCGGCAAGACGAACCTCGCGATGCTCGTGCCGACGCTTCCGGGTTGGAAGGCGGAGACGATCGGCGACGACATCTGTTGGATGAAGTTCGGCGCCGACGGCCGTCTCTACGCGATCAATCCCGAGTTCGGCATGTTCGGTGTCGCGCCCGGCACCGGTCTCGACACGAACGCCAACGCGGTTGCCGCGCTCAGCCGCAACACGGTCTTCACCAACGTCGCGCTCACCGACGACGGCGACGTGTGGTGGGAGGGTCTCACCGACACCCCTCCCGCGCACTGCACCGATTGGAAGGGCAACGAGTGGACGCCGGCGTCGGAGACACCGGCCGCGCACCCCAACAGCCGCTTCACCGCGCCGCTGTCGCAAGTGCCGTGCGTCGCGCCCGAGTGGGAAGACCCGAGCGGCGTGCCGATCTCCGCGATCCTCTTCGGCGGGCGGCGGCGCAGCACCGTGCCGCTGGTGACCGAGGCGTACAACTGGCGCCACGGTGTGTTCCTCGGCTCGATCATGGGCTCGGAGACCACCGCGGCCGCGGCCGGGGCCGTCGGCAACCTGCGGCGCGACCCGTTCGCGATGTTGCCGTTCTGCGGCTACAACATGGGCGACTACTTCGCGCACTGGTTGCGGATGGGGGAGTCGGCCGACGACGAGAAGCTGCCCAAGCTCTTCTACGTCAACTGGTTCCGCAAGGACGCCGACGGCAAGTTCCTCTGGCCGGGCTACGGCGAGAACAGCCGGGTGCTCGCGTGGGTCTTCGACCGGTGCGCGCAGGCTGCCGAGGCACGCGACACCGCGATCGGCCGCCTGCCCACGCCCGGCGCGCTGCCGACGGCCGGGTTACAGCTCGCGCCCGGTGCGCTCGAGGAGTTGCTCTCGGTCGACGAAGACGAATGGCGCGCGGAGCTGCCGCTGATCGAGGAGCACTACTCGGTGTTCGCCGACCACCTGCCGACCGCGTTGCACGACGAGCTCGACGCGCTCGCCAAGCGCCTCGCCGAGTAGAGCGGTGAACATCCTCGGCTGGATCGTGGTCGGCTTGGTCGCCGGGGCACTCGCGCGCGCGGTCACGGGCGGCGGATGGAACCTCGGGTGCCTGGGCACGATCGTCGTCGGAGTCGTCGGCGGGTTGATCGGCGGCATGCTCTTCAACGCCGCGGGCGACCAGGGCATCGGCGACTTCGGCCTACGTTCGATGTTCGTCGCGTTCGTCGGCGCGGTGGTGTTGCTGGCCGTCGTGGGCTTGGTGACGGGCCGGGCTTCTAGATCTCGGCGGTAGGGATCCCGAGGTCGACCTCGGCGCCGGTACGCACGTGGGTCACCCGGCCTTCCGGGTCGAGGTCGAAGACGATCCGCTGACCCTGACGCAGCATCCGGAACAGGGAGCCCTGGAGCGCGTCGGTCGCCAGCACGAGCTCGGAGCGGTCGGCGTCGACGACCACGATTCCCTCGCGGGTCGCGGGGTCGTACATCTTCACGGTGCCCTGCAAGGTGTGCTCCGCTGCTCCGTACCGACGGTTCGCCCGGCCTAGGCCTTGACGACCTTGCCCGCCTTGAGGCACGAAGTGCAGACGTTCACGCGCTTGGGCGTGCCGTTCACGATGGCGCGGACCCGCTGGATGTTGGGGTTCCAACGCCGCTTGGTGCGGCGGTGCGAGTGGCTGAGGCTCATGCCGAAAATCGGCTTCTTGGCACACACATCGCAGACCGAGGACATCGCCGAGCACCTCTGCATCGAGTCGTCATGAAGAGCACGAAGAGGCTAGCACCCCGGTACTCTTGCGCCCGATGCCGACGCTGACCTGCTTGACGGCCGCAGATCTGCGCCAAGCGGTGCTGCGGTTCCGCGATGCGCTGCGCGCGCACCAAGAAGAGCTGAACCGGCTCAACGTCTATCCCGTGCCCGATGGCGACACCGGTACGAACATGGCGCTCACGCTCGAATCGGTGAGCGCCGAGCTCCGGACCGCGGACTCGATGGACGAGGTGTGCCACGCGGTCAGCCGCGGCTCGCTCATGGGTGCCCGCGGCAACTCCGGCGTCATCACCTCGCAGATCCTGCGCGGACTCGTCGAGGGATTCCGCACGCTCGACGCCGTCACCCCGACCGACCTCCGCGAGGGGCTTCGGCGCGGGAGCGACGCCGCGTACCAGGCGGTCATGCGGCCGGTCGAGGGCACGATCCTCACCGTCGTCCGGGAGGCGGCCGAGGCGGTCGAAGCGCTCGGCGCCGACGTCACCCTCGAGTCGGTGCTCGAGCGCGCGTACGACGCCGCGTGCGACGCGGTCGAACACACGCCCGACCTGCTCCCGACGTTGCGCGACGCGGGTGTCGTCGACGCGGGAGGCAAGGGTTTCACGTTGTTGCTCGCCGCGCTGTTGGAAGTGGTGTCGGGTCGCGCGATCCCCGAGCCCGAAGTCGTCACCGCGCCGGCGGTTGTCACCGCGCATCTCGCGGGCGACGACCCGTCGAACCTGCGGTACGAGGTGATGTACCTCCTCGACGCGCCCGACGAGACGATGCCGGCGTTCCGCGACACGTGGGGCGCGATCGGCGACTCGATCGTCGTGGTCGGCGGCGAGGGCCTGTGGAACTGCCACATCCACACCAACGACATCGGCGGCGCGGTCGAGGCCGGTATCGACGCGGGCCGGCCTCACAAGATTCGGATCACCGACTTGATCGAGCAGGTCGAAGAAGAGCGCTGGGTCCGCGAAGCCGACGTGATGGCCGATCTCGACGAGTTCGCGGATCAGCCCGTCGTCAGCACCGCGGTGGTCGCGGTCGGTGTGGGCACCGGCATCCGCCGGCTCTTCACGAGCCTCGGTGTGCAACAGGTGGTCGCGGGCGGCCAGTCGATGAACCCCTCGACCGCGCAGATCCTGGAAGCGGTCGACCTGTGCAAGGCCGACGCCGTGCTCGTGCTGCCGAACAACAAGAACATCATCGCCGTGGCGAAGCAGGTCGACGCGCTGAGCGAGAAGCAGGTTGCGGTGATCGCCACGCACAGCGTGCCCGAAGCCCTCGCCGCGCTGGTGGAGTACGACCCCAACGCGGCCGTCGGCGCCAACGCGGCTTCGATGGAACGGGCGCTCACGCGGGTCCGGACCGGCGAGGTCACCCAAGCTGTCCGGACCGCGTCGATCGACGGCAAGCAGATCCGCGAGGGCGAGTGGATCGCCCTGGCGCGCGAGGGTGTCGTCGGCTCCGCCGGCTCGCCCGCCGACGCCGTCTGCAAGCTGCTCGACGTGCTCGTCGGCGACGACAGCGAGATCGTGACGGTGCTCATCGGTTGCGACGCGGCCGCCAAGGACACCGAGCGCATTCGGGAGCACATCGAGTACGCGTTTCCCGACCTCGAGGTCGAGTTCCACGACGGTGGCCAGCCGTTGTATCCCTACCTCGTGGGCGTGGAGTGACGCGCGGGTGCCCACCGGTGATCCGCCGCTGACGCTGGCCGATCTGCGCGACATCCCGCTCGAGCGGTTGAAGGGTGTCGGGCCCGCGCTCGAGAAGCGACTCGACGACATGGGGCTCCACACGGTCCTCGACCTGTTGCAGCACTACCCGCGGCGCTGGATCGACCGCAGCAAGAAGATCGACATCGCCGCGCTGGCAGTAGGCGAGGAGGCCACGATCTTCGCCGAGGTGCGCACGATCCACACTCGCCGCACGCGCCAAGGCCGCGCGCTGGTCGAGGCCGTCGTGCACGACGGTACGTCGATGCTCTCGATCACCTTCTTCAATCAGGCGTGGCGCGAGAAGCAGCTCAGCGTCGGGACGGAGGCCTCGTTCTTCGGCAAGCTCGACGTGTACCGCGGCAAGCGCCAGATGACGAACCCGGTCGTCGACGTCGTGGGCCGCGCGGGTGTGGCCGACGAGAAGACGGGCGTGATCGTCCCGGTCTATCCGCAGTCGGGAAAGGCCGAGGTGTTCACGTGGCAGCTGCGCGCGCTCGTGTCGGACGCGCTGGCGAAGTGCCGGGCGCGCGGCTTCGCCGATCCGCTCGACGAGGAGTACCTCGACCGCGGCGACCTCGTGGATCGCGACACTGCTCTTCGCGCGATACATCGCCCGGAGACGATGCCCGAGCTCCACGCCGCGAAGCGCCGGCTCGTCTTCGACGAGTTCTTGCGCATGCAGGTCGGGCTCGTTGCGCGCAAGCGTGCCTTCGAAGCGGAGGAGTCGGGCATCCGGCATCGGGTCGACGGGCCGCTCGTCGACGCGTTCGTGGCGCGACTCCCGTTCGATCTCACGGGCGACCAGCGCACCGCGCTCGGCGAGATCACCCACGACCTGGCCGGTCCCGCGCCGATGCACCGTCTCCTGCAGGGCGATGTCGGGTCGGGCAAGACCGTCGTGGCGCTCGCGGCGTTGCTCGTCGCCGTCCAAGGGGGGTACCAGGGCGCGTTCATGGCGCCGACCGAGGTGCTTGCGGAGCAGCACTATCTCGGATCGCTCCGCATGCTCGAAGGATTGACGGTTCCGGCCGAGGGTTCGTTGCTGGCCGATCGGCCGGTCGGCGTCGCGCTTTTGACCAATCGCACCACCGCGGCCGAACGGCGACGCATCGCGGCGGGGCTCGATTCCGGCGACATCGACATCCTCGTCGGTACGCACGCGTTGCTCTACGGCGATGCGCAGTTCTCGCGCCTCGGAGTGGCGGTCATCGACGAGCAGCATCGCTTCGGTGTCGAGCAACGCGCGCTCCTGCGCGGTAAGGGCGACCAGCCCGACGTGCTCGTGATGACGGCGACCCCGATCCCGCGCACCGCCGCGATGCTCGTCTACGGCGACCTCGACAAGTCCGAGCTGCGCGAGCTGCCGCCGGGCCGGACGCCGATCGAGACGACACTCGTCGACCCGACCCCGCTCGCGCAGGCCGCGGCGTGGGATGCGCTGCGCGCCGAGGTCGCGGCCGGCCATCAGGCCTACGTCGTGTGCCCGCTCGTGGAAGACAAAGGGAAGGTAGAGGCCAAGGCCGCGACCGCCGAGTTCGAGCGACTCCAAGCCGAAGAGCTCCACGACCTGCGCGTCGGCCTGCTGCACGGGCAGATGCCTTCGAAGGAGAAGGAGCCGGTCATGCGCGCGTTTCGTGCGGGCGAGCTCGACGTGTTGGTGGCGACCACCGTGATCGAGGTCGGCGTCGACGTGCCGAACGCGACCGTCATGGTCGTGGAGGATGCCGACCGGTTCGGGCTCTCGCAGTTGCACCAGCTCCGCGGCCGGGTCGGGCGGGGCGGCGCCAAGTCGTACTGCTTCTTGTTCGCCGACCCCACGACCGACGATGGTGAACAGCGCCTGGAAGCGATGGCGGCGAGCACCGACGGTTTCGCGCTCGCGGAGAAGGATCTCGAGATCCGCGGCTCGGGCCAGGTTTTCGGCGAGCGGCAGTCGGGATTCAGCGACCTCAAGCTCGGCCGCATCCCGCAGGACGAGGCGATCGTCCTCGAGGCCCGATCGGTCGCCGAGGAGATCCTCGACCGCGACCCCGATCTCGCTCACCACTCCCAGCTTCGCGACGAGGTCCACGACCTCTTGGGCGACGCCGTCGACTTCTTGTTCAAATCGTGAGCCGGCCTCGTGGTCTGCGCGTGATCGCGGGCACCGCTCGGGGCCGGCGGCTCGTCGCGCCCGTCGGCGACCACGTCCGCCCGACAAAAGACATCGCGCGCGAAGCCATGTTCTCCGCGCTCGATGCCCGCGGCGCGCTCGACGGCACAGTCGTGCTCGATCTGTACGCGGGAACCGGCGCCCTCGCGATCGAGGCCGTCTCGCGGGGCGCGGCCCGAGCCGTCGTCGTCGAACGCGACCGCGCCGCGCTGCAGGCGATCCGGACCAACATCGAGGTACTCGCGGGCGAGGCCGAGATCGACGTGATGGCGCGCGACGTCAGCCGCTTCCTGGCGGGCGGGCCCCCCGAGATCGCGTTCGACCTCGTCTTCGTCGATCCGCCCTACGACACCGCCGACTCGGATATCACGGAGTTGCTCGCCGTGCTCACGGCGCCGGGCTGGCTCGCGCCGGACGCGATCGTCAGCGTGGAACGGCCCCACCGGCATCCGGTCGTGCCTCCGCCGGGCCTCTCGACGGGCTGGGAGCGGACTTTCGGCGATACCCTTTTGACGTTCTTGTTCCTCTAGCGGCCTGTTCCTCGAACTGGGAGAGCTCTGCGTGCGCACTGCGCTGTGCCCGGGATCGTTCGATCCGGTGACCCTCGGCCACCTCGACATCATCGAACGCTCCGCCCGGCACTTCGACGAGGTGATCGTCGCCGTGATCCGGAATCCGCAGAAGACCCAGTCGCTGTTCAGCCTCGAGGACCGTCAGCAGATGCTGAAGGAAGCGACCCAGCACCTGTCGAACATCCGCATCGAGTTCTTCAAGGGCCTCCTCGTCGACTTCGCGCGCGACCACGGCGTCGATGCGATCGTGAAGGGCCTGCGCGCCGTCTCCGACTTCGACCAGGAGCTCCAGATGGCGCAGATGAACCAGCGCCTGTCGGGGATCGACACGTTCTTCCTCTCGACCAGCCCACAGCACTCGTTCCTGTCGTCGAGCCTGGTGCGAGAGGTCGCGCGTTTCGGCGGCGACGTGTCGGGCATGGTTCCGAGGAACGTGAACGAGCTGTTGATCGCGAAGTTTCCGCCCGACAACTCGTTCGAAGGCTGAGGAGGGCCGAGGATGCTCGAGGACGAACCCGACAAGGTCCCCGACTCGGCCGCGCTCCTGGAGCGGCTCCACGACATTCTCGAGACGGCTCGCAAGCTCCCGATGTCGGCGTCGGTGTCGATCAACCGCGAGGAGTTCGGCGCCCTCTTGCAGGACGCGATCGACGGCCTGCCCGAGGAGCTCCGAGAAGCCCGCTGGCTCCTGAAGGAGCGCGACCAGGTGGTGGAGCGCGCCGCGAACGAGGCCAATCGACTGGTGGACGCGGCCCGCGTCCGGGCCGAGCGCATGGTCGAGAAGAACGAGCTCGTGCGAGAGGCGAAGCGCACGAGCGAGGAGATCCTGGAGGACGCCGAGCGCCAGGCCGCGGCGATCCGCCACGAGGCCGAGGACTATGTCGACCGCAAGCTCGCCGCGTTCGAGGTCGTGCTCGACCGGACGATGCAGACGGTGCAAAAGGGCCGCGAACGACTCCAGGTCCACGCACCCTCGCCGGTCGTCAACGAGTCGGATGCCGACGAGAGCGACTTCTTCGACCAGGACGATCTCTAGCGTCCGGTCTTACTGACCCTTTTCTGTCGCCGGGAAATACGCGCTGACCTGCTACGATCCAGCGCGCACGCGGTGCGCAGGCGGTACATTCCCCGCGCCCACCCTGCCGGGCCCGATCAGCCGGTCCGTCCGGCGTTCTGCCCAGCACGGAAGTGATTCTCATGCCGACAACCAGCGCGTTCCGCATCCCCGTCGCCAACCTGATGCGACGCCCCGGCGCGTCCCGGGCCGTCGAGGTCGAGGGCACGCTGGCCGACGTGCGCGGACCCGGCGCCGAGGTGGCGCCCACCCGACCGATCCGGCTCGATCTCACGCTGGAGCGGGTCGCCGAGGGTCTCGTCGTGCGAGGCACCGTCGAGGCGTCCTGGGAAGCGGCCTGCAGCCGGTGCCTCAACCCGGTGGGCGGCGAGCTCGCGGTTCGGGCCGCCGAGCTGTACGAGCGCCAGCCGCTCGAAGGCGAGACCTACCTGCTGGCCGAGGACGACGTCATCGACCTCGAGCCACTGATCCGCGACGCGCTCCTGCTCGAGCTGCCGACGGTGCCGCTTTGCCGAACCGATTGCCTGGGCCTGTGCCCGAGTTGCGGCATCGACCACAACCTCGAGAGCTGCGAGTGCGACAACCGCGAGCCCGACCCGCGGTGGGCCGCGTTGCGCTCACTCGACATCTAGACCCTTCTTCACCACTTCACGAGGAGCTGCGAAACCATGGCCGTCCCGAAGCGCAAGATGAGCCGCTCCGCGACCCGTTCGCGGAAGTCGGCGAACATGCGGCTTGCGCCCCCGGCACACTCGCTGTGCCCGAACTGCGGCGCGTCGCGGCTTCCTCACCGAGTGTGCGGCAACTGTGGCTGGTATCGAGGCCGCCAGGTCCTCGACGTCGAGTAGCGGGAAGACACCCGTGCCGCCGGTGATCGCGATCGACGCGATGGGCGGCGACCGCGCGCCTGCGGAGATCGTCGCGGGCGCGCTGAAAGCCGTCGGCGCGTGCGATGTCGACATCCTGCTCGTCGGGCCCGCCGAAACCGTCCGCGCCCATCTCCCCGACGGGCGGCTCCCCGAGCGCGTCGAGCTCCTCGACGCCGCCCAGGTCATCGCGATGGACGAGGAACCGGCGTCGGCGGTCCGCACGAAGAAGGACTCGTCGATCGTTCGGTGCGCCGAGGCGGTGCGCGACGGTCGCGCCGCCGCGATGGTCGGCGCCGGCAACACGGGCGCCACGATGGCCGCGGCCCTCTTGCGCTTCGGGCGCATCAAGGGTGTGCACCGCCCCGCCATCGCGGTTCCGCTGCCGGTGTTCGGCGAAGACCGCATGCAGCTCCTGGTCGACGGAGGAGCGACGGTCGATCCCGACCCGGAATGGCTCGTGGAATGGGCCGAGCTCGCGCGGGCGTACGCACGTGTGCGTCTCGGCGTTCCCGAACCCACCATCGCGCTCTTGTCGAACGGCGAGGAGCCCGGCAAGGGCGACGCGTTGCGCAAGCGCGCGTCGGAACTTTTGGCCGACGTGAAGGGTTTCGTCGGCAACGTCGAGGGTCGCGATGTCGCGCGGCGGAGCGCCGACATCATCTTGACCGACGGCTTCACCGGCAATGTCACGCTCAAGACCCTCGAAGGGGCGGTCATGGGTCTCGCGGGGCTCGTGTTCGGCGTGGTCGACGAACCGGGAACGCCGTGGTCAGGCGCCGCGGATGCGCTGAAGCTGCGTCTGCTCGAAGCGGCCGCGCCGCTGCTGCCCGACAACACGGGCGGCGCGATGCTGCTCGGCCTCGAAGGCGTCTGCGTCATCTCGCACGGGTCGTCGTCGGCCACCGCGATCGTCAACGCGGTGCGCGTCGCGCGCGACTGCGTGCGGGCCGACGTCGTCGCCAAGCTGCGCGATTCGGTGGAAGCGCTCGACCGGGGTGGGAGTGCTCGTGCCGGCTGAGACGCACAGTCATCTCGGCCCGGTGGGCGACGACGACGTGGAGCGTGTCGTGCGCGACCAGCTCGTCGAGATCTTGGGCGTCGATCCCGACACGATCACGCTCGACACCCGGCTGCGCGAAGACCTCGACGCCGACGACTTCGCCTTGATCGACCTCGTCGAAGGGGTGATCGCCGAGCTCGGGGAACGGACCGTGGGCTTCTCGATCGACGACGACGACCTCGTCGAGCTGCGTACCGTGCGCGACGCGGTCGAGTGCGTGTTGGCCGGTCTCCGATCGACGAGCAGCTCGTGAGCCAGCTCGCGCAGTTCGGGGGTCTCGACACCCTCGAAGCCAACATGGGCGTGCACTTCGCCGATCGCGACGTGTTGCTGCGATCGCTCGCGCACCGGTCGTGGTGCGCGGAGAACGGTGAGCCGGAATCGAACGAGCGGCTCGAGTTCCTGGGCGATTCCGTCCTCGGTCTCGTCGTGACGCACTACGTGTTCGAGAACTTTCCCGGGCTCCCCGAAGGCCAGCTCTCCGAAGTGCGCGCCGGTGTGGTGAACGCGCGGGTGCTCGCCGAGCTCGCACTCGAGCTCGACCTCGGTGCGCACCTGCTCCTCGGCAAGGGCGAGGACGCGGCGGGCGGTCGCGCGAAGCAGTCGATACTCGCCGACGCGTTCGAGGCGGTGGTAGCGGCCGTGTACCTCGACCAGGGATTCGCGGTGGCTCGCGATCTCGTGCTGCGCTGCTTGTCGGAACGGATCGCCGACGCCGCGGCCGGACCGGGCGGCGGCGACTACAAGACTCGGTTGCAAGAGGCGACCGCGGCCGGCTCGCTCGGGCGACCGCGATACGTCGTGCGCGACGAGGGCCCGGATCACGCGAAGCACTTCTTCGCGCTGGTGTACGTGAACGATCGTCAATACGGCGAGGGCGAAGGCCGATCGAAGAAGCAAGCCGAGCAGTCCGCCGCTTGGGTCGCATGGACGCGGCTCCAGGCGGAGGCTGACGGTCAGGGGGACGACCATGCCGGAGCTACCTGAGGTCGAGGTCTTGCGCCGCGATCTCGAGAAGGAGGTCGTCGGCAAGAAGATCAAGACGGTCGAGGTCACGGGCGCGCGCTCCGTGCGTCGGCACAAGAACAAGAAGGAATTCGTCGCGCTGCTCGAAGGTCGCAAGATCGTGTCGGTGCAGCGGCGCGGCAAATACCTGGTCGTGCGGCTCGACGGTCCGGAGGCGCTGATCGTGCACCTCGGGATGTCCGGGCAGCTGTTGCGCGCGAAGTCCGCGCGCGAGAAGGCGCCCAAACACACGCATGTGGTGATCCACTTCACGCAGGGCGGACTCCTGCGTTTCGTCGACCCGCGCACGTTCGGCGAGATGTTCGTGACCAAGTTCGACGACATCGAAGAGCAGGTGGAGGAGCTCGCGCACCTCGGCCTCGACCCGCTCGAGACCGCGATGTCGTGGGACTTGTTCGGCCGCATGCTCGCCGACAAGCACGCGCGCCTGAAGTCCCTGTTGATGGACCAGAAGTTCATCGCCGGCATCGGCAACGTCTACAGCGACGAGATCCTGTTCCAGGCCGGCCTCAAGTGGGATCACATGAGCGACGCCCTCTCGCAACAGGAGATCCGGCGCCTCTACCGGGCCATCTTCGAGACGCTGCAGGACGCGGTGAAACATCGGGGCTCGTCGCTCGCCGACGAGCAGTACGTCGACCTCTTCGGGCGTCCGGGCGACTACCAGAACCATCATCAGGTGTACGACCGCGAGGGTCAGGCGTGTCCGCGGTGTCGCCGGGTCGTGCACCGGGCGCGTTTCGCGAATCGGTCCACCTTCTTCTGCGAGGCATGTCAGGTGTGAACCGGCCCTCCTTCGTCGAGGGGCAAGCCGTGCGCGTGCGGGTCGTCGTGACCGGTCGAGTGCAAGGTGTCTTCTTCCGAGACTCGTGTCGCGAACAGGCCCGAGCGGTCGGGGTCGGCGGGTGGGTTCGCAACCGGGGCGATGGCGCGGTCGAGGCGGAATTCGAAGGTCCGCCCGCGGCTGTCGACCGCCTCGTGCAGTGGTGCCGGACCGGCCCGGGCCGCGCCCGCGTCGACGCGGTCGAGACCACGGTGGTCCCGCCGGTCGGTGACCAGCGGTTTCGGATCCGGTAGCCATTCGGTCCGCGGGCGTAAGGGGCGCGCCCCCTACGATCGCATCCGGAGGAGGGGGCCAACGTGTTCCTCAAGTCGTTGACGTTGAAGGGCTTCAAGTCCTTCGCCGACAAGACCACGCTCGAGTTCGAGCCCGGTGTGTGCGTCGTCGTCGGCCCGAACGGGTCGGGGAAGTCGAACATCGTCGACGCGGTCGCGTGGGTGCTCGGCGCCCAGGGCGCGCGTGCGCTGCGCGGCACCAAGATGGACGACGTCATCTTCGCGGGAACCGCCGATCGTCCCGCGCTCGGTCGGGCCGAGGTCTCGCTGACCATCGACAACACCGCACGGCTGCTCCCCATCGAGTTCACCGAGGTCACGATCACTCGGATGCTCTTCCGTACGGGTGAGTCGGAGTACCTGATCAACGGGGTGCCGTGCCGGCTGCTCGACATCCAGGACCTGCTCTCCGACACCGGCATCGGCCGCCAGCAGCACGTCATCGTCGGTCAGGGCCAGCTCGACGCCGTGCTCAACGCCCGTCCCGAGGACCGGCGGGCGATCATCGAGGAAGCGGCCGGGATCCTCAAGTTCCGCAAGCGCAAGGAGAAGGCCGAGCGCCGGCTCGATGCGACCGAGGGGAACCTGCTCCGTCTCACCGATCTGTTGCGCGAAGTTCGCCGGCAACTCCGTCCCCTCGAGCGCCAGGCCGACGCGGCGCGCCGGCACGACGGTCTCGTTGCCGAGATGCATGCGATCCGCCTGCACCTTTCGGGTCGCGAGATCGAGCAACTGCGCGGCCGGGAGCACAAGCGGGTCGAGGCCCGCCGCGACCTCGCCGAGCGCGAGCAGGACGTGCGGGTACGGCTGCGCGCGCTCGACACCGACGTCCTCGACGCCGAGCACGCGCTCGCGGTGCCCGGCGACGACGATGTCGCCGACATCCTCGCCCGTACCGAAGCGTTGCGGGAACGCAGCCGCGGACTCGTGAACCTCGTGTCCGAACGCGGCCGCAGCCTCGACCGCGAGTTGGCGTCGGTCGCCGACGAAGGTGTCGTGGAGTCGTTGGTGGCGGAAGCGGCCCACGTGCGCGCGCAGCTCGCCGCCGTCGAATCCGATTTCGGTTCGCTCGCGCCCACCCGCCTCGAGGTCGAGGCCGCGGAGGCGAAGGTCGACGCGCTGGGCGTCGTCTCGGTGACCGTGGCCGAAGCCGAGTACCAGCGTGCCCGCCAGGAGCTCGAGCAGTTGACCGCACGCGCGGGCAACCTCGACGCCGAGCTCACCCGGGTGCGCGACGAGCTCGCTCGGGTCGCCCGCGACCGCGCCGCACTCGAACCCCGGGTCGCCGAGGCGGACGCGGCCCAGGCGGACGCCGATCGCGTCCGCGCCGAGGTCGACGCCCGTACGGAGGTCTCGCCGGAGCTCACCGCCGAGGCCCGCGAGTTGAGGGCGGCCGAGGAGGCGCTGCGGGAAGCCGATGGACTCCATCGTCACGCCGACAGCGACGCGTCGCGTTGGCGGGCCCGTGCCGAGATGCTCGCGCTCGCGCTCGAAGAGACGCATGCCGCGGCAGGTGGTGAAGCGCTCGACGGGCTCGACGGCGTGCTCGGACCGCTCGTCGATCTCCTCGAGATCGACGAAGGCTGCGAGGTCGCGGTCGCGGCTGCGCTCGGCGATGCGCTCAAAGCCGTCGTCGTCGACGGCGACGATGCCGCGCGCGCCGCGGTGGAGCGCTTGAAGCGCGGTGATCGCCAGGCGTTGCTGCTCGTCGCCGAGGGACGTTCCTCGGGCATGCAGATCTCCTTCGCGCCGCCGGGGTCGCACCCGCTCGGCGCATCGGTACGCGGGCTGCAGCCGGGGCTCGACTCGGTGCTCGCCCGGCTGTTCTCGCAGTTCGTGCTGGTCGACGGCGGATGGGAGCACGCACTCGACGTCGCGCTCGCCAATCCCGGAGTCGTCGCCGTGACGCGCGACGGCGATCGCTTCGGCGGTTCCTCCGCGTGGCGGGCCGGGCCCGCGGGATCGTCGGTCGTCACCCCCGCCGCGTTGGCCGACGCCACCGCGCGGGCCGACGCCGCCGAGGTGGCGCGTGATGTCGCGGAGGCCGAGGTCGAGATTGCGCGCCAACGGCTCGCATCGGCCCGCCGCGCCGAGTTGAAGGCGGCGGAGGAAGAACGTCGCCGGCGCGTCGAGCTGGAAGAGGTCACCGCGCTCGCGGCTCGCCTGCGGCGCGAGATCGAGGTCGGCGCCGCCACGCTCGATGCCCGGTACGCCACCTTGGCCGTACGCGCCGAGGAGCTCGAAGGCGCCACCGGCGCGGTCGGGCCCGAAGCCGAGTCGGATGCCCGAGCGCGCGTCGCGGCCGCCGAAGCACAGCGCGACGAAGCGCGTTCACGGCGCGCCGAGCTCGACCGGTTGCGGTCGCAGGCCGCGGCGCTACGGCGCGACTTCGAGCTGCGGGGCGCCGCCGTCGACGAACGACGCACTGTGCTCAACGCCCGGCTGGCCGAGGTCGAAGCCCGGCTCGCCGTGCGCCCCGACGAGGAGGCGCGCGCTCGAGCCCGCCGCGTAGCGATGGAGGAGCGGCGCCGGGCGATCGCCGGCATAGCCGAGCGACTCGCGGCGCGCACGGGTGAAATCGAATCACTCGCCGAGCGCTTGCGCACTCGGCGCCGCCAACAGTCGGAAGCCGCCCGGGAAGCCGGTCGCCGGCTCGACGGGCTGCGGGCGCAGCGGTCGGAAGCGGAGAAACAGCTGTCCGAGCTGCGCGAGCGCGCCAACAAGCTCGAGGTCGAAGAAGCCGAGATCCGGCTGCGCCTGGAGCAGGCGGTCGAGCAGGTCCGCCGCGATTTCGACTGTGAACCCGACGCCGCGATCGCCGCCCCCGTGCCCGAGGTGCCCGACGGCACCTCTCTCCCCGGGCGTGCCCGCGAGCTCGAGCGCGAGTTGCGGCTCATGGGCCCGGTCAACCCGCTCGCGCTCACGGAATACGAAGCATTGGTCGAACGCCACGAGTTCCTGCAAAAGCAACTCGACGACGTGCGGAACACGCGCCGCGAACTGGCGCGCGTGATCAAGTCGGTCGACGAAGAGATCGTGCGCGTCTTCGAC
>DASYJT010000416.1:0-2950 GCA_035996165.1 Acidimicrobiia bacterium
TCAAGGTCGCACAACGTACATTCGGCGCCACAGCGGTGATCTATCGGCGGGAGGCGTTGCAGAGCGCCCGGGACGCGCCCTCCGACGATGAAGTGCCTCACGCCCCTTTGGCACCGTTATCAGTACTTGGCTCGCCCGTCATGTACTGCTTGGGTTTATTTCGGTACCACGCGCTCGTTAGGTGCAGTGTCCCTCGACTACTGAGAGATTCGTGAACGAGACGCGGGTTGCGGTTGGAGGAGTTCCCCAGAGTTGGAGGGTGATGCTTGTGTCTTCATCTCCCTGCGGGGGGATGGGCGATGGTCCCCGGAGGGGTTCTCCCCACGAAGTCGCTGCTACTGGGCGTGCGTATGCGGCGATCGTCGAGCCGTGACGTACCAAGCGCAACGAGCCCTCGAGATCGCTGGTGTCGGTTTCGGTCGTTTGTCCTCCGAAGTCGGCCACGTACGCAGGCGAACTATCGCGGTCGATTCGCTCGGCTGCGCTGTGTGCTGCGAGAAGCCCGAATTGCGCGCCGAGAGACGACTGACGCACGAGATAGGACACGCGAATGTCGAAGTTGCCGTGCAACCGGCATCGTGTTGTCACGACGCCGCGTGCTACAGCGGGGACCGTTGCTCCAGGCACTGGTGAGTAAGCAATGTCGAGTTGCTGGTCGTGAATGTCGACGGTTGTCGTAGCAGCGGTGGTCTTGGCGACGGTATATCCGCCGAACTGCTGAGTGTCCGGTGCTTTGCCAGTCGAACCGGGACGTCGCGACGGCGAATCCCATGGTCGAACAACGAGCAGCGCAACCGTGAGTATCACAGCGGCGAACACCGCAACGGCGCCGAGTCGAAGCCCCGGTGACCTTTGTTGTGTCGGGCTCGAATCCTTGGGTGGCGACCACGGGTGCGGGGGGCGGCGTCGAGTCGAAGTTGACCGAGCCGTCGAGTCTCGCGTGGTTGGGGTCGCGGGGTCTGCGGCAGTCACGATAGTTTCGGATGTGGTCTTCGGATCTACCGGCGCTTCCCGTGGACCGGTCGATCGATCCGGGACGCTTGTCTCGTGTGCCAGATCGAACAGTACGCCGTCGTTGGTGTGCGTGTAGAGCACCGGAACGCCCCATTCGAGGCTCGTCGGCATCGCCAAACAGACAGCCTTGCGCGCATCGGTCAGCGCAAGATCCACGGGCGACCCATCGGCGATCGCCGCGTAGAACGCTTGGGCGACCTCGATTGCTGCGTCATCAGTGATTTCGTATTGCATCCCAAGCACGGCCGGAGTTCCGCGACGTACCAATACTGAGGCAACGCTCGAAAAGATGTCAGCGTCATTGGCGCGAGCGCCTTCGCAGCAGTTGAGTACGGCCAGGCGTATCGACTGGTGATCGCCCAGCAGCCGGCCGACATTTGTTGCGCTGATAAGTTCCGACGTTCCGTCGTCGGCGACGAGCGCAAGCACGCCTTCCTGGGCGCGGCTGTCGAATCCTCCGTGACCAACGAAATGAAAGATGTGCCAAGGTCCGTGCCGAAGTTCGTGCTGCAACTCGCGCCACGACTCACCGGCGGCCCAGTGGAGCTCGATGCGCCCGGCCGAACAGAGATCACCGAGCGCTGGTTCGAGCCGCTGCTTCTCAGCTGTGGTGTCCAGGGCAACACGGTCCGCGGGGCTTGCGACTAAACCCAGGATACGCAAAGGGTGAACTAAGGCTAGGGGTCTTGGCGGTTGACCCACTCGCAGGTAGCGGACGATCGGTGTTTCCTGGGAGAGACCGACGAAGTCATCGGAACGCTCGTCGAACATGTACTCCCACGGCAAACCCGCAGCCAACGCGTCATTACACGACAACTTAATTCGCAGACCCTGTCCCTGGGCCGCAGCGCGTGCTCGGCTGACATCGAAAACATTGCGTACGTTGTCTGCAATCAACGCGTTGAACAACGATTGACCAAAGTCGCGGACGACCTTTTCGCCATCGGAACCAATACGTCGCCGGGCGGTTCCTCCCGATAAGAGCGCGATCTGCAGTCTCTGCAGCCGATTCTCAAGTGCCAAGCCGTCGAACGGCAGTGTCATCCGGCGAGAGGTTTCGCCGCCCGGTGAACGATCGACCGAGACAACGAATTCGGCGCCGGCGGTCCTTCGTATGCTGATTTCGAAGTCCTGGAGCTCCATGTCATACTCCCGGAGGCAGCGAGCGAGGCGAACGCTACTCGCAAAATTGTCGGCGGACTATCGCGCTCTGCGTGTACGGAAGGACGCAATGGCACATCGACTCGTGGAGTTCGAGCTCGAATCGGGTGGAACGATCCTCGTGTGGTCTGAGACGGCCTCCCCCGACACCGGACCGGTGACACGCGGTATCCATGACGCCGATGAGCGCGTGGTCGAACGAGCAGAACGAAGCTTCGAGGCGGCAATCGCTCAGATTCAACCGGCCGCGGAAGTCTTGCTCGCACGATTTCGTGACCGGCCACGAGGACCACAAGGTGTCAGCATCGAATTTGGAGTCGGCCTCCACGCGCAAGCAGGCGCGTTCCTGGTCGGAGCCAGCGGCGACGCCAACTTCAAGGTCACACTGACCTGGAAACTCGAGTCACCGTCCTCGTAGGACACTCACGTTCCGAGAAACCCAGCGCGTTTGTGACAGGAGTGCCGACGCGGAAGATGCCATCGGCGCTTGTCACGTGCGCCTGACCGCACGCGTGTCGGTTGACCGGTGCCCTTCGTGACGTGCACGAGTCGATACGCCGGAACGATTGGCTCAGTCGGATGGTTCTTGTGGAGCGCGAGATCCTTCCGCGCATCGCAACAACGCGGCAGGTCGCTTCGTTCAATGACGGGTTCCACGTCGGTTGGCTTGCTAGCTGCAGGCGCGCAGTTGACCACGTGACCGGACGAGCCTGCTGCTGTTGCGCTTCTGATCGCGTGATCATCGAAGAGGGCGGAGGTCGTCATCGGTCACGCG
>DASYJT010000417.1:0-2797 GCA_035996165.1 Acidimicrobiia bacterium
AGCGCGCCTTCGCTGCAATGAACCGCGCGCACCCGACCCGCGCTCGGGCTGCTCACCGAGACCTCCGTCTTCATCGCCTCGACGACCGCGACCACGTCGCCCGATGCGACGATGTCGCCGGGCGCGACCAACATGCGCCACACCGTTCCTTGCACGGGCGCCGCCACCGCGTGTTCGCCGGCTCCGAGCGGCGCCTCGACGCCGAGCGGTTCGGGCTCGGGCACCGCGCTCACGTACTCCGCGACTCCCATCTCCTTCCAACGGGCGCGCTCCTGCGCGAACGCCTCGTTGCGCCGGGAACGGAACGCGGCGATCTCGTCGTCGTGCGCGGCGAGGAACGCGTGATAGTCGGCGAGGCGGAACGTCGTCGTCTCGATGTCGACGCCGCCGTCACCGTGCTCGATCGCGTCGCGCTGCTCGAGGAGTTCCGCTTCGCTCACCGGATGGAAGCGCAGCTGGTCGAAGCCGCGCAACAGCCAGGGTCGGCCCGGCTCGAAGCCCCGGGGCGAATGCCACCGGTTCCATACCTGCACGGTTCGGCCGACGAACTGGTAGCCGCCGGGCCCCTCCATGCCGTAGACGCAGAGGTACGCGCCCCCGATGCCGACCGCGTTCTCCGGTGTCCATGTCCGGGCCGGGTTGTATTTGGTCGTGACGAGCCGGTGGCGCGGATCGACCGGTGTCGCGACCGGCGCGCCGAGATACACGTCGCCGAGCCCGAGGACGAGGTAGCTCGCGTCGAACACGATCCGGCGGACGTCGTCGATCGAGGCGAGACCGTTGATCCGACGGATGAACTCCAGGTTGCTCGGGCACCACGGTGCGTCGGCGCGCACCGAGCGTTGGTACCTCTCGATTGCAAGGTTGGTCTGGCTGTCGTTCCACGCGAGCGGCAGATGGACGATGCGCGAGGGGATCTCGATGCGGTCGAGCGGCGGCAGGATCGTCTCCGCGTCGACGATCGTCTCCAGCAACGAGTCGAGCGAGATGATGCCGGGGTCGTAGCGCACCTGCAGCGAGCGGATGCCCGGCGCGAGCTCGGCGATTCCCTCGACCTCCGTGCCGCCCAGCGCCTCGTGCAGCGCGTGCACCCGTACGCGGAGGTCGAGGTCGAGGACGTTCGGGCCGAACTCCACCAGGACGTGCGCGTCGCCCGCCCGCCGGATCGTCAGGGCGGGCCGCGCCGCGCCGCCCGGGTCGGAGTGCAACACCGCGGTCTCCTGCGCGGCCCGCGGCGCGCGCACCGATTCGGCGGGTTGGGCGTCGAGCGTCGCGATGGCGTGGTCGTTTCGATGGGCGAGCGCGACTGCATCGTCGTGCGTGATCGCGCGTAGGCGCACGCGGTCGCCCGCGCGCAACTGTCCGAGCTTCCACCGGTCGGCGGATGCCACCGTCGCCGGGCATACGAACCCGCCGAGGCTCGGACCATCGGGCCCGAGCACGATCGGCATGTCGCCGGTGAAGTCGATGGTGCCGATCGCGTACTCGTTGTCGTGGATGTTCGACGGGTGCAGCCCGGCTTCACCGCCGTCGGGTCGCGACCACTGGGGGGCGGGACCCAGCAAACGCACGCCGGTGCGGTCGGAGTGGTGATGCACTTCCCACTCGGTGGTGTGCAACATCGCGATGTCGTCGACAGTGAAGAAGTCGGGCGCGGCGTGCGGCCCGGGAAGCACCGACACTTCCCAATCCGTTGCGTAGTCCGGGATGGCGGCGAATACAACGCGCCGGCCGACCGCGCACTCTTCGACGGTGGGGTCGGTTTCCGTACCGACGTGCAGAATGTCGCCCGCGAGCAACGCCCGCCCGGCGTGCCCACCGAACCGGCCGAGGATGAAGGTCGACCGCGAACCGAGATAGCCGGGCACGTCGAGCCCACCGCGCACGGAGAGGTAGCTGCGCGCGCCGGCCCCTTCGACCGCACCCAACCGCAGTTCCTGATCGGCCTCGACCGCGAACGCGGTCCACCACTCGACCGGTTCGCCGTCGAGCGCGGCGTCCATGCGCGCCCCGGTCAGCGCGATCGTCGCGGCGGCCCCGAAGCGCAGCGTCGGACCGGTCATCGTGCACTCGAGCGCGGCGGCGCCGGCGTGGTTGCCGACGAGCCGGTTCGCGTACCGGAAGGCGAGGTCGTCCATCGGCCCCGACGGCGGCACGCCCACGGCCCAGTAGCCGAGCCGTCCCGGAAAGTCCTGGACGGTCGTCTGCGCGCCCGGAACCACGACCTCGACGACGGCTTCGAGGCGCGCGTCCGCGACATCGTCGAGCAGCGAGGTGGTGACTCCGCCCGCCCGGAAGCGCGGCTCGCCGACCGCGGCGCGCAACAACGCGAGATTCGTCTCGATCCCACCGACGCGCATTTCGTCGAGCGCACGGGCGAGGGCCGCGATCGCGTCGGCGCGGTCGTCACCCCGCACGACGATCTTTGCGAGGAGCGGGTCGTAGTACGACGTCACTTCGGTGCCGAGCGCCACCCACGTGTCGACGCGCGCGCTCGTGGGCGCGACCCATTCGGTGACGGTGCCCGCGCTGGGCCGGTGACCGTGCGCCGGGTCCTCCGCGTACAAGCGCGCCTCGATTGCCGCGCCGCGCGGCCCCGCCGCGGCCGCCAGCTCGGCCAGAGGCGGCAGGTCGCCGCGCGCGAGGCGCACCATCCATTCGACGAGGTCGATGCCGGTCGCCATCTCGGTCACCGGGTGCTCGACCTGCAGCCGGGTGTTCACCTCGAGGAACGCGTGCTCTCCGGTCGCGGCGTCGACGACGAATTCGACCGTCCCCGCCGAGCGGTATTCGACCT
>DASYJT010000418.1:0-1929 GCA_035996165.1 Acidimicrobiia bacterium
GGTTCCGATGACGTGCTCGGCGGCGAGGCGAGCGAGCTCGGCGTCGTCGATGCCGAGCTCGCGCAGGATCTCGTCGGTGTGCTGACCGAGGGTCGGCGCGGGCGCGGTCCACACGCGCGCAGGCCCGGCGGAAAGGCGCACCGGCCAGGTCGGGTAGTGCTGGTCGCCGACCAACGGATTTGCGACCTGCTCGAAGAAGCCGCGGGCCCGCATCTGCGCGTCGTCGAGGGTTGCGAAACCCGGGATCATGGCGGCGGCGGGGACGCCCTGCGCGAGCGCGGCGCGTGCCGCTTCGTCGGGAGTGCGGCTCGCGCACCATGCCGAACGCTCGTCGGGGGTCATCGGATCGCGTTCGCGATCGATCGCGACCCACGCGTCGTCGCCGGTGCACGCGTACACACCGCCCGCGCCGCGCCGTTCGAGCATCGTGCCGTCGATCGAGTAACGGATCACCTGCTCGGCCGTGACCGCGGTCGCCACCTCGACCAGCGGCACCTCGACGAGCTGACCGGAGCCGGTGCGCGCCCGGTGCTCGAGCGCGGCGACGAGCGCGAGCGCGGCGTGCGCCCCGACCATCGGGTCGACCGGACCGCCGGGGATGATCGGCGGGCCGTTCTCGTAGCCGGTGACCCACGCCATCCCGGTGAGCTGCTCCATCGTCTGCGCGAATCCGCCGCGGGCGCGCCACGGGCCGTCGAGACCGAACGCCGGCATGCGCAACATGATCGCCTCGGGGTTCAGCGCGTGCACCGTGTCCCAGTCGAGGCCGAAGCGTTCGAGCACCTGTGGGGTGAAGTTCTCGGCGACGACGTCGCTGCGCGCCACGAGCCGCTTCGCGATCGCGAGGCCGCCGGGATGGTTCAGGTCGAGCGTGATACCCCGCTTGGAAAGGTTGCACGCGTGGAAAAGGGCCGACTTCTCGTAGAACTGCGGGTCGTCGGCGGGGCGGACCGCGGC
The DNA here is from genome assembly GCA_035996165.1 of Acidimicrobiia bacterium. Classification (GTDB taxonomy): domain Bacteria; phylum Actinomycetota; class Acidimicrobiia; order IMCC26256; family PALSA-610; genus PALSA-610. The sequence continues at coordinate 958 of DASYJT010000418.1, forward strand.
GCTGAACCGGATGCCGTCCGGACGTTGGACCGCTTCGACCTTCACGACGTCGGCGCCCATCGACGCCAACCAGGCGGTCGCGGCCGGACCGGCCCAGAACGCGGTGAAGTCGAGCACGCGAATGCCCGCGAGCGGTCGCTCGCCGGGAACGCCGGCGCCGACGGCGCGGGGTCGACTCCGCGGCGACCAGCTGCCCGATGCGTCGGTCGGCGCGGCGAGCTCACGATCGCCCACCCCGTGGAACCGGAACGGTGCACGCGGCCGGATCCACGACTCATCCGGTTGGCGCACGAACACGTCGCGCGCCGCGAGCTGCTCGTTGCGCGGGAGCTCCGCACCGTTGCCGACAATCGCGGCAGGAACCCGCGCCTCGACACACGCCTCCACGATGGCTTCCGCGGTGTGCGCCTCGGTGTACGCGTGGATCGCGCCGACGACTTCCTCCGCGCGCCGGAAGCGCCCGATCATCGTGCCGAGCTCGCCGTCGGCCGCCTGGTCGGGCCGACCGATGACCCCGGCCAACGCCTGCCACTGCTGCGCGGTGACCGTCGTGATCCCGACGAAGCGCCCGTCGCCGGTGGGCTCGTTGCCGGGGATCATCACCCAGCGGAACGACTGCGCGCGTCCACCCGGAAAGCGCGCCATGAGCGTGGGCACCGTGACGTAGGTCATCTGGATCGCTTCGAGCATCGACGCGTCGACCGTCTCCGCCCGGCCCGTACGCGACGCCCGCCACCACGCCGTCACCGCGCCGAGCGCCGCGAACGCGCCGACGACGTACTCGCCCAGATGTCCGCCGACCGTCAACGGCGGCAGGTGCATGTGCCCGTGCGCGGAGAGGCTGCCGCTGCGGGCCTGCAACACCTCTTCGGGGAGGTCGAGCCCGTCGTCGGGACCGCCGTGCCCGAGCGCGGTGATCGAGACGGTGACCAACGGCGTCGAGGGCGAAGGCGCCGACCCCGGCTCGTTCAC
>DASYJT010000419.1:0-3884 GCA_035996165.1 Acidimicrobiia bacterium
GGGTCTACATGGTGCCGACCATGATGGGCCGGATCTGGCGCCTGCCGGACGAGGTCAAGGCGAAATACGACGTCTCGTCCCTACGCATCCTCTGGCACCTCGCCGCGCCCTGTCCGGCGTGGCTGAAGGAAGAGTGGATCAACTGGTTGGGCGCGGAGACGATCTGGGAGCTCTACGGCGGCACCGAAGCGCAGGCGGCGACGATCATCACCGGCGTCGAGTGGATGGCGCACCGCGGTTCGGTCGGCAAGGTCAACGTCACGCAGTTCAAGGTGTTGCGGGCCGACGGCACCGAAGCTGCCGCGGGCGAGGTCGGTGAGGTGTTCATGCGTCCCTCCGACGACGAGAACATCCGCACGTATCGCTATGTGGGCGCCGAGGCCAGGCGGATCGAAGGCGGTTGGGAGTCGCTCGGCGACATGGGCTCGCTCGATGCCGACGGATACCTCTACCTGAGCGACCGCCAGACCGACATGATCCTCGCGGGGGGCGCGAACATCTACCCGGCGGAGATCGAGTCCGCGCTCGACGAGCACGCGCGGGTGCGTTCGTGCGCGGTCATCGGGCTTCCGGATGACGACCTCGGCAACGTCGTGCACGCGATCGTGCAGACCGACGACGGCACCGAGATCAACCTCGACGAGCTGCGGGCGCATCTCGGCGAACGCCTCGTCCGGTACAAGATTCCGCGGACGTTCGAGTTCACCGGTGAGGCGCTACGCGACGACGCGGGCAAGCTCCGGCGGTCGGCGCTGCGGGCGGAGCGACTCCCGGCGGGCTAGACTAGAACGACGTTCTAGATTTTGGAGCCACGGACCAGGTCCTGGAGGTCGCAATGGGTACCGTCGATTTCGACGTGTTCGACGCCGACAATCACTACTACGAGGCGACCGACGCCTTCATCCGCCACTTGCCCAAGCATCGCTCGAAGCTCGTGCAGTGGGCCGAGATCGACGGCAAGCGCCGGATGATCGTCGACAACAAGATCTTCCGATTCATCCCGAACCCCACGTTCGATCCGGTCGCGCGTCCGGGCTGCCTCGACGACTACTTCCGCGGCAAGCAGGCGGGCGACGACATCCGCGCCGCGTTCGGCGAGCTCGAGCCGATCAATCCCGCGTACCGCGAGCCCGAGGCGCGCGTGAAGCTGATGGACACGCAGGGATTGCAGGCGTGCTTCTTGTTCCCGACGCTCGGTGTCGGTGTCGAAGAGGCGTTGTTGCACGACCCCGCCGCGGTGCACGACGTGTTCCACGCGTTCAACGAGTGGATGCTCGACGACTGGACCTTCAACTACGAAGACCGGATCTACGCCGCTCCTTACATCGCGCTGCAGGACCCGGAACGCGCCGAGCAGGAGGTCGCGTACGCGCTCGAGAACGGCGCGCACGTGGTGGTCATGCGTTCCGGCCCGGTGCGCGGCCCCGGATTCTCCCGCAGCCCGGGCGATCGCGTCTACGACCCGATGTGGGCGCGGCTCGCGGAGGCGGGCGTGCTCGCGGCGTATCACTCGGGTGACGCGGGCTACAACCGCTACGCCGACGAGTGGGGCGGCGGCGGCGACTTCCAGGCGTTCCGCAACGACCCGTTCCGCAACGTCACCGGGGGCCACCGCCCGATCTACGACACGATCGCCGCGCTCGCGTGTCACGGTGTGCTGCGCCGCCACCCGAACCTGCGCGTCGCGACGATCGAGAGCGGATCGGAGTGGGTCGGCCTGCTGTTGAAGGCGCTGAAGAAGTCGTTCGGTCAGATCCCGGGTGCGTACGACGGTGTCGATCCCGTCGAACAGGTGCAGAACCACGTGTGGGTCTCGCCGTACTACGAGGACGACCTCGAAGAGCTCCGCGACGAGCTGGGCACGACGCAGATGATCTTCGGCTCCGACTACCCGCACGCCGAGGGTCTCGCCGATCCGAAGTCGTTCGTCGACGACCTCCCGACGTTCACGGCCGAACAGATCCGGCTCGTGATGCGCGAGAACGGTCTCGCACTCTCGCAGCCGCGGCCGTAGCGGTCAGGGTTTGACCGCGACCACGAGGTCGCGGGTTATCGACTGGTCGACGCGGTGCTCGAAGCTCGTGTCCTCGGGAGGGGACGCGAGCGTGAGGCCGTGTTGCCCCAACACGCCGACGAGCTCGTCGCGCTTGAGCACCTTGACGTTCCACGACAACCCGATCGCGGCGCCGGGCTTCATCGCTCCGATCCATCCGTCGAGCGCGGCGTCGAGCAGATCGTCGGGGCGGCGGTTGCGCGCGTCGGGCTTGGCTCGGCCATCCGACTTCGTACGACTCGCATGCTGCACGCCGTAGGGAAGGTCGCCGATCACCGCGTCGAACACGGGCTTGCGGTAGTGCTCACCGGCTTGGGTGGTGTCGTCGTTCACCAGGCGGACGCGCTGCACGTCGTCGGCCTTGTACTCGTCTTTGTCGCGCGCGAACACGACTTCGAGCCGGCGCCCCACGATCTTCGTCTCGCGCCGCAGCGGCATGGTGTGGACCTGGTGCTTGAACCGTTTGTCCTTCAACCACGTGACGAAGAAGGTCTGGTACGCGTCGTACGCGGCGCGATCGATCTCGATGCCGTCGACGTCGAAGCCGTAGACCAGACCCTGGTTGAGCGAGGTTCCGCGGCCGCACACCGGGTCGAGGATTCGGAGCCGTTGCCCGGGCCAGTCGCGCCCCTGCGCCGACGCGGCAAGCGTGACATTGAACAGCAACTTGGTGAACTGCTCGTTGGTCTTGCCCTTGTAGCGCTGGATGGTGAGCAGGTCGTCGTCGAGGTGCGCGACGGGCGTGAGCGTCACCGGCACGAGGCTGTCGCCGTCGTCGGTGATGCGAAACAGGGCGAACGCCGAGGACAGGTTCGAGAGGTGGGCGACGTCGTGCGGCGTGAGCAGATCGGCGGTCTCGAAGCGCACGTACTCCACCCCGCCGATGACGGCGGGCGCCACGGCCTGCAGCGAGGCGTCGAGCACCCGCTCGTCGAGTACGGCCATCTCGGCTGCATTCAGCGCCGCCGCGCCCTTGCTGTAGAGGCGATTCGCGGCGGGACGGAGGAGGAGGGCGTACGCGGGCATCGGTGGTCACGGTACCGGTCTGCCTAGGCTCGCCGGCCGTGACCCGCCTCATCTTCCACATCACCACCGCGCCCGAATGGGACGCCGCGCTGCGCGACGGCTCCTACCGCGCTCCGAGCCTCGAGACCGAGGGCTTCATCCACTGCTCATTGCCGACGCAGGTGAACCACGTCGCCGACTGGTTCTACCGCGACATTCCCGACCTCGTATTGCTGTGCATCGAGCCGTCGTTGTTGACGAGCGAGCTGCGCTGGGAACCGTCGGCCGACGCGTTCGCGGGCGAGTTCCCGCACGTCTACGGACCGATCGCGGTCGAGTCGGTCGTGCAAGTGTTCCCGTGGGGCCCCGGCGAGAACGGCTTTGCCCTCCCCGACGCGGTACACGACCTCCTCGACAACTGACCCCAAATTCCTGCCAACAGTTGTCAGGGAATTCGTTCCCCACGAACGCTTTTCCTGCCAACTGTTGGCAGGGAAATCGTTGCCCACCAACGTTTTTCCTGCCAACTGTTGGCAGGATTTTGGGGGTTTCAGGTGAGGTCGGGGAGGCCGAGCTCGAGGTTGGCCTCTTCGAGACCGCCGTCGACCTCGAAGAGCTTGCCGGTGACGAAGCTGCCGGCCGGCGACGCGAGATAGAGCGCGCACAATGCGATGTCCTCGGGCACGCCGAGGCGCTTCAGCGGCGTACGGCGGACCATCTCGTCGTGGATCTCGGGATTGTCGAGCACCGTCTCGAGCGCGCTGGTTGCGATCGAGCCGACCGCGATGGCGTTGACCCGCACCTTCGGTGCAAGGTCGGCGGCGGT
>DASYJT010000420.1:0-13536 GCA_035996165.1 Acidimicrobiia bacterium
CCCTCGTGCTGCTCCAGACGCGGATACCCGATCACGTCGTGGTGCAGGCGATGGTGCACGGCGATCCGGCGTCGGTCGCCGCGACCGAGATCGAATACCGGCGCACGCTCGCGTACCCGCCGTTCGGTGCGCTCGCGGAGATCGCGGGCGCCGACGGCGCTCTGGCGGCAACCGTCGAAGCGCTGCGTGTCTCCGAGCTCGCGAACGAAGCCGTGCAGGTGTTCGGGCCGACCGACGGACGTGCGCTGGTGCACGCACCCGATTGGGACGCTCTCGCGGGCGCGCTCGGCCGGAGCCTCCCCGCGGGTCGCGCGGTCGGCCGCGTGCGTGCTGTCGTCGACCCGCCGCGTGTGTAACCGGAGCCACTGAACGCCACCGCTACCATGCTCGCCGTGGCAACTCACACGATCCGCGTCTTCGGCGACCCCGTCCTCAAGCGACCGACCGCCAAGGTGACCGACATCGACGGTGGGCTCGTGAAGCTCGTCGACGCGATGTACGAGACGATGCACGAGGCGCCGGGCGTCGGGCTCGCGGCCCCGCAGGTCGGCGTGCAGAAGCGCTTCTTCGTGTACGAGGTCCCGGACGAGAGCGGTCCGCACGTGCTCCTCAATCCCGAGATCGTCGAGTCGAGCGGTGAATGGGAGTACGAAGAGGGATGCCTTTCCCTGCCGGGGTTGGCCTTCGACATCGTCCGCCCGAAGCTCGTGACGGTGAAGGGACTCGACCTCGACGGCAACGAGGTCGTGATCCAGGGCGACGAGCTGCTCGGCCGGATCTTCCTCCACGAGATCGACCACCTCGACGGTGTGCTGATGCTCGACCGCCTCGACGGCGACCAACGCAAGATCGCAATGCGCGAGCTGCGCGAGCAAGGCATGGGTGTGCGCACGCCCGGCGGCCGCACCCACGCGCTCTGACCCGTAACGTCCACCTGTGCGCATCGTCTATCTCGGTACGCCCGCCGCCGCCGTACCGCCGCTGCACGCGCTCGTCGACGACAATCACGACATCGCACTCGTCGTCACCCAACCCGACCGGCGGCGCACGCGCGGCGCGGGTGCCGATCCGTCACCGGTCAAGGCCGCCGCGCTGGAGCTCGGCTTGCGCGTCCTTACGCCGGAGAAGGCACGCGAGGTGGTCGACGAAGTGCGCGCCAGCGGCGCCGAGCTCGGTGTCGTCGTGGCGTTCGGTCAGCTCCTCCCGGTTTCGTTGCTCGAGGCGCTGCCCCACGGCTTCGTCAACCTCCATTTCTCCCTGCTCCCTCGTTGGCGCGGCGCGGCGCCGGTCGAGCGCGCGATCCTCGCCGGTGATCTCGAGACCGGCGTCGACCTGATGCGCATCGAAGCCGGTCTCGACACCGGGCCGGTCTTCGCCCGCGCGCGCGTGCCCATCGGGCCGGACGAGACCGCGGGCGAGCTCCACGCCCGCCTCGTCGACGCAGGGACCGAGCTCCTGCGAGTCCATCTGCCGCAGGTCCCGAGTGCGGTGCCCGAACCGCAGGTGGGTGAACCGACCTACGCCGACAAGCTCACCGTCGACGAGTTCCGCCTCGATCCCCAAGTTGGCGCGGCCGAGCTCGCGCGCGTCGTGCGCGCGGGCAATCCGCGACCGGGCGCGTGGTTTCGCGTCGGCGGCCGCCGGGTGAAGGTGTGGCGCGCGCACGAGATCGACGCCGACGCAACCGCGCCCGTGGCGCCCGGCGCCGTCGATCGTGACGGCGTCCTCGGGACCGCGAGCGGCGCACTCGCGCTCGACGAGGTGCAGCCCGAAGGCAAGCGGGCGATGACGGCCGCCGCCTGGCGCGCCGGAGTACGGGGCGATCTCGCGGTCGATCCCACATGAGTCAGGTTCCCGCCGAGTCGTCGCGGCAGGTGGCGCTCGACGCGTTGCTGCGCATCGAGGACGGCGCGTTCGCGCACATTCTGCTGCCCCGGGCGTTGCGGAACTCGACGCTCGCCCCGCGCGACCGCGCGCTCGTCACCGACCTCGTCTACGGCACCGTGCGCATGCAGCGCGCCCTCGACTTCATGCTCGCCGGGGTCTCCAACCGCGGCATCGCGTCGCTCGATCCGTCGGTGCGCGCCGCACTCCGGCTCGGCGCCTACCAGTTGCTGATCGGCGTTCCGGCCCACGCCGCAGTCGGCGAGACGGTCGGCGTCGTCGACGAACGTGCGCGCGGGTTCGCGAACGGTGTGTTGCGCGCGCTGGCCCGCAAGGGACCGCCGTTCCCCCTCCCGGAGGGCGCCGACATCGAGTCGATCGCGCTGCGCACGTCGCACCCGGATTGGATCGTGCGGACCTTCGTCGACGCGTTCGGCACCGACGACGCGATCGCAACCCTCGAGCTCGACAACGCCGCGCCGCCCGTCACGCTGCGTGTGAACCCGCGGAAAACCACGACCGACGCGCTCACCGCGGAGCTCGTGGCGGCGGGCGCCGACGTGCAGCCGGGCACGCTCGTGCCGGGCGCGCTGTTGTTGCGGCACACCGGCGACCTCGCCGTGTTGCCCGCGATCTCCGAGGGCCGGGCGACCCCGCAGGACCAGGCGAGTCAGGCGATCGTCGCGATCCTCGACGCGCAACCGGGCGATCGCGTGCTCGACATCGCCTCCGCGCCGGGCGGCAAGGCCACGGCGACCGCCGAGCGCATGGCGGGTGCCGGGATCGTCGTCGCCGCCGACCTGCACGCGGGCCGGGTGCGCACGGTGCTCCGCGCGGCCGAACGGATCGGCGTGCGCGACACGGTCTCCACGATCATCTCCGACGGCCGGAACCCTCCGGTGCGGGCCGGCGCCTTCGACCGGGTGCTCCTCGACGCGCCGTGCAGCGGGCTCGGCGTGTTGCGCCGCCGCCCGGATGCCCGCTGGCGGGTTCAGCCCGATGACGTGCGCGACCTCTCGGCGTTGCAGCGCGTCCTGTTGGCGGCCGCGGCCGTCGCGGTCAAGCCCGGCGGTCGCCTCGTCTACGCGGTCTGCACGTTGTCGAGGGAGGAGACGCTCGACGTCGACGAGTGGGCGCGCACGGAGCTGGTCGAGTTCGAGGCGGAACCCGCGCCGCCGGCACCGTGGCGCCGGCTCGGGCGCGGCGCGATCCTCCTGCCGTCCGACGCCCATACCGACGGGATGTTCGTGCTGACCCTCGAGCGACGCGTGCCGGTCTCCGCGTGAGCGGTGCCGTAGCCTCCGCCGTATGAAGGTCGCTCCCTCGATCCTGGCCGCCGACTTCGCGCATCTCGCCGACGACGTCGCGCGCGTCGCCGGGGTCGCCGATCTGCTGCACGTCGACTGCATGGACGGTCACTACGTGCCGAACCTCTCGATCGGTCCGCCCGTCGTAAAGGCGCTGCGCAAGTACACCGACCTCTTCCTCGACTGCCACCTCATGGTCGACAACCCGGGTGTGCTGTTGTCGGGTTTCGCCGACGCGGGGGCCGACGGGTGCACTGTGCACATCGAGCTCGGCGATCCGCGCTTGTTGTTCGACGAGATTCGCGCGCTCGGCATGCGTGTCGGGTTGTCGTTCGAGCCCGACACGCCCTTCGACGCGGTCGAGCCCTACCTCTCCGAGATCGACCTCTTGTTGGTCATGAGCGTCCACACCGGTTTCGGTGGTCAGCCGTTCATCCCGGAGGTCCTCGACAAGGTGCGCGCCGCGCGCGCAATGATCGACGAACGCGCGTTGCCGGTCGAGATCGAGATCGACGGCGGCATCAAGATCGACAACGCGCACCTCGCGGTCGACGCGGGTGCCGACATCCTGGTCTCGGGAACGGGAATCTTCGGCGCCGACGACCCGGCGGCCGCGGCGCGCGCGATCCGCGCGGCCGGCACCACGGAATGACGCTCGCCGCCAAGGTCCTCACCGTCTCCGACGGTGTGGCGGGCGGGACGCGCGACGACAGCAGCGGGCGGGCTCTTGTCGAGGCGCTGGGTCACGCGGGCTACGAGGTCGTGACGCACCGGGTCACCGCCGACGGCGTCGACGCGGTCGCCGCGGCGTTGGTCGAGTTGACCGACGGCTTCGCCGGCCTCGTCGTCACGACGGGTGGCACCGGCTTCGGGCCCCGAGATCTCACCCCCGAAGGCACCCGTGCGATCGTGGAGCGCGAAGCCCCGGGCATCGTGGAAGCGATCCGGCGGGCGAGCGACGAGGGCGGCCGTGGGTTCGGGATGCTCTCCCGGGCGGTGGCCGGCACCCGCGGGCAGGCGTTGATCTGCAACCTGCCCGGGTCGGCGAGCGGCGCGCGCGAGGGACTCGAGATCGTCCTCGCGATTGCGCCGCACGCCCTCGACCTCCTCGGCGGCGGCCGGCCGCACTGAGTTGCGGGCCAGTGACCAGCGGGTTTGCACGGAAATAGAACACGTTGCAATTCCGCACGACCGGCAGTACGCTTTTTGTAACTGAAAATTGAAGCCCTCGGGGTTGGGTGCAAGTCCCGACCGGCGGTGAAAGCCCGCGAACGCCCCGCAGCCAGCGGGGCGCCGACCAGGTGAAATCCCTGGGCCGACGGTGAGAGTCCGGATGGGAGAGGGTTCGGCTACGGCATTCGTGCGCGCGTCAGCGCGTCCGTTCGGCGTCGCCGTCGCCGTCTCCTGTCGTCGAAACCGCTCCCCGCGGGCCCGCCGGCAATGGGAGCCCACGTGGGCGACGAGCGTGACGACGAGCTGATGCGCAGGGCGATCGCCCTTGCTCGCGCGGCGCGCCGTCACACCGCACCGTGGCCCTCGGTCGGCTGCGTGCTCGTATCCGCCGGGGGCGAGATCGTCGGTGAAGGCGCGACCGGCCCGTACCCAACCGGTCCGCACGCCGAGGTCGCCGCGCTGCGGGTGGCCGGGGAGCGCGCCCGGGGTGCCACCGCGTACTGCACGCTCGAGCCCTGCAACCATCACGGCAACACGCCGCCGTGCACCGACGCGCTGATCGACGCGGGTGTCGCGCGCGTCGTCGTTGCGGTCGGCGATCCTGACGAACGGGTTGCGGGCCGCGGATATGCGCGGCTGCGCGACGCGCACGTCGACGTCCTCACCGGAGTCGGCACCGACGAAGCGGAACGCGATCTCGCGCCGTATCTGCACCACCGCCGCACGGGCCGCGCGTTCGTCGTCGCCAAGCTCGCGCTCAGCCTCGACGGCCGGGTGGCCGCGGCCGACGGAAGTTCGCAGTGGATCACCTCGCCCGAGGCCCGTGCCGATGCGCACGAGCTGCGCGCCGACAGTCAGGCGATCGTCGTCGGCGCGGGCACCGCGCGGGCCGATCGGCCCACGCTCACAGTGCGCGACGTCGCGGTAGCCCCGGCCCGCTCGCCGTTGCGGGTTGTGCTCGACGCGCGTGGTCGCGTTCCCGCCGACGGGCCGTTGTTCGACCTCGACCTCGCCCCCACGTTCGTCGTCACCACCGAGGCCGCCCGGCCCGGTGCCGTCGACGCCTGGCGCGCGGCCGGCGCCAAGGTGGAAGTGGTCGCGCCCGGCGCGGGTGGCCGGGGCGTCGATCTCGACGCCACGTTCGCGCTGCTCGGGCGCGAAGGTGTGCTCCAAGCTCTCGTCGAGGGCGGTGGCCAGCTCATCGGCGCCATCGTCGAAGGTGGTCACGCCGAGCGCGTCGTCGCGTACGTCGCGCCGGTGCTCCTCGGCGTCGACGGCGTTCCCGGTTTCGCGCTTCCCGGGCCCCGTTCGATCGACGACGCAATCCGTTGGAATATCGCGGCCGTCGCCCGTGTCGGTGACGACGTACGCCTCGAGCTCGAACCCCGAACGGAGACGCGCTGATGTTCACCGGGATCGTCGAGGAGCTCGGCCGGGTGCGCGCGATCACGCCGAACGCCGGCGGCGCGCGTCTCGAGATCGACGCGACCGTGGTGCTCGCCGACGCCACGATCGGCGCCTCGATCGCGGTGAACGGCTGCTGCCTCACGGTCGTCGAGGTCGCCGACAGTTCGTGGGCTGCGGACGCCGTGGTCGAAACACTGGCGCGCACGAACCTCGGCGAGCTTGCGCCCGGTGACCCGGTCAATCTGGAACGCCCGGTGCGGCTGGCCGACCGCATGGGAGGTCATCTCGTGCAGGGTCACGTCGACGGCACCGGAACCGTGCACTCGCGCGCTCCACAAACCGACGGCTCCGAGCTCTTCCGGTTCGACGCACCGGACGACATCCTGCGCTACGTCGTACACAAGGGATCGATCACGGTTGACGGCATCAGCCTGACTGTGGCCGCGGTGCACGACGACGGATTCGCGGTCGCGGTCATCCCGCACACGCTCGCGGTCACCACGCTCGGTGCTCGCGATCCCGGTGCCCGCGTGAACCTCGAAGTCGATCTCATTGCCAAGTACGTGGAACGGCTGCTCATCTCCGATCGGAGCTCAACATGAAGTTCGAATCCGTAGAACGCGCCATCGACGCGGTCAAGCGGGGAGAGTTCGTCGTCGTCGTCGACGACGAGGACCGCGAGAACGAAGGCGACCTCATCATCGCGGCGGAGAAGATGACGCCCGACAAGATGGCGTTCATGATCCGCTACACCAGCGGCGTGATCTGCCTTCCGTTGGAAGGCGATCGGCTCGATGAGCTGCAGCTGCCGCTCATGGTGTCGGGCAGCGAGAACACCGAGGGTCAGCGCACCGCGTTCACGGTGTCGGTCGACGCGCGCGTCGGCACCACTACGGGCATCTCCGCCGCCGACCGCTGCACGACGGTGTTGGCCCTGATCGGCGGATCGACATCGTCGGCCGACCTCGCCCGGCCCGGTCACATCTTCCCGCTGCGCTATCGCGAGGGCGGCGTGCTGAAGCGGGCGGGTCACACCGAGGCCGCGGTCGACCTCGCCCGGCTGGCGGGCGGCTATCCGGCGGGTGTGCTCGCGGAGATCGTGAACGACGACGGCACCATGCAACGCCGTCCCGACCTCGAAGCGTTCGCCGAAGAGCACGGGCTCGTGCTCGTCACGATTGCCGACCTGATCCGGTTCCGTCGTCACCACGAGAAGCTCGTGCGCCGAGTTTCGGAGGCCCGTATCCCGACGCAGTACGGCGACTTCACCGCCCACGTGTTCGAGTCGCTGCTCGACAACACCGAGCACCTCGCGTTCGTGCGCGGCGAGGTCGCGGGCAAGGAAAACGTTCTGGTGCGGGTACACAGCGAGTGCCTGACCGGCGACGTGTTCGGTTCGCTGCGGTGCGACTGCGGTGTGCAGCTCGACCGGGCGCTGGAGAAGGTCGCGAAGGAAGGCGAAGGCGTCGTCGTGTACCTGCGCGGTCACGAGGGTCGGGGTATCGGCCTCGGGCACAAGCTGCGCGCGTACTCGCTGCAGGATCAAGGGCGCGACACCGTCGAGGCGAATCTCGACCTCGGCTTTCCGGCCGACTCTCGCGAGTACGGCGTCGGCGCGCAGATCCTCGTCGATCTCGGCGTCACGACGATGCGATTGATGACCAACAACCCGGCCAAGTACGGCGGTATCGAAGGATTCGGTCTGGAGATCGTCGAGCGCGTACCCGTGCACGTCGAGCCGAACGCCGAGAACATCGCGTATCTGCGCACCAAACAGAACAAGCTCGGTCACATGCTCGGGATCGATCCCGAGAACACCATCGACGAGGAGCTCGGAGGTTCCTAGGCAATGGGCGAGTACGCAGCACGCGAGGGGGCGCTCGACGCGAGTGGGATGCGGTTCGCGATCGTCGTCGCGCGATTCAACCGCGACATCACCGAGGAGCTGCTCGACGGCGCCGAGCGCATCCTGCACAAGCACGACGCCGCCGACGTCATGGTGTTGTGGGTGCCAGGCGCGTTCGAGTCGCCTCTCGTGGCGAAGCGTCTCGCGGCGTCGGGCACCGTCGACGCGGTCATCTGCCTCGGCGCCGTGATCCGGGGCGAGACCGCGCATTTCGAATACGTCGCGGGCGAGACCGCGGCCGGCATCACGCGCGCGGCGCTCGACACCGGTGTGCCCGTGATCTTCGGCGTGCTCACCGTCGACGACCGTGAACAGGCTCGCGACCGCCTCGGGGGCAAAGAGGGGCACAAGGGCGAGGAGGCGGCCCTGACGGCGATCGAGATGGTGTCGCTGCTGCGCGATCTCCCGTGACTCGCTACGACTCGATCGGCCGTACCTACACCGCGACCCGCCGCGCCGATCCGCGCATCGCGAGCCGAGTCACCGCTGCGCTCGGGCGCGCGGCGAGCGTGGTGAATGTCGGCGCCGGTACCGGTAACTACGAGCCCGACGACCGGTTCGTCGTCGCCGTCGATCCGTCGCTCACGATGTTGCAACAGCGCGCGGCCGGAACCGCGTCGGCGGTGCAATCCGTTGCCGAGGCCATGCCCTTCTCCGATGGTGCCTTCGATGTCGCGCTCGCGGTCTTGACGGTGCATCACTGGGACGATCTCGAAGCCGGCTTGCGCGAGATGCAGCGCGTTGCGGCGCGGCAGGTGATCTTCTTCTACGAGCCGTCCGCGGCGTGGACGCTGTGGCTCGTCCCCGAGTACTTCCCCGAGATACTCGACCTCGCATCCGAGCGCGCCGCGCCCGGCCTCGACCGGCTTGCGGCGAGCCTCGCTGTGCAAGACGTTGAGCCGGTGCTCGTGCCCGCCGACTGCTCCGACGGTTTCGCGGGCTGCTACTGGAACCGGCCCGAGGCGTATCTCGATCCGGCGGTGCAGGACGGCATGTCGGCTCTCGCCCAGCTCGACCCGGTCGTGCGGAAGCGGGGGACCGACCGGCTGCGTCTCGATCTCGAGCGCGGCGATTGGGACGAGCGTCACGGCGAGCTGCGCGACCTCACCGAGATCGACCTGGGATACCGGCTGCTGTTGGCCGGCGACCACCTATCCTGACGGCGTGCTCCGCCTGGTCCTGCCGAAGGGCTCGCTCGAGAAGGCCACCCTCCAACTCTTCGAGGACGCCGACCTCGCGCTCACCCGCGCCTCCGACGTCGACTACAAGGCCACGATCGACGACCCGCGCGTCGTCGACGTCACCATCCTGCGGCCGCAGGAGATCCCCCGGTACGTCGCCGACGGCCTCTTCGACGTCGGGGTCACCGGCCGCGACTGGATCGAGGAGACCAGCGTCGAGGTCGTGACGCTCACCGAGCTGCACTATTCGAAGGCCACCGCCCGCCCGATCCGTATGGTGCTCGCCGTCGCGGGCGACTCGCCGTGGAAGTCGGTCGCCGATCTTCCGCCCGATGTCCGGGTGCACACCGAGTACCCGGAGCTGACGCGGCGCTTCTTGGAGAAGCACGGCGTCGACGCGCGGATCACGCTGTCGTACGGCGCCACCGAGGCGAAGATCCCCGAGATCGCCGACGCGGTGGTCGAGATCACCGAGACGGGCCGGGCCTTGCGCGCCGCGGGGCTGCGGGTGCTCGACACGATCCTCGTGTCGTACACCGAGCTCATCGCCAATCCCGTCTCCCACGCCGACGACGACAAGCGCCGTGCCATGGAGCAGCTCCAGACCCTGCTGCTCGGGGCGCTGGAAGCACGGGGTCGCGTGCTCGTGAAGCTGAACGTCGATGAGGCGAACCTGGGCGCGGTGATCGCCTTGCTGCCCGCGCTCAAGTCGCCGACCGTGTCGAAGCTTTACGGCGAAGACGGTTACGCGGTCGAGACCGTCGTGGCCAAGAGCGACATCAATATCTTGATCCCGGCGCTGAAGGATCACGGGGCTACCGGCATCCTCGAGCTGCCGATCTCCAAGATCGTGCAATAAGCGTGCGCGGCGCGGTCGAGCGGTTCGAGACCGCGAGCGGCTTGGGTGAGATCGTCGGCTCCGACGGCACGATCTATCCGTTCCACGCCACCGTGATCGCCGACGGCACCCGCACCATCGCCGTCGGCACGCAAGTGGAGTTCGACGTCGTCCCCGGCCACCGCGGACGCTGGGAGGCCGCGGCCGTGACGGCCGCGTGAGCCCGAGCGATACAAGGCTCGTCGTGATCCGCCACGGCGAATCGCGCGCGCAGGCGGCGCGACTCTTCGTCGGCCACGCGACCTGCACCGGACTCTCCGACCTCGGACGAACGCAGGCCGAAGCACTTCGCGATCGGCTCGTAAGAACCGACGAGCTCGGAACCGTCGACGCGGTGTACACGAGCATCCTCGCCCGTTCGATCGAGACTGCCGCCGTTCTCGGGCCCGCGATCGGCGACGTCGCGCCGGTTGCCGAGTGCGATTGGTGCGAGATCCACCCCGGCTCGGCCGAAGGACTGACCTTCGAGGAGCTCGCCCTTCGCTTTCCGCCGACCGGCGACGTCGACGACCCATTCCACCGGCGCGCGCCCGACGGGGAGACGTGGGCCGAGTACTACGTGCGCGTGGGCGCGCGCCTCCGGCGGCTCGCACACGAGCATCCCGGCGAGACGGTCGTCGTAGTCGGGCACGGCGGTACCGTCGGCGCAAGCTTCGTGACGCTCGGCAACCTCGGCATGCGCAGCGGATTCGGCGTCACGCGCGAGACCCTCAACACGTCGCTGACGGAATGGCGCTGGACGGGCCGCGAGTGGCGCCTCGTCCGCTTCAACGACGCCGCCCACCTTGCTGATATCCAGGTCGCCGATTTGTAGAAGGTCAGCCGTCCGTCGCGTCGGCGATCTCGACGAAGAGCATCTGCACCTGGCGCAGCGCGTCCCGGAGCATCTCCTCGCCCTCACCGAGCCGGTCGGCCAACCCGTCGACGAGAGCCGCGAGCGCGTCGATCGCGAGGCCGGCCGAGGCCAGATCGGGCGGGGGGCGCCGCCCCTGGTCGTCCGGGGGAGTCACCACGCCCAGATGCACGAGGGCCAGCTGCCAGATCCCGATCGCATGGTTGACGATGACGTCGGCGACCGGAGTCGCCGCGAGCCGTTGGTGCAGCTCGCGAACCGCCTCGAGCTCCTCGGGTGTGGGCGCCGGTTCGCTCGTCCCGAGGTCCGGAACGTCGTCGGGGCCCCCGGCGGGTTCCGAGGGTTCGCCGCTCCCAGGTGTCCAAAGTCCGCTCACGCTCGACTATCCTCCCGCGTCGACAATCGAGGGAAGTGGGACGCTACCCAAAAGGTTGCGTCCCCACCCGACTGGCCCGGCTTCACCGCTATGGTCACGTCGGGTCCGTTGTGAGGAGCCGAACGACGTTCGGCGCGACGGTGGACGCTTCCCGAAGCTCCGCCGTCGTTTTCGCGTCGGCGGCCCAACGACACGAGGTGATGCCGCACTGGCCACAGACGACGCCCGCATCAACGATCGCATTCGCGCTCGCCAGGTCCGCCTCATCGGCGCCGATGGCTCGCAGCTGGGAGTGAGAGCACTCCCGGACGCGCTCGGCATCGCCCGCGAGTCCGGACTCGACCTGGTCGAGGTCGCCGCCAATGCCGATCCGCCGGTCTGCAAGATCATGGACTACGGCAAGTACAAGTACGAGCAGGACCAGCGGCGCAAGGAATCGCGAAAACGCGCGTCGAATGTTGTCATCAAGGAGATGAAGTTCCGTCCGAAGATCGATTCGCACGACTACGACACCAAGATGAAGCACGTAGAGCGCTTCCTCGAAGAGGGGTCGAAAGTCAAGCTGACGATCATGTTCCGGGGTCGTGAGATGGCCCATCCGGAGCTCGGGCGGCGGATCCTCGAGAAGGTTGCCGAGCGTGTCGCCGAGATCGCGATCGTCGAATCTGCTCCCAAGCAGGACGGCCGCAACATGGTGATGGTGCTCAATCCGATTCGTAAGCCGAAGGCGAAACCGACCGCGCAAGCGGCCAACGTCTGACCGACCGACTGGAAATTCGATGCCGAAGATGAAGACGCACCGCGGCGCGGCCAAGCGCTTCAAGATCACCGGTACTGGCAAGATTCTCCGCCGCCACGCGTACCGAGACCACCTGCTCGAGCACAAGCCGTCGAGCCGCACGCGTCGCCTCGGGAACGAGGCGGAAGTCGTCGGCGGCGACAAGAAGCGCATCAAGCGCATGCTGGGGAGGTAGTCGAATGGCCCGGGTCAAGCGTTCAGTCAGCGGCAAGAAGCACCGTCGTGCGATCCTCGAAGAGGCGCAGGGCTACACCGGCGCGCGGAGCCGTCATTTTCGCAAGGCGAACGAGCAGGTCATGCACTCGCTCCGCTACGCGTACCGCGACCGTCGGGCGCGCAAGGGCGAGTTCCGCCGGCTCTGGATCGTCCGTATCAACGCGGCCTGCCGCGAGCACGACATGTCGTACTCGCGCTTCATGGCCGGTTTGAAGGCCGCGGAGATCGACGTCGACCGCAAGATGCTCGCCGACCTCGCCGTGCGCGAGCCGGCGACGTTCTCGGCGCTGGTCGAGACCGCACGCGGTGCCCTCGACGCAGCCTGAGCAATTCGCGACCAAGGCGCAGATCAAACGCCTGAGGGCGTTGTTGCGCGAGCGGCGCGCGCGCGACGCCGAAGGCATTTTCGTGTGCGAGGGTCCGCGGGTGATCGAGGCCGCGCTCGACCGCGGGGTCGAGCTCCTCGAGTGCTACGTCGGGGTCGACGCCACCGACGATATGCATGCCGTCGCCGGCCGGGTCGCGGCCTCGGGCGTCGCGCTGCGAGGGCTCGACACCTACGCCGAGGCGCGGGTGGGCGACACCGTGAACCCGCAGCCCGTCTTCGCGCTCGCCGCGATGCAGCGCGCCGGAGTCGAAGCACTCGAGGGCGCCGACCTCGTGGTCGTGGCTGCCCGGCTCGGCGACCCGGGGAACGCGGGCACGCTGATGCGCAGCGCCGCGGCCGCGGGTGCGCAGGTAATCGTCCTCGGGCGCGGATCGGTCGATGCCTACAATCCGAAGGTCGTGCGCGCCTCGGCCGGCGCGTGTTTCGCAGTTCGCATCGTGGAGGGCAGGGCTGCCGTGGAGATCCTGGAAGCGCTCGGCGCCCAAGGTGTCACGCGTCTGGGCGCGGCCGCGACCGGCGGTGCCCCGCCCGAGAGCTTCGATCTGCGCGCACCGACCGCCCTCGTGCTGGGTCACGAGACCGAAGGGCTCGACGGTGCACTTCCGCTCGACGCCACGGTGACGCTTCCGATGGCGGCGGGGGAGTCGATCAACGTCGCCATGGCCGGGACCGCATTGGTCTTCGAGGCCGCCCGCCAACGCCGGGCGCCCGGTTGATGACCGCTGCCACCGATCTCGTCGTACGCGCCGAGGCCGTCGCCCGCGAGGGATCGGATGCATTCGCACACGCCGGCTCGCTCGACGATCTCGCCGAGGCCGAACGGCGATTCCTCGGGAAGTCTTCGGCGCTGAACGAGATCCGCGAGGCGATCAAGAGTGTCGACGGCTCGGAGCGGGCCGTCGTCGGCAAGGCGGTCTCGGGTGCGCGCGCCGAGCTGGAGGCCGCGCACGCGCAGCGCCTCGAAGTGCTCGGCGCCCAGGCGGCGGCCCTCTCCGCGACGCGCGACCGACTCGACCTCACCCTCGGCGGGCACGAATACGTGCGCGGGCACATGCATCCGGTCACCCGCATCTGGCGCGAGCTCGAGGACGTCTTCGTGGGTCTCGGCTACAAGGTCGCCGAAGGTCCGGAGGTCGAGACCGACTGGT
>DASYJT010000421.1:0-2086 GCA_035996165.1 Acidimicrobiia bacterium
TTGCCCGCTTGCGTCACCGTCGAGGCCGACAGGTCCATACCCGCGCAGAACGCGTCGCCTTCGCCCGTGACGAGCACCGCCCGGACTTGTGGATCGGCGCGGAACTCGCGAATGGCGTCGGTGATGCCGTCGCGCATCCCGACCGTCAGCGCGTTCTTCGCCTCGGGGCGGGCGAGAACGATACGGCCGACGCCGTCGGTGTCGCGCTCGATGCGCAGGTCGGTCTGCGTCACGACGCGTCGTTCCGGTTCGTCAGGATGTTGACCACGGCGACACCCGAACCGCGCCCACCCGCGTTGTGCTGCAGCGCGTAGCCGTTGCGCGTCTCGATCTGGCGTTCGCCCGCCTCGCCGCGTAGTTGCCACCAGCACTCCGTGATCTGCGCGACACCGGTCGCGCCGATCGGGTGGCCCTTGGCGAGCAAACCGCCGCTGGTGTTCACGGGGATGCGCCCGGTCAGCGCGGTCTCGCCTTCGAGGCTCGCCCGGCCGCCGTCGCCCTTCTCGAAGAAGCCCAGATCCTCGATGTCGAGGATCTCGGTGATGGTGAAGCAGTCGTGCACTTCGGCGCAGTCGATGTCGCCGGGGCCGACGCCCGCCATCGCGTACGCGCGCTGCGACGCCATCCGCGTGACCTTGATCTCGGTGAAGCTGTCCTTCTCGTGCAGATACGGATGGTCGGTCGCGACGCCGAACCCGGCCACATACACCGGCTTGTCGGTGAACTCGCGGGCCCGCTCGGCGCTGACGAGCAACACCGCGGCGGCGCCGTCGGTCTGCGGGCAGCAGTCGAGGAGGTGCAGCGGATGGCACACGGCGGGCGACTTCAGCACGTCCTCGACGGTGATCTCGTTCTGAAAGTGTGCGTACGGATCGCGCGCGCCGTTGTAGTGGTTCTTCACGGCGACCGACGCGAGCATCTCGCGCGTCGTCCCGAACTCGTGCATGTGCCGGGTCGCGAAGGGTGCGAACAACACCGGTGCCGTCTCGCCCCGCGTGAAGATGGGGTGCCCGGCCGCCGCGCGCGAGAGCAGGCCCTCCTCCGACGACTTGTCGCGCATCTTCTCGACGCCGATCACGAGCACAACGTCGTGGACGCCGCTGGCGACCGCCATCGCGCCGACCCGGAACGCGTCCGAGCCCGACGGGCACGCGTTCTCGATCCTCGTGCACGGGATGCCGGCCAGCCCGATGGCGCTCGGCACGGTGTTGCCGCCGATGCCCTCTTGGCCCCACAGCGTTCCCCGCTGGGTGGCGACGAACGCCGCCTCGACCTGGCGCGGCTCGAATCCCTTGTCGACGCTCGCGACGGCGGCCTCGAACGCTCCGGACGCCATCTGTTCGTAGCTCTGCTCGAACAGCTCACCCATCTTGATGAGCCCCGCGCCGACGACTGCGACCCTGTTCCAGCTCACGCGCCAACTTCTTTCTTCGCTCGGGCCTTGAAGCCGTAGACGGGGACGCCGCGTTCGTGCGCGTACTTGCGCAGCACGAGCTCGACCTCCCGCCCGATCTCGATGTCGGTGCCGTCGCCGATCGCCTGCAGCATCAACCGCGCGCCGTCGTCCATGTCGAGTACCGCGATCGGCAAGGGCGCGACGAACGGCGCGGGCATGGTCTGGTTGACGACGAACGTGTGCACGCGACCCGTGCGCGCGAGCGCGACCGGCTCGAGCTTCGGTCCGCCGCAGTTGATGCAGTGCGGATGGATCGACGGCGGTGTGCTGATCGTCCCGCAGTCGACGCAGCGGCCGCCGAGGAGACCGAGCATCTCGTCGGCGCCGCGTACGAACATCGCGCTCTCGGGGGGGACTCCCATGGGGATCGTCTCGCCGACCGGCCGTAGCTGGCCGCGCGCGCGCAGTGCCTCGGTGTACGTCGCGGGGCGGCCGCCCGACAAGGCGTCGGCGGTGAGCGCGGCGCCCGGAACCGGCGCGTCGGCGCTCACCAGCACGCCGGTGGTGCGCCCGCCACCCGTACCGACGATCGCGACCAGGCCGGGCGCGTCGAGCGCGGCGATGCCGCCGAGGAGCGCGGCCGCGGCGCCCGCGTCGCCGATCGCGCCGTACACGTCGGTCGAGGGAGTG
>DASYJT010000422.1:0-4634 GCA_035996165.1 Acidimicrobiia bacterium
CATCGCGTTGTTCACCGCACTGGGAGCATTCGCCGTCGGGCTCGGCGGTGTGCTGATCGCGGCGCTGTTCGCCGGCTCGTGGGCGTTGCTCGCGGCCGGCTCGGTCCTGGCCTTCGCCGCGCTGGCGACATTCGCTCCCGCGGTCGGCGCCTTGTCGGCAACCGTGGATGCCGACAGCCGCGGCATCGCGGTTCGTCGGTTCGGACGAACGTCTCGCTATGCGTGGTCCGACGTGGTCGAAGTGACCGTCGTCGAACGGCGGGCAAGCGTTCCCGACGGAACGGAATACCACTGGGTGGTGCCGAGCCGATCCGCGCATGTCGTCGCGGTCCCCTGCCTCGAGCTCGCCGACGGCCGGTTACGCCAACTGCCGGCCCTGGCCGCGCCCGCGGCCGGGCCGAGAAGCGCGGCTGCCCGCGAGCACGCAGAGTTGCTCGGGCGAATCCGGACGCTGACGATCAGGGCGACCGCCGCGGAAGCCGCCACCGTCACGCCGGTTGCGTAAGAGACGTCTCGATCAGATCGCAGACGACCGCGCGATGTCGTCGACCGCCAACGGGTGACTCACGGGCGAAACGCGCGTCGGTCGTTGCCGCGATCTACCAGACGCGCGCCACGAGTAGGGCAATCGCAAGCGCGACGGTTGCGAGGGACATGTAGCGCAATGCGCGTTCGATCGGTGCAAGGAGCGCGCGATCATCGATCCGCTGCACCGATCCGTCGTACATGGTCATCGTGCCGTCGACCTGTTCCGCGTTCCGGCGCACCAGTCGGGCTTGAGTACTGAGCGACCGTTGGGCGAGGGCGAGCGCCAGCGCGGCGGTCGCGGCGAGGAGCGCGGTGAGATCGAGGCGTTCCGCCTGCACGAAGTACGCGGTAAGTACGGGGAATGCGCCCCACGCGGCTGCGAAACCGAAATCGGAGTGAACGACGCCACCGAACAACTCGAGGTTGTAGCCGAGGACGAGGAACGGTCCGACCACGATGAACGGGACGAGGCCCACGCCGGTACGGCTGACGCCTACGACGCCGAGTATCAGCGCGACGCCCAGCGCGAACGCCGCACCGGAGACCAGCACGCGCCCGGGGATATTCGTACGCAGCGGCCGGCCATGCAGCTCATCGAGCGCGTGGGCGGCAACCCCGACGGCGAGAAAGAACGCGAGAAGGGTCCCGGCGAGGCGTCCGCCGTCGGTCGTCGGCGCGAGCGTTGCTCCGATGACCACATACGAGACGTGCCAGGCGGTGTACGGCGGGTGGAGGATGGTCCACCAGTCGCGCCAACTGCCGGGACGCGCCGCGTAGAACGCCGGACGTGCGGTGTTCATGGGCCGGGCTTGTTGGCCCACATGACGATTCCACCGCCGAGGCTCATGGTGCGCACCGTCACGTCGGTGAGGCCGGCCGCCTGCCATGCCTCCACCGTCCAGTTCACGGGATAGCGGCGGTAGTGACCGGAGATGTTCGGTCCGAGGAATCGACCGACCTCATACCACTGCTTTCCGCCCGTGAGGTAGCCGGCCGCCGGTAGAACGAGGCGGGTATAGAACCACCACCACATGCGCCAGAACGCGTTCGCCGGAACCGCGAACTCGAGGCTGGCGATTGTGCCTCCTGGTTTCACCACCCGCGCAAGCTCTTGCAGTGTCGCCGCCGGATCCGCGACATAGCGCAACAGGTAGGTGAAGGTCAGGGCGTCGAACGTGGCATCGGGAAACGGAAGTTGCTCTCCCTGCCCGACGACGAGGTCAATCCGGTCAGACGTACCAGCCCGATCGATGCGTTGCCGTCCACGTTCGAGCATGGCGCGGGTCAGATCGATGCCCGTGACGCGGGCGGGTGTGCAGCGAGTCAGCTCCAGGGCGACGCCGGCGGTGCCCGTGGCGACGTCGAGGATGGAGGTCGGCCGGCCGGTCGCTACATGCCTGACCATCTCCCGGCGCCACCGGCGGTTCTGTGCGAATGACAGAACCTCGGCGAGGGCGTCGTAGCGACGCGGCAGTCCTTCGAACAGATCCTGCGCGAAGACGTTGGGATCTCGGGCAATCGTTTCCACGTACGCCTCCCTGAGAATCGACCGTACCCTCAGGTGGCCCGCGTGGAAACCGCGACCTTTGTCAGGATCGGGTGTTGGATCTCGGGTCGGTCAGCGCCGCCGCACAAGTGCCAGCGGATCAGCCGGCGGCCCGCTGATCGGGAGCGACATCGAGAAGATGCTGCCCGCAGGAGTCGACTCCACCTCGATGGCACCGCCGTGGAGCTCGATGATTTGTTTCACGATGTACAGACCGAGGCCGGTCCCGGCTACTTGCTGCTGCTTCGCGCGAGTCGAACGGAAGAATCTCGTAAAGAGGTGTCGTTGCTCGTCGAGTGGTACCCCGGTACCGGAGTCGGCGACGGACACAATGATTTCGTCGCCGACCGTCCGCGTCGCGATATCGACCCGGCCTCCGGGTCGGGAGAACTTCAGCGCATTCGAGACGAGATTTAGTAGGGCTCGCTCGAGCTGCTCGGAGTCGCCGCGCAGGTCTGAGTCGGGACCGATCGCGACGGCGAGCTCGAGCTTGGCGGTCGCGACTGCCGGGGCCGTCGCTTCTCGCACGCGTTCGATTATCTCCACGAGATCCACCGGTCCGACCTGCAGCTCGAACGTCCCGGCATCAACCCGTGACATCGTGAGGAGATCCTCGATGAGCGCCAAGAGTCGCCGACTGTTGCGATCGATGATCGCGAGCATCCGGCCCTGCTCTTCTGTGGGTAAACCCGGGCCGGCGTCCCTCAACAACTCCACGTAACCGAGGACGCTCGTGAGCGGGCTGCGCAACTCGTGCGAGATCTTGGACACGAAGTCACTCTTCGTTCGGTCGAGTTGCTCCATCCGGTCGAGCATTTCGAGTTGGAACGCCAGCGCGTCGGCAGAATGGGTTGCAGCGGCTTCGAGCCGTCGCGCGCTGTCGAGCAACTCTTCGTCCTTGGCGAACAGGTCGACGAACAACGAGACCTTGCCGCGCAGAATCGAGGGGACGACGGGAGCGAGGACAAAGTCAACTCCTCCCATGGCGTACCCGATCGTCATCACCCGCTCGGAGCAATCTGGGCCAACGACCAGGATGATCGGCGTTCGCTTCGCTTCATCGCTGGAGCGGGCAAAGTCGGCCGTCTCGAACGCGTCGCCGCTCGGCGTACGGGCGTCCAGGACGATCACCGAGAAGTTTTGACGCTTGACCCGGTGGCGCGCCTCGAGTCCCGAAGCAGCTTCGACGATGTCGTGACCCAAGGGCGCGAGTACCGAACTGAGCGCCGACCGCTCGACGGCGTCGCCGCCGACAACGAGCACATGCCTCGGCGAATGCACCTGTGTCGTCTCGACTAGGTCGCCCGTCCGCGACGCAACTGACCCGTCCGTGGGCAACTGATCGTCGACCCGGTTCACCCGCCAACTGTGTTGCGGCCGCGTCACCCCATCGTCACGACATTTCGTGTTCGGAGTAGACCGCAGGGGCGTCCACCGGCGTCAAGCCTGAGATCTTCCATTTCGTCGGTGCCGCGAACGATGACACGTCCAGCAACGGAGCCGGACCTCATCGACGATGGTTCGGCGGGTCTGCTCGAAGTCCGGCTGGTGGTCATACTCCAGGAATTGCGTCGAACCACAGTCGACACACGCCTCGTCTCGTGCCTTCACGACCCGTCGCTGTCGACTCGTCGGGTGGCGCTGCCTACCCGATGCGTTGATGGGCCGCGATTCGGCGTCGTGTATGAGCGCACGGAGAAACGCGCTCGGGACCAAGCGCTCAATGATGCTTCCGGAGATCGACGTGCCATCGTCGAGCGTGCAGCCGTCGGCTCGCACATGCATCACGATCTCGGTCGCGATCCCCGCTCCCCCGCTGTTCACCAGTTCGAGCAGCGCGTCGGCACGTTGTTGTGCGATCGACGGCCATCGTCGTACTCGAACGGCGCCGGGCGCGTCCGCGGACGCGTCCCGATCCCGACCCGCTGATCGCTTCTGCACTACCAACGAGTCGACTGCACCGGTGATCGTGACCGCAGCGGCCGGCGAGAGACGGAAGGTCGCCACCACCATCCCATCGACATCAAGGTTCCAGCCGAAAGCACGCGCATCGTGGTGCCGAGCCTCGGTTTCCTCCGGCGTCTCGTGGCGAGCGACCCACGCGGCCACGGCGTGGCGCAGCCGACTGGCCGGGACCCGCTGTGCCAATTCGGACAGCTCCGCCTGCGTGTCGACGTTCGCGACCCGAGTCAGGGTTCGAACTTTGCTGTAAGAGAGATCACCGCGCTCGAATGCCTTGTCGATCACTTGGAGCTCGACCAACGCGCGGCCCACACGCAGCCACTCTCGAGCGGTGCTCTGCTCGACGTCAACGGCCGCAGCGACCCAATGCGCGCATGTCGGTGACCCTTCGATCGCCCAATCGCCCGATCGGTCGAGTTCCGAGATCAACGTCACCAGATCCCGCTGCACTGCCGACCAACGCGCCCCGGCCTCGATAACGGCCTCCCGCAGAGAGTCGCCGCCTGGAACTGTCTCCCCGATACGCATCGATATCGACATCGGACCTCCCTGCTTGCATTTCCGGGAGGTCGGCCCTCGCAGCGCGCCGACGAGCTGT
>DASYJT010000423.1:0-5465 GCA_035996165.1 Acidimicrobiia bacterium
GGCGCGGACGCATCACGAAGAGCACCGACCTGGTGCGCCTCGCAGTTCCCGAAGCCTGGTCGGCGCGCACTCGAGCCGACGACCCGCCCGCCGCGTGACGCCGCGCGTCCTCGGCGGCGCCCTCTCGCAGTAGCGTCTCCGGATGCACCTGTCGATCGCACTGCGGCGGATCGCAGTCGCCGTCGTCGCGGTCGGGCTCGTCGCAGGCGCAGTCGTCGTCGTCTTGTCGTTTCGGCATCACGCGCCGCCCTTGCCGTTATGCACGGTGAGCTCACAGACAACGACGTACACACTCGACACCGACCAGACCGCGAACTCGACGACGATCGCGGCGGTCGGCAAACGGCTCGGCCTCCCCGATCACGCGGTGACCGTCGCGCTCTCGGCCGCGCTGCAGGAATCGCGACTGCGCAATCTCTCCTACGGCGACCGCGATTCGCTCGGGCTCTTCCAACAACGGCCGTCGCAGGGCTGGGGTACACCCACGGAGATCCTCACGCCGAGCTATGCCGCGGCCGCCTTTTTCCACGCGCTCACGCGGGTTCCCGGTTGGGAGACGTTGCCCGTGACCGTCGCGGCCCAGAAGGTACAGATCAGCGGTCTCCCGACTGCGTACGCGCAGTGGGAGCCACAAGCGCGCGCGCTGGCGATCGCGCTCACCGGCGAGACCGCGGCCGGCTTGACGTGCCGTTTCGCGCTCGATCGGGCACAGGCTCCCGCGCCCAGCTTCGCGGCCGCCATGAACAACGAGTTGGGCGTCTCGTCGCTCAGTGCTCCGTTCAAGGCAAAGCAAGGTTGGACCGTCGCGAGCTGGATGGTCGGCCACGCGCGCGTATTCCGCATCACCACCGTCTCGTTCGCCGGGCACGAATGGCGGGCGTCGAGCGGGAAATGGCGCGCATCGGCACCGAACGACGGACTGATCCGCTTCACCCAGCAACCGGGCAAGTAACGCGTGCCTCAGGCGGCGGGATGGTCGTGCGGGTCCATGTAGCGGGCCTGATCAACCGGCGGGTGGTCCTCGTCGAGCCAGCGGGTCGACGCCTCGTACGCGCGGTCGATGAGCTCGGCCGAATGCGAGAAGTCGATCGGCGAGACCGTCAGCGGGCACAAGGGTGGGAGCACGCGCAGCTCGACCAGCGGCTCGTAGCGCTCGACGTCGAGTGTGAGTTGGCGGTGTAGCAGCAGGGTCAGCGCCTGAAACGCCATCGCCAACGGGTTGGTCGGGGCCACGGTGAGCGCGCACGGATAGCCCGCGCACAGCACCCAGATCTGGTCGACGGCGAGCGCGGCCGCGTGCGAGATCGGAGTGTTGTTGCCCACGCCCCCGTCCATGTAGGGAACGCCCCCGATCTCCACCGGATCGAACAGCGCCGGAAGCGCCGCGCTCGCGAGGACGGAATCGACGGCGGGACCCGACGACAGCAGAACTTCCCTACCCGTGAGCACCTCCACCGCGACGACGTGCAACGGAATCGGCGCGTCCTCGAGCCGGGCAAAGGTGACGTGGCGCTCGATCAACTCGCGGAGCGGATGCTCGGCGAACAAGCTGCGCCGGCGGCCGGCGAACGCGAGGAACCCGCGCCGCGGATCCCAGGGGAAGACGTCGGAACGATGGATGCCGTTCCACACTTCGGCCAGGTCGTCGATCGGCGCATCCGGGTGCCCGGCGAGCCACGCGCCGTTGAGTGCGCCGACCGAAGTTCCGACGATGACGTCCGGGCGGATATCGCGCTCGCGGAGCGCGGCGAGCATCCCCACCTCGACCGCGCCCAGGCTGGCCCCACCCGAAAGCACGAAGGCGATGGTCATCGGCTGCGAAGGTACCCGCTGGGGTCCCGGTCGCCACGAAGCGTTCGGTGGACGGGCGCTCGATGCCACGGGCCGTGGCGATCACGCGGACATTTCGGTGGCAAACGCCGCAATCGTGCTCAGCCGCCCCGGGGGACCGCCGATGTGAGCCCGACAAATCGGGCCACGCGAGCCCCGTCGGCGAGCCGGGTATGCGCACCACCTCACATGTGTTCACGCGAACGAGGATCGTCGGGGTCTTGATCGCGGCCGCGCTTCTCGCGTGCTCGACGGCCACTCCGGCGCCCGCGGATCCGCCCGCGTTCGACGCCGGCGCGGGCCTGCCGACCGTCGGCAATTTCAATCCGGTCACGTTGAACGGCACCGACCAGCTGACCTCGGCGACCATCGCGCCGTTCGTGATCGCCGACAATTCGGGCGCGCTCGCCGGTTGGCACGTCACGCTGACCGTGCCCAACTTCCGCAACGGCTCGGGCGCCGACTGTTCCGTGGGCGCGACTGCTGCGATCGCCGGCGCCAACGTCTCGATGCAGCCGCCCGTCGTCAACGCCGCGGACATCTTGACGAGCATGACCGGCGTGACGTCGACCGGCTTCACCGACTTCACGACGCCGAGGTCGATCATCACCGCGTCGGCGGGGAACGGCGCCGGGACTTACGACGTAGCGCCCGAGCTGCTCAAGTTGATCGTCCCGGCGAACACGCTCGTGGGTGCGTACTGCACGGAGGCAACGATCGCGATCACGACCGGCCCCTGACGCGCGCTAACCCGCTACTGGCCGTCGGGGATAATCGCGTAGGTACCGAAGCACATCTCGTCCTCGGTGCCCTCGGCGAACACGATGTACTTCGGCGAGCGGTTCGGTTCGATCGAACGATCCCACGAGCAGTCCATGCGAATCTTCTGACCGGCGTTGACGTGCAACGGTTTCGCGAGTCCGTAGTTCATCTGCCAGGAGAAGTTCCACGTGGGGATGTCGAGCAGCATCTTCGAGTTCGGCGTACCGGGATCGAGCGTCATCCGGAATGTCTTGCCAAGGGTGTGCTCGTGCCCGAACACCGAAACGATCGTGCCCGACTCGGCGACCGTGTACTCGCACGACGAGGATGCAATGCCGTTGTGGAATGTCGCCGCGAGATCGGTGTATTGCTTGCCGCAGAGGCCGAGCAGCCCGCTCTCGGCGCCCGCACCGATCCCGCCGTACAGCCGCACGTCGTCGGCGAGCGCGGCGTTGCGATCACACAATGGAGCAGACGCCTGACCGGGCATGCACGGGATCTCGACCGGCGCGATCGGGTTGATGATGTCGATCGTCTTGAACTTCGCCGAGCCCGGATCGGTTTGGATCGCGACACTCGTGCGGTCGGGGACGGGCGTGGAGTCGTAGTGGTAGTGCACCTGCAGGACGAGCGCGTCGCCCGGCAGCATCATGATCCCCGAGTGGTTCGGGAAGATGACCGGGTCCTGGCCGGGAACCCAACCGGCAATGAGACCTGCCTGGCCGGTGAAGCCGGGAACCTCGTGCCGCAACGGATTGTGGCGTTCCGTCGAGCGCAGTTCGACGGTGCCGTAACAACTCCATCCCGGCTTACCGTCGGCGCCCGAGATCTTGCGGCCCTCGACGACCTGCGACTTGTCGATCTGGAACAGCTGTACGTGATGGATCTCGGCCCGCTTGTCGGGTGTGACCGAGTAGCCGGTGAGATACGTCTTCTTGGTGACCTTCGGATCGAGGACGAAGCAGCGGTAGTCGTTCGGGACGCTCAACGATCCCGCGTACGCCTCGGGCATGGGCAACACCACATCGCGGCGCGGGGCCGGCACCGGGGGGCCACCCTTTGGCGTGATCCTCGTCGTCGCGGAAACGTCGAGCGGGCCGCCCGCGTGCGCCCACTTCACGATTGCATCAATCGTCGGCTGGTCGAGCCGCTTGGAGTTCATCAGGGCGACGCCGTGGGGCGACGCCGGCCAGGGCGGCATGTAGCCGGCGTCGACGACCGATCCGATGCCGTCGGAGATCTTCGCGGCGTCGGCGGCAGTCTCGAGCGACCAGTGCGCGGCGCCGACCTCGCCCGGGTTATGGCACGACGCGCAGTTGGCCTGCAGCGCGGGCATGATCACGCTCGCGAACGACGGGCTGTCCTTGACCCGCGGCGCCGACGCGGGCGCGGCGATGGCCGTGGGGATCGCGAACTTCGACGGGTCGAGCGCGGTCAGCTGCATCGTGAGCGTGACGTCGTCGGAGGTGCTGACCAGACCCGCGATGCTGATCGGTCCGATACCCAGCTTCGACATCTTGACCTTGGTCGTCGCGCTCGCGGTGAGCTTGCCGCCGGCCAGGCTCGCATTCACGTCCCACGACACCGGGGCGCGCGTTCCCTTGACGGTAAGGCTGCTCGACATCGTGAAGTGATACGAGGTGCCTTCCGCGATCGACGACGGCATCCCGGAGAGTCCGGTGACCGAAAGGTCGACGAGCGGGTGGTCGTGCGACTCGAGATTGTCGGCGCGCATGCGCGCGTCGCGCAGGTTGTTGTCGGAGTGCAGCTGCTCGACGTTCACGACGATCTGACCGACGCGGGTCGCGGCCGGGTGCGCCGCGTTCAACGCGATGTCGCCCGCGATGCCGTTGGTCGTGCCTTCGGCGCGGTGTGCACTGTGACCGAACAGCTTCTCGTCGACGGCGTAACTCACGTGCGAGGCCGTCGGATCGATGCGGTAGATCTTCTCGCCCGACCCGGCCACAAGGTGCGGCGCCGCGGGCACCGTGTAGTTGATGACGTTGAACTTGGCCGAGGTCAACGTGCGGTACTGCCGCCACGCGTAGACGCCGGCGACCGAAGCGGCGACCGCGACGGCGGCCAACGTCCACAAGATCCAGTGGCGCGGGAGGAGCCGGCGGATGCCGCGGGATTCCGCGGATGCGTCGTCGCCCGGACGGGCGGTGATCGAGGTCACGCCGTCGCCTCGCTGTTGATTCCCCGCGTTCGTAACATCATCTGACCGCGCCTATCCCCCGTTGCCGCGACGACCGATCGGGAGATCATAGGCGGCCGCCGTGGAGCGCCCCGGTGGCGGCCGGACTGCGGGGCTAGGAGAGCCGGCGCGCGATCGCGCGGGCGGTTGCCTCGTCGAAGCTGCCGGAGATCGTGACGTCTTGTCCGGTGATGCCGGGGTTGATGGTGGGTGCGGACTCCACCACCCCGTCGACGACGATCGCGATCTGACGACCCTCGTACGGAGCTGCAACCTTCGTCACGAAGTTGTCGTTGGCGAAGTGGAGGTTTACCTCCCACGCCGCCGTCGTCGGATTCACGACTGCCTGCGCGGTCACGATGTCGTGCCCGGTGAGCAGCACCTTTCCGAGCACATAGCAGGCAGTTCGCTTGCGGTCGGGCAACGCGATCTGCGCCGGCTCGGTCGCCGTGCTCGCCGGCGGAACGTGCCCACCGGGCTCGCACGCGTTCTGGGTACCCGGGTTGGTTCCCGTCGGGTACGGCGTTGTCGTTAGCACCTCCCGAAACTGGAGGCTGTCGCGCCCGGCATGCGGTGCCGCAGTGGTCGGTGTCGAACCGCCGATCCGGATGTTGTCGGGGCCGGAGTCGCGCGTCGCGATCGCGAATGTCGCGGCGCCGATCACCACGATGCCGGC
>DASYJT010000424.1:0-5860 GCA_035996165.1 Acidimicrobiia bacterium
TTCTGAGTTCTGAGTGGCTGAGTAGGAGACGACGATGGATTTCGCATTTTCCGAGGAACAAGAAGAGCTCGCCGGTCTGGCCGCGCGCATCCTCGAAGACCGCATGGACCTACAGCACCTGAAGGAGCGCGACCGCTCCGACGACTGGTACGACCTCGACACATGGCGCGAGTTCGCGAAGGCGAACCTGCTCGGCATCGCGTTGCCGGAGTCGGCCGGTGGCCTCGGGCTCGGCTTCGTCGACCTGTGCATGGTTCTGCGGGAGGTGGGCCGCAATGTCGCGCCACTGCCTTTCATCCCGACCCTCGTGAGCGCCGCGCTGCCCATTGCCCGTTACGGCACCGACGCGCAGCAGGCGATCCTCTCGAAGGTCGTCGCCGGCGACGTCCTGCTCACTGCCGCGCTCGTCGAGTACGGCAGCGAGTCGGAGACACCGGCCACCACTGCGACGCGCGACGGCGACGGCTGGCGGCTCGACGGTGCGAAGGGGAGCGTTCCCGCGGCGGCGGCCGCCGAGCTCATCTTGGTCCCGGCCGCCACCGACGACGGTGTCGCCCTGTTCCTCGTGCCCGCCGGCGCGAACGGCATCACGTTCGAGCGCCAACAGGTCATGAACCACGAGCCGTTGTTCGAGCTGCGGCTCGACGGCGTGCGAGTCGGCGACGATGCCCGGCTCGGAACGCCGGAGCAGGGGAGCGAGATCCTCGCGTTCACGCTGAACCGCACCACCGTCGCCACTTGCGCGCTCGTCTCGGGCGTCGCCGACAAGGCGTTGCGGCTGACGGCGCAGTACACGACGGAGCGCAAGCAGTTCGACCGGGCGATCGGTACCTTCCAAGCAGTCGGGCAGCGCATGGCCGACTGCTACATCGACAACCAGGCGATCGAGCTCACGATGCTGCAGGCCGCGACGCACCTCGAAGAGGGTCTCGACGACCCGCTCGAGGTGGCGACCGCGAAGTTCTGGGCGGCCGACGGTGGCAACCGCATCGGCCACGCGGCGCTGCACATCCACGGTGGTGTCAGCATCGACCTCGACTTCCCGATCCACCGTTACTTCCTCTGGCTGAAGCGCTACGAGTTCTCGCTCGGCTCGGCCACGCCGGAACTGCTCCGCATCGGCAAGGCGCTGGCCGACACTCCCGTCGCCAACTGATCTCACCCCTTGCGGGATAACCCGCGATCTCGCGTACGACGGCGTGTCCGATATGCCTCAAGGTCGCGCGTCCGGAGGCCGAGAAGGCCCAAGGAACCAGTGCGGGACTTCCGGGCGGGAGTGGGAGCACTCCGGTGCAACAGGGGGAAATCAAGAGTCGCCTTCGGCGACTGACCACCTTCATCGTCAGCGCCGCCGCGCTCGTCGTCGCCTTGGCGCTGATGGCCGTCGCCGACGGCGGTGGCGGGAAACCGGCGCCGCGCCATCTCGCCGGCCGCATTGCGCAGGGCGTGGTGCGCCCGAGCATCGGCGCCGACGAGACGCCCGTCGCCCGCCCGGGTCCGAGCCTGCCGCCGAAGGCGGTGCAGCCGGCCGCGCCCGCGGCGCCCCCGGTGACGACACCCCCCGTGACGGCTCCCCCCGCATCCACACCAGTCGTGCGTACACCGGCCACTCCACACGTGGCCGTGATCGTGCGCGTCGAACTTCCGCCCCCCGCCCCCACGAAGCTCGCGCCTCCGACCACCATCCCGCGCAAGGTTCCCTCCGTCACGATTCCGCCGACGACCGACAAGAAGGAGCCGAAGCCGCGGCCGTCGGTCTTTCCTCCGAAGGGGATCCTCGGCGGGGGCGGCCGCGACGACGACCTCGACCATCACGGCAAGCGTGACGACCAGCGTGACGACCAGTGCGACGACGAGCGCCAGTCGGCCGGGCGCGCGGGGAAGCTGATCGTCAATCGCGCGCGGCGCGCAGCAGCCGTTCGACTGGTGCAAGATCGAAAGGCGGTCCGGCCATCACGATCAGGTGCTCGGCACCCGCATCGAGGTACGCGGCCCAGTTGTCGACCTCGGTCGGATTGATGCCGACAGTCCGCTCGACCTGAGACGGTTTCCGGTCGACCCGGCGGCACCAGTCGTCGAGCACCTGGTTCTTCTTGGCGAAATTCTCCGGCGGCCCGAATGTGTTCCAGGCGTCGGCGTGTTCGGCGACGAGGCGCAACGTGACCTTCTCGCCGCTGCCGCCGATCATGATCGGGAGCCGTCCCCGGGGCGGGGGAGTGAGCCGGCTGAACCGGTCCATGATGATCGGCAGGTCGCGCTCCAGCGCGCGCAAACGTGACGGCGCGGTCCCGAAGTCGAAGCCGTACTCGTCGTAGTCGCGCTCGAACCAGCCCGAACCGATGCCGAGCGTGAAGCGACCGCCGCTGATGTGATCGATGGTGCGCGACATGTCGGCGAGCAGGTTCGGATTGCGGTACGAGTTGCAGGTGACCAGCGCGCCGATCTGCGCGTGCTGCGTGTCGGCGGCCATCGCGGCAAGCAGCGTGTACGCCTCGAAGTGCGCGGCGTCGGGATCGCCGTAGAGCGGATAGAAGTGGTCCCAGACCCAGATGCTGTCGACCTCGAGCGCGTCGGCGGCGTTCCACGCGGCCCGCAGTTCCTCGACGGTGGTCGCCTGGGGATGGAGTTGTACGCCGACCTTGAATCTCGCCATGGGCCGGACGATACCTGCCGCTACGGAGCTTGTTCGTCTCGCAGTTCGAGGCGGCGACCGCCGTCGCGGAGCACCAGAGCGGCGTCGCCTTGCAGCAACCGGCGCAGCGGCTCGCCGACGAGATCGGCGCGCCATCCGGTCGCCAGGCGGCTCGGCCGGTCCTGCAACATCTGGGTGAGCTCGGCGCGCGTCGCGAGCAGCGCCGGATCGAGGTCGAGCTCGGAGGCGCGTTGCGCGAGCCAGGCGCCCAACACGGTGACGGCGGGGGCGAGCGACCGGTCGATCCGATCCGATTCGGGCAGGCGGAGCTCCGACGACGGGAGCTCCATGCCGGCGTTGACGGCCGCGATCAATTCCTTCGCGGTGTTGTCGCGCAGGCGTCCGTCGATGCCCCGGATGCCGGCGAGGTCTTCACGCGAGCGGGGTGGCCGTTGCACGATGCCGGCGAGCGCCAGGTCGGAGAGCACGAAGCGGGCAGGAACGTCGAGGCCTTCGGCAGTCTGTTCGCGCCACGCCGCGACCTTCTGCGCGACTCCGCGCCCGCTGCCGCGCAGTTGCCGGGCGCCTTTGATACGCCACCACGCGGTGTCGGGCTCGGGACGCTGCCGGATCCGCTGGCGCCGTTCCTCGCATTCGTCGGTCGCCCACTCGAGGCGGCCGATCGCAGTGAGGCGCTCGACGAGCTCGTCATGCAACGCGAGGAGGTATTCCACGTCGGCCGCCGCGTAGACGCGCTGCTCGGGGCGGAGCGGTCGGCGCGTCCAGTCGGTGAGCCGGTCACCCTTCGTCAGGCGCGTGCCGAGCAGCTTCTCGACGACCGCGGCCAACGACGGGGTCCCCATCCCGATGAAGCCCGCGGCCACCTGCGTGTCGAACAGCTGCGACGGCGCGCAGCCGCAGGCGCGCTCCAGGATTGACAGGTCCTGGTCGGCGGCGTGCGCAACCATGCATCCGCCGCCGGCGAGGAGCTCGCCGAGGGGGGCGACGTCGACGGTCAGGGGATCGACCAGCGCGATGCCCGTGGGCCACCCGATCTGGATGAGCGCCAGGTGCGGCCAGTACGAGCGTTCGCCGTGAAACTCGGTGTCGAGCGCGTAACGGGGCTCGTCCGCGAGCGTGCGGACGAGCTCGCTGAGCTGCGCAGGCTCGTCGATCCAGAGGGGTTCCACGGCGGACAGCATGACGCAATGGATCGCTCTCCCGCGACTCCGCGGGCTCAGGCGCCGGATTTCAGGGTTTCCCGCACCTTTGCGAGTTGCTCGAACGAGCGGAGCACCGGCTCCTGATCGTCGGCGAGGTG
Source organism: Acidimicrobiia bacterium (assembly GCA_035996165.1). Lineage (GTDB taxonomy): Bacteria > Actinomycetota > Acidimicrobiia > IMCC26256 > PALSA-610 > PALSA-610. Next base: position 3,954 of record DASYJT010000424.1, read on the forward strand.
GCGCACGATGACGTCGGTGCAACCGGCATCGCCGAGGGCGGCGAACGCCGCCGCGACGCGGGCCGGGCCCCCGACGACGACGGCCGACGGATCGAAGCCCCGGTATCCACGGTCGAGGATGGGGTCGGCGACCGCGGCGGCCCCCTGGTCGGTGGCGGCGACGTGGATGTCGCGGCGCACGCCGATGCGGGTCGGCGCCCGCCCGTGACGGGCGCACGCGTCTCGGTAGCTCGCGACCAGCGACTCGACCTCGGTGGGCGTGGCCTCGGGACCGATGAGGAACGCGTCGCCCATGCGCGCCGCGCGATCGACGGCGCGCGCCGACGCGCCTCCGATCCACACCTCGACGGGATCCGAAGGGATCGGCGCGATCTGCGCCCGATCGATCTTCCAGGGCCCGTCGGTCACGGTGACGCTCTCGCCGCGGCACAGCGCGCGCACGATGTCGAGCGCCGCTTCGAACCGGGTCGCCCGCTCGCGCAAAGTGGTGTCGAAGACCCGGAACTGCTCGTCGCCCCCGCCTACCGCGCACTGCATGATGAACGGGCCCTGGGCGATTGCGGCGAGCGTGCCGATCTGCTCGGCCAACAGCACGGGATGCCAGAGTGGGAGCAGGAAAAGTGCACCCGCCGGCCGGTCGTCCCACTCGGCCAACAGGCGTCCGAGGATCGCCACGTTCTGGTAGTACGGCACGGGCACGTTGTGGTGATCGCCGACGAACAGGCTGTCGAGTCCCGCGTCGGCCGCGGCCCGGGCCCGCTCGACCATCCACCGCGCCCCGAGCCGCGCGTCCATGGGCGCGTAACCGCTTCGCAACGAGACCCCGATATCCATTCGGTCAGCCTCGCGCGAAGATGCACCCATGGCGACTCTGGAACGTGATCTCACCGCACTGTCGAAACGCCGCGCCGAGCTCCGCGCCAAACACCTGCACGACGACCGGCCCGAATCGAACGGCGGCGGCGTGCATCACCTCGCACTGATCTGTGCCGACCCCGAGCGAACGATCCGCTTCTACCAGGATGTCCTCGGGTTCCCGCTCGTCGAGCTGTTCGAGAATCGCGACTACGAGGGCTCGAGCCACTTCTTCTTCGACATCGGCGCGGGCAACATGCTCGCGTTCTTCGACTTCCCGGGCCTCGGCCTCGTGGCCGTCCCGGAAGGACTCGGCGGTGTGCAACATGTCGCGATCTCGGTGACGCCGGAGACCTTCGAGATGTTGAAGGGCAGGCTCGCCGACGCGGGCGTCGAGTACATCGGTCCCGATCGTGGGATCAAGGAGTCGGTGTACTTCAAGGACCCCGACAACATCCAGGTCGAGCTGATCCGCCAGCCGTTGATGGAGGTTCCCGAAAGCGCACCGCAGGACGACTGAGCGACTACCCGAGGTTCACCAGCCACTCGAGATGCGCGTCGGTGAGCCACCTCTGCAGCTCTGCACTCAGACGAGAGAGTTCGTCGAACATCAACAGCACGCCGAACACTCCGATGATCACCGCGGAGCCTCCGACGATGAGCGCGAAGTGGCGCTTGACCCAACCGAGCGCTCCGCCGAGCCGGCTGAGCAGAAGGCCGCTTAGTAGAAACGGCAAACCGAGGCCGAGGGAGTAGACGGCGAGAAGCGTTCCCCCCGCCCACACCCGGTGCTGGTTCGCCGCGATGCCGAGGATGGATCCGAGGATCGGGCCGATGCACGGCGACCATCCGAAACCGAACGCGACTCCCGCGACGAGCGGGGCCGATTTGCCGAAGCGGCCGAGCTGGGGGTGGAAGCGCTTCTCCTGGTACAGCCACGGCGCGCGCAGGAACAGCGAGCCGAGGAGGAACAACGCCATCGCGAACAGGACCGTGCCCGACACACGCGTCAGCACGCTCTGATGGTCTCGAAGGAGCTGACTCAAACTCGT
>DASYJT010000425.1:0-1652 GCA_035996165.1 Acidimicrobiia bacterium
GTGCCGAGCCAGTACGCGTCGACGTCGTCCTTGGTGATGCCGGCCGACGCGAGCGTTGCCTCGTTGGCGTCGACGAGGAGGTCGTCGGTGCCTTTGTCCCACTGCTCGCCGAAGTTGGTGCAACCCATCCCGACGATGGCGACCCGGTCCTTGATGCCGTGCGAACCCATAGCGCGCTCCTTATTTTCCCGTCGTGTCCTACCGGACCGGACGGGCCTTCCAGAAATAGTTGTGGATCTCGTCCGAGGTGAACAGCTTGCGGAAAGTCATCTCGACGCGGTCGCCCATCTTCAACGTGGCCGCGTCGACATCGGTGAGCTCGACCGGTAGGCGACCGCCGCCGTCCCAGTCGACGACCGCGAACGCGACCGGTGGGCTCGGTGAATACGCGATGCGGTCGATCGTGAGCAGTGCGATCGTGCCCTGCACGTCGGCCATCGGTGCGGGCTGCATGTCGTCGACCGCGTCGCCGACGCGCGACACGCGCGCCGGGGGCATGTGCAACTCGCCGCTGCTCTTGTCGCGGGAGCCCACGAACCCGTACTTCCAATCCTCGGTGCGACCCGACACCGACGCGGAGATGCGATCGGGTTCCGGACGGCGGGGCGGTTCGAGCCTCGCTTCACCGCGCCAGCTGAGGAACTTGCCGTAGGCGATGTCGGAAGCACCGTCGATCTGCGCGGCGACCGTGCGGGCGGGTGCGAACGACGAGATCGCGTCGGTCGTGCGGAACAGCATCACGTCGGCGCCGTCGGCGAGTACGACGAGCGCGATGACCTGACCCGGTTGCGCGTGTTCGAGCGTGTCGGTGAGCAACAACGCCGCCTGCGCGCTACCGGTGTTGCCGACAGTGGTCGAGCGGTCGTCGGCGAGCGCTTCCTTCGCGGTGCCGAGCCGGGCGCTCACGGCGCGCGCGGCGCGGGCGTGCATCCCGGCGACGATGACCTTCGCGACCTGGTCGGCCGAGACCTCTGTGGCCTTCAGCGCCGCGTTCCACGCCTGGTCGACCAGCGGGCCGTACTTGACTTCGCCGAAGCGCTCTTCCCACGCGCGCGAGCGGGTCGAGCCCGGGGTGCGCCAGCGTTCGAGGAACTCCTCGGTGGTGCTGGCGCCGCCGAGGTATTCGGCGATGACGGGCGCGGTGGAGTCGTCGCCGATCAGGAGCGCGGCCGCGCCGTCGCCCGTTGCCGACTCGTCGCCGCTCGTCGGCAGCCCGCCGCGCTGGTCGGAGGTGACCACGAGAGTGGCGTTGCCGCCGTCGAGCGCGGCACGCAGTGCGCCGATGCCCGACCGCAACGCGCCCCCGAAGTCGAACGCCGACACGTCGGTGTCGAGCCGGAGCGCGGCGTGCACCGTGGACGCGTTGTTCTTGTCGAGATACGCGGGCGACGCGGTGGAGAACCACAGCGCGCTCGGCGTGACGCCGGCGGGAGCGCTGCGGAGCGCGAGCCGCGCCGCCTCGACTCCCATCGTGGTGGTGTCCTCGTCGTAGGAAGCGACCGAACGGGTGCCCTTGCCACCTCCGCTGCCGAACGTCTTGGCGATCTCGGCCCGCTGGAGGCGCCGGAACGGCACGTAGCCGCCGGCGCTGATGATGCCTCGCATGGCCGGGAGTCTATGACGCCGATGTCAGCTCCCGTCCGGCCGGGCGG
>DASYJT010000426.1:0-2354 GCA_035996165.1 Acidimicrobiia bacterium
GCCCCCTCATCGAATGCGCGTGACTCTAGACCGAAAGACGGCATGAGACCGTCGTGATTCATTCTTGGCATCGGTCTGCGTGGGTTAGCGGCAGTGTGTGCTCGGCGTCGGTCTCCTCGAGCGGTGGCTGATCTGGCAACAAGGCGCACCCGCCGAGCTCGTCCCCGCCCGCTGCACCCTCACCGCGAGCACCTCCTGGCCCACGTCGGCGCCTGACGTGAACTGCTCGGAGGTCTGATGGTTCAGCCGCACAACCGACAGACGTGCGCATCGGCGCGGGAGGGCTTTACCGTCGCGGACAGGTCTACCCTTGCAAGCCCTCGTCGTCCCTCAGTAAGCGAGGGCCACGTCGCCCACCTTGACCGTCTGGACATTGATCAGTGTCGGTCTCGCGCGGTCGGCAAGTCCCGCTGAGAAGAGCTCGCCGAGCTCGTCGGTGTCGCGCGCCTCGTGTGCGGCGACGCCGTAGCTTTTGGCGGTGGCGACGATGTCGAGGGACGGGAGGTCGAGCCCGGGAACGCCGTTGGTTTGCTCGAGCTTCCCGAACTGCTTGAGAACGCCGTATTCCCCGTTGGAGGCGACGACAATCGTGAGCGGAATCTCGTAGACGGCCGCGGTCCACAACGCGGTGATCGCGTAGTGCATGGACCCGTCGCCGATGAGAGCCACGACCGGGCGGCCCGGTGCGGCAAGCTGCGCTCCCAGCGCTGCGGGGAGCCCGAACCCGAGGCCTCCGCCGGCAGCGGACATGTGCGAGAACGGAGCTCCCGCGCGAATATGCTCGCCAATCGCCAGCTGGTGCGACGGGGCTTCCGTCACCCAGAGCGTGTCGGCGGGCGCGATCTGCCCGAGCGTGCCGAACAGGGACGAGGGGCTCAGCGGGACGGTCGATGATTCGATCGCCCCCGGCTCGGGGCGAGCGGGAGGCGCGGGGCGATCCGTCTGGGAGAGATGCTCGAGCAGCGATTCGGCCACGGCTCGGACGTCCGCGACAACCGCGTCGCCGACCGGAGCGCGGGCAGCCTCGTCGGGATCGCCGGTGATGTGGATGAGCTGCGTCCCCTCCGGCAGGTAGGGGCCGGGTATCTGCGCGTAGTAGCGAAACGCGGGCGCGCCGAGCACGAGGACGAGATCGTGTCCCTCGAGTGCGCGAGAGATCCAGCCGACGCCGGGCGGAAGGAGCCCGTGGTAGAGCGGATGGGTTTCCGGAAATCCGGAGAGACCGGATAGCGGCGCGGTCCACACCGTGGCGCGGCAACGTTCGGCGAGGGCGACGACCGCCTCCCAGGATCCCGATCGCTCCACTTCGGCACCGACGATGAGCGCCGGTGCCGACGATGCGTCGAGCCGCCTGGCGATCTCGGACGCATCGGATCGCGAGAGGCCGCCTGCGTGAGTGACCCGTCGGTCTCGGATGCGGTCGATGTCGGACAGCTGTTGGTCGTCGAGCTCGGTGGTCATGTCGTCCATCGGTAGAGAGACGAACACGGGGCCCGTCGGCGGGGTCTGCGCGAGGTGGATCGCATGCGCGAGGACCGCCGGCACTTCGCTGGCGGTGCTGGGTTCGGCGGCCCATTTCACGAAGGGACGGGGAACCAGCGTGGCGTCGACGTTCGTCAACAGGGCTTGTTGGTTTTGCATGGCCCGTCGCTGGTTTCCGGCGGTGACGACCAGCGGGGTCTTGTTCCAGGCGGCGTTCAGGAGCGCTCCCATGGCGTTGCCGATCCCGGGCGCGGTGTGCAAGTTGACGAGCGCCGGTCGGCGCGTGATCTGCGCGTAGCCGTCGGCCATCCCCACCGGGACCATCTCCTGCAGGCCGAGGACATACGTGAAGTCGTCGGGGAAGTCCTCGAGCAGGGTCAACTCGGAAGACCCAGGGTTCCCGAACCAGGTGGTGAGCCGGTGGCTGCGGAAGAGTTGCAGGGCCGCTTCTCGGACGGTCGTCACTCTGGTTCTCCTTTCGCGGGCGCCGCGGCAGGGCGCGACTGCACCCGCGAGAGGCGCGCCCGTCGGTGGCGTTGTCGATGCTGCCGCCACCGGTGCGCGCCTTCAACTGTCCAGCGGTACCGCTCGTTCTGGTGATCGGAACACTGACGTCTGCTCCACGCCGAGGACCTCTCAGCGTCGAGATCCCGAGCGTCGCGGTCTGAATGGACGAGCTGGAGTGAGGTCCGCTAGGCGGACCTCACTCCAGCGATCGTCCATGCGCGTGGTGTCAGGCCGCCGGGTCGATCAGCCGTGCGAGCGCCGAGAAGGCGGCGTAGCTCGGCTTGGGGCTGCCGTTCGTCTTCTCGAGACCGCTCTTCCAGGCGTTGCCCGGGGAGTCGCGGAAGGTGAACCAGATGAACATCTGC
>DASYJT010000427.1:0-2128 GCA_035996165.1 Acidimicrobiia bacterium
TGACGAGCCGCGATCGCGAGCCCGTACGTGCCGACCTTGTTCGCGACGTCACCGTTCGCCGCGATTCGGTCGGCCCCGACGATCACCACGTCGACCATTCCTCGGCCCATCAAACTCGCGGCCGCGCCGTCGGCGATCAACGTCGCATCGATGCCGATGCGCTCGCACTCCCACATCGTGAGTCGTGCGCCCTGGAGCAGTGGACGCGTCTCGTCGACCCACAGCCGCGGGCGCCGGCCGGTCTCGAACGCCGCGCGCACGACGCCGAGAGCGGTGCCGAACCCGACGCACGCGAGCGAGCCGGTATTGCAATGCGTCAGCACCGCGCCGCCTACCGGAAGTAGCGCGGCGCCGTGCGCGCCGATCAACCGATTCCTGCGCACGTCGTCGGCGGCGATCGACTCCGCGAGATCGAGCGCGGCTCCCGCGCCGCCCAGCTCGTACGCATCGAGGGCGCGCCCCACACCCCCCGCCAGGTTCACCGCAGTCGGACGCGCCCGCGCGATCCGCGCCGCGGCCGCGCGTACCTGGCGTTTGGTGCGCATCGTGTGCGCCGCGAGCGCCACCCCGAACGCCCCGGCCGCGCCGAGCGCGGGTGCGCCGCGCACCGCGAGCGTCGCAATCGCGTCGATGAGCGAGTCGACGTCAGTGCACACCACGTACCGCAGGCGAGACGGAAGCGCCCGCTGATCGATGAGGCGAATCGCACCGCGTCGCCATTCGATCGTCGGCGGTATGGGCTCGGGATCGGTCATAGGTGTCGTCCCGCCTCGGCTGCGGGCGCTCAGATCGGCAGCCCGAGTCGCGGGTTCGAGCGCGACTCGAGTGAACGCAGACGGGCGCCGACACCGTCGACCCAGAAATCGCCCTCTTCGTCGTGCGTGAGGATCCAGAAGCGTTCGTCGCGCATCGCATCGCGCACCTTCGCCGCGACCTCGTCGGGCGACATCCCGTTCTCGATGAAGCCCCGGAGCAGGCTCGCGCCTTCCCCGTCGGGACTCGTACCGTCCTGGAGATGCGCGGGCCGGTTGCGCGCGCTTTCGGCGATCTTCGTGTTCACCCAGCCGGGGCACAACACCGAAACCTTCACCTGTGGTGCGGTCATCTCGAGCTCGTGGTGCAGGGTCTCGGATATCGCGACGACCGCGTGTTTCGACGCGTTGTACGGCGCCATGAACGGCGCCGCGACGAGCCCGGCTACGGATGCCGTGTTCACGATGTACGCCTCCGGTTGTTGCATCAGCAGCGGAACGAACGTGTGGACGCCGTAGATCACGCCCCAGAGGTTGACGCCGATCACCCACTCCCATGTCGACAGCGGCATCTCCCACGAGAGCCCTCCGCCACCGACGCCGGCGTTGTTGCAGAACACGTGCACCGCGCCGAACCGGGCGATCGTGGCATCGGCCAGTGCCTGCATCTGTGCGGGATCCGTGACGTCGGTGACGACGCCCTCGACCTCCGCGCCCGTCGCGCGCAACTCGGCCACCGCGTGATCGAGCGCGGCGACTTCGACGTCGCCGATGACGATCCGCGCACCTTCCGACGCGAATCGCCGCGCCAGCGCGTTCCCGATGCCGCTCGCACCGCCGGTTATTACCGCGACCTTGCCCTTGAGATCCTGCACGGGTCGGACTCTAACGCCCGACCCGTGCAGCAATCCCTTCGATCAGTAGCGGTAGTGATCGGGCTTGAACGGCCCGTTCACCGGCACGGTGATGTAGTCGGCCTGCTCTTCGGTGAGCTTGGTGAGCTTCACACCGAGCTTGTCGAGGTGAAGGCGCGCGACCTTCTCGTCGAGGTGCTTCGGCAGGACGTGCACCTTCGTCTCGTAGAAGTCGGTGTGTGTGAACAGCTCGATCTGCGCGATCACCTGGTTGGTGAAGCTGTTCGACATCACGAAACTCGGGTGGCCGGTGGCGCAACCGAGGTTGAGCAAGCGACCCTCGGCCAACACGATGATCGCGTGCCCGTCGGGGAACACCCACTCGTCGACCTGCGGCTTGACGTTCTTGCGCTCGATGCCCTTGAACGCCATGAGGCCGGCCATGTCGATCTCGGTGTCGAAGTGACCGATGTTGCCGACGATCGCGTTGTGCTTCATCTTCGCCATCGAGTCGACGGTGAT
>DASYJT010000428.1:0-5284 GCA_035996165.1 Acidimicrobiia bacterium
GGATAGCAAACACGAGAGAGGACGCGCCGTGCTCGAAGGACGCGTGGCACTGGTAACCGGCGGCGGTCGCGGCATCGGCAAGGCGATCGCGCTCGGCCTCGCGAGCGACGGCGCCGACGTGGCCGTCAACTATCGCAAGGACGAGGACTCGGCCCGGGAAACCGTCGCGGAGATCGAGAAGCTCGGACGGCGCGCGCACGCGTACGCGGCTTCGGTCGACGACCACCGGCAATGTGAAGCCATGGTCGCTGCCGCGCTTGCCGACTTCGGCCATGTCGACCTGCTCGTCAACAATGCGGGGAACGCGTCGCGCGGCCAGACCGTCGCCGACACCGATCCCGCCGAGCTGGAGCGCGTCATCCGCACGCACGCATTCGGGGCCTGGTCGTGCAGCAAGCTGGTGCTCCCGTCGATGCGCACCCGACCGCGCGGCGACATCGTGATGATCTCCAGCGCGGCGACGGTGCACATGGCGGCGAACTCCGCGCCGTACAACATGGCCAAAGCCGCGCTCGAGGCGCTGGCGTCGACACTCGCGAAGGAAGAGCGCCGCAACGGCATCCACGTGAACGTCGTGGCGCCCGGACTCGTCGACACCGAGATGGGCCGGCGGCTCGTGAAGGGTGCGATGGGCGTCGACGACATTCGCAGCATGGACTCGGGCAGCGCGTTCGGCCACGTGTGTTCGCCCGAGGAGGTCGCCGACGCGGTGCGGTTCGTCGTGTCGGACGCGGCGTCGTACGTCACCAATCAACGCATCGGCGTCGACGGCGGCGCGTTCTGATCGACCATCGCCGCCTGCGCGATTCGTTCCCCACCAACGCATTTCCCACCAACAGTTGGCAGGGTTTTCGTTCCCCACCAACGTTTTTCCCACCAACAGTTGGCAGGGATTTCGACGAACTTGGGCGAGGCTGTCCGTCGCTACCATCGCGGCGTGGCGATCTTCGCGCTCCTGTTCATCGTCCTGCCGCTGGTCGAGATCTACGTCGCGGTCCAGGTCGCGCATGTGATCGGCGCACTCAACACCGTCGGGCTCCTGCTGCTGATCTCGTTGGGCGGGGTTTGGCTCACGAAGGTGGCGGGCTTCGGCGTGATCTCCCGCATCCGTCGCCAGCTCGAGGCACGGAACATGCCGACGAACGAGCTCATCGACGGCGGGCTCGTGCTGACCGCGGGCGTGCTGCTCGTCGTCCCCGGTTTCGTCACCGGATTCTTGGGTCTACTTCTGCTGTTCCCGCCGACGCGCATCGTGGCGCGCAGCTACCTCAAGCGTCGCTTCGAGGGACGAGTCACCTATCTCGGCGCACCACCCGACAGCGGCCGGCTCGACGGGCCCGACATCATCGACATCTGACGCAGCGCCGTCGTCAATCGAGCGGGCGCAGCAGTTCAGGGACGATCGGGCAGTCGATGCGCGCGGTCGCGTCGGTCGGGCGTTCCAGCCCCCGCGGCCCCGCTATGCGGTCGAACCGTTGCAGCGAGATCTCCTCGAATCCGGAGTCGGCGGGCAGCGAGGAGACGAGGGTCTCGTACACCCGGGCCGGGAGCACCCGGCCGACTCCTCCGACCAACCAGGTCTCGCTCGCACCCGCGCCGATCGTGTCGATCGCGCTGGGCGCGCCCGCCGCGACGAGAGCCCGTTCCGGTCCGATCGCCGTCGCCGGAACCAACAGTCGGGCAGTGTGTTCGAGCACGGGGTCCCATTCGTCGACGACGCGCACTGCGTGCTCGCTGCGGCGGCGCCGCAACGCTGCTACCGGATCGTCGCCCTCGACCCGGATCGCCACCGCATCGAGGTCGAACCGTTCGAGGAGCGCGTCGTCGACCGTGGAGGAGTAGCCGATGATCGCCACGACCTCGTTCTCGTCGAGCAGCGGCAAGGTCGCGCCGAGCCGATCGCCGGTGCGATCCGACTCGAGCTCGTTCACCGCGACGTGCGCGGCCGCGGCGGGATCGGCCGCCGCAAGAATGCGCGAACAGACCCACCACAGCTGACCGTGTGCGCGGTGATGCGCGAGCACCCGGCGACACGCGACCACGAGCGACGCAGGTTCGTCGGAGAAACCGGCCAGCGCGTCGGCGGCGGCGGCCGCGAGCCGATCGTCGTCGACGTTGCGGCGGGTGACCGACCGCAGGCGTTCCGCGGGTGTGACCTCGCCCCACATGGTCCGCGGATCCTACGGCGACGGGTAGGTCGTGTTGTCGCGCACGACCGCGGTGGCGTCGTCGAGCGCACCGAGTGCGCCCGCACTCCGCACGAGCGTGTCGATGTTGCCGCCGAGCCGCAACCGGCCACGCGCCAGCGCGATCTGGGCGTTCTCCTTGCCGAGTGCGATCGCGACCGCGGTGTCGTAGTCGGTAGTAAGGCGCACATCCGGCGGATCGGATGCCGCGCCTTCGGTGACTCGCGCGCCGGACCCGTCGATCCGGAACTGGTAGCGCACCTGGCCGCGGCCGGGCACGTCGTTCACGACCTGCTCGATCACGATCGGTGGGGGCGCCGCGCCGGGCGAGGCGGCGCGTACGGCCCGGTCGAGGTCGCGTAGCCACATCTCGGACAGGAACTCCGGCACCGACGCAGCGTAGGCCGCATGCGTTCGGATCTCGCCGCCCGCAGCCGACTACCGTCCCCGCATGACCTCGACCGGTCCGAAGGAAGCGACGTTCCCCACGGCGCTGGTCCCGTTCGCGACCCGAGTCGAGCGCCGCATCGACGACCTCCTCTCGGCCGAGCTCGCCCGGTGGCGCGCGGTCGACGACCGCCTCGCGGAACCCATCGAAGCGTTGCGGGGATTCGTCGCCACCGGCGGCAAGCGGCTGCGCCCGGCGTTCTGCTACTGCGCGTTCGTGGGCGCCGACGGCGACAGCACCGACCCCCGCGTCGTCGACGCGGCCGCGGCGCTCGAATTGGTGCACACGTTCGCGCTCGCGCACGACGACGTGATGGACGGCTCCGAGATGCGCCGCGGGAACGACTCCGTGCACACCCGCTTCGCGCACCGGCACATCCGTGCGGGGTGGCGGGGTGAGCCCCGCCGCTTCGGCGAAGGCATGGCGATCCTCGTCGGCGACTTCGCGTTCACCTACGCCGATGTGCTCATGCGAGGGATGCCGGACGCCGCGTACGTCGTGTTCGACGAGCTGCGCGTCGAGCTGTGCGTCGGCCAGTCGCTCGACCTCGCCGGCACGGCGTCGGCGAGTACCGAAGCCGAGCTCGCGCACCGCATCGCGGTGTACAAGTCGGGGAAGTACACGGTCGAGCGGCCGTTGCACCTCGGGGCCGCGCTGGCCGACGGGCTCGCGCCGCTCGGGCCGGCGCTCTCCGCGATCGGTCTCCCGCTCGGACACGCGTTCCAGCTCCGCGACGACGTGCTCGGCGCGTTCGGCGACGCGGAGGTCACGGGCAAGCCGGTCGGCGACGATCTCCGTGAGGGCAAACCCACGCCGCTCGTCGCGTTGGCGTTCGCCCGGGCCGACGCGTCCGATCGGGAGCTGCTCGGCCACCTCGGCGATCCCGCGCTGACGCCCGCCGACGTTGCCGCGTTGCAGGCCGTGTTCGTGCGGACAGGCGCGCTCGAACAGATCGAAGCCGACATCGAACGGCTCGTCGCGGAGGCCCGTGATGCGTTGGCGATCGCGCCGCTGGCCGACGCGGCGCGGGCCTGGCTCGACGAGCTGGCCGCGTACGTCGCCTGGCGAGACCGATAGCGGCGGCTCGCGCCGCCACTCGTAGACTCCGGGAGCCATGCCCGCCGCTGCCTCCGACCCGGCCATTTCCGTCGTCGGGCTCGCCAAGCACTACGGCTCGACCCGGGCCGTCGACGATCTGTCGTTCGACGTCGGCCGTGGTGAGGTGTTCGGGTTGCTCGGCCCGAACGGCGCGGGCAAGACCACCACCGTGGAGACGCTGGAGGGCTATCGCACTCCCGATAGTGGCACGGTGCGCGTCCTCGGGCTCGATCCCGTGCGCGACGCGGCGGCCCTGCGCCCCCGGATCGGCGTGATGCTGCAGGAGGGCGGCCTGTATCCCGGTCTCAAGCCGCTCGAGCTGCTGCGCCTCTTCGCCGCCTACTACGACGACGCGGAATCACCCGACGTCCTGCTCGACATCGTCGGCCTGCGCGACGCCTCCCAGACCGCGGTGCGCCGCCTCTCGGGTGGCCAAAAGCAGCGGCTCTCGCTCGCATGCGCACTGATCGGCCGGCCGGAGGTCGTGTTCCTCGACGAGCCGACCGCCGGCATGGATCCGCACGCCCGCGCCACCACCTGGCAGCTCGTTCGCGACCTGCGTGACCGCGGTGTGACGGTGTTGCTCACCACCCACGCGATGGACGAGGCCGAACAACTCTGCGACCGCGTCGCGATTGTCACGGGCGGGAAGCTCGCTGCGCTCGGCTCACCGGCCGAGCTCACCCGCCACGCGGTGGCCGATGAGATCTGGTTCGCCTCCGCACCCGGGCTCGATGTCGTCGCGATCGGGCGCGCGCTCGGGCTCGGCGCCGACGGCGTGGTCGAAGATCGCGTGGGGGAGTACGTCGTGCGCGGCGCGGGCACGCCCGCGCGCATCGCCGACCTCGCGTGCTACCTGCGCGACGCGGGCGTGACCTTGGCCGCGCTGCAGGCCGGTCGCCGGTCGCTCGAGGAAGTCTTCTTGCAGATCACCGCGGAACAGGCTCGCTAGCGTGAAACGGCGCGCGGTCGTCGCGCAGGCGCGCGCCGAGACTTCCCTGCAACTCCGACGCGGCGAGAACCTGATCGTCACGCTCGCGATCCCGATCGGCATCCTGGTGTTCTTCGCCAAGGTCGACGCGGTGTCGACCGACTACGCGCACCCGGTCGACTTCCTCGTGCCCGGCGTTCTCTCGCTCGCGGTGATGGCCGCGGCCATGGTCTCCCTCGGCATCGCGACCGGCTTCGAACGCCGGTACGGAGTGCTGAAGCGCCTCGGTTCCACCCCGCTGTCGCGCGGGGGTCTCCTGGTCGCCAAGACCGCGACCGTCCTGGTGCTCGAGCTGCTCCAGATCCTGCTCGTGGTCGTGGTCGGGGTCGCGATCGGCTGGCACGTTCCGGCCGGCATCATCCCGGCCGTCGGACTCTTGCTCCTCGGCACGGTCGCCTTCGCGGGGATCGGCATGCTGATGGCCGGCACGCTGCGCGCCGAGGCGAACCTCGCCGCCGCCAACGGCCTGTTCCTCGTGCTCCTGTTCCTCGGCGGGATGGCGTACCCGCTCGCGAAGCTGCCGACGGTGATGCAGGACTTCGCCAAGGCGCTGCCCGCGGC
>DASYJT010000429.1:0-8576 GCA_035996165.1 Acidimicrobiia bacterium
GGTCACGCACCTGGCGTGGGCCGGTATCGCCAGGCGACCGCCCCCGACCGGAACTCGTGGCGATCCACGAGCTCGAGCTGGATGCGCTCGCGCAGGCCGGCGAGCAACGTCGGCCCGTGTCCGGCAAGGACCGGCTGCACAAGGAACTCGTACTCGTCGATCAGTCCCAGATCCGCCAACGCCAGGGGGAGCGTCACGCCACCCACGAACAGGCCTTCGCCTGGCTGCTGCTTGAGCCGCTGAACCGCTTGCCCCAAGTCGCCTCGCACCAGCTCGGCATTCCAATCGACCCGGCCCAGCGCGCTCGACACGACGTACTTCTTCGCCCGATCGATGGTCTCGGCGAACGGGATCTCCCACTCATCCATCCAGTCGGGCCACGTGCCCGTGGCCGGCTGCCGCCACGCCGACTCCATCATCTCGTAGGTCACCCGGCCGAATAGCAGGGCATCGGCTCGTTCCATCTCAGCGGTCCAATAGCGCATCGACTCCTCGTCCGGGGGGAGCCCTGCCTCGTGATGGCAGCAGCCGTCGAGCGTGACATTGATCGCGTATCGAAGTGGTCTCATCTCGTTGATCTCCCTGGATCCGCGCGGCGCGTTCACCGGACCGTATTCGGACGACTGTTGGCGCCATTTCTCATCGGCGTGCAGATCGCACCGACTCGACACCGTCGTGGTGCGAACCAGACCGCAGACCGAGCGCGCGACCGATCCGGCGTTCTCGCGCTCCGCCACGCGGGCCGAACCGCGGCCCAGAACGAGCGGTGCGCCAAGGACAGAAGACCATCCCGCAGGGTTGTGGTTAGGTCGGCAGATTCCCTCCACCGCTGCCGGGCGCTGCGAGCAGCCACCCGACCGCGGCGTCGAAGAGCGCCCAGCCGTTGAACGTCTGGTTGACCGGGCTGCTGTAGGAGAAGAAGAAGCCCACGCGGCGCGCCGCCGCGGTTCCGTCGGTGAGTTGGGCGCCTTGTTCGATGCCGTAGATCGACGCGGTCGCTGCACCGGGCAGCTGCGCGATCACTGACGCGCCGCGTGCCGGTGTACCCACACCGACCGGTACTCCGTACTGGACGATCGTGTCGCCCGACAATCCGGCGGCCAGCGGGCTGTTCGTGGTCGCGACCCGCAGTGTCGTGCTGTTCGCGACTTCGCCGCCCGAGCTCGCAATCTTCAACGCGACTTGCGCGTAGGCCTCGCTGTTGAGCGTCGGGATGGGCATGTTCGCCAACCACGACGGCACCTTCGAGGGCACGATCGACGACGAGATTATGAGGACCTGCTCGCCCGCGAGCGACGCGGTGGTGAACGCATCGTCATCGACGACAGTGACGTCGTACCCGAGACTGCTGAGCCGGTTCACGATCGCGACGTCGTTCGCCGGAGCCGGCGCCGAACCCGCGAGCAACAGCGCCTTGGGCGCTGCCGGCGTGAGCCACTTCACGGCCGCGTCGAAGAGCGACCAACCGGCACTGGTGAGCTTGACCGGGCTGTCGTAGGAGAAGAAGAAACCCACGCGGCGTGCCGGCGCGGTTCCGTCGGTGAGTTGCGCGCCCTTTTCGACCTCGTAGATCGAGGAGCCGGCCGAGCCGAGCGTTGCGATCGTCGACGCGCCGCGGGTGGGATTGCCGACACCGATCGGTGCCGCGCTCTGTACCTGCACATCGCCGGACAAGCCGGCCGCGAGCGGGTCGGGAGTGTTCGCGACCCGCAGTGTCGTGCTGTTCGCGACTTCGCTGCCCGAACTCGCGATCTTCAACGCGACCTGGGCGTAGGCCTCCGCGTTGAGGATCGGAATCGGCATGCTCGCGAGCCACGTGGGGATCTTGCTCGGAACGATCGACGAGGAGATCACCAGGAGTTGTTCGTTCGCGAGTGACACCGTCGTGAACGCGTCGTCGTCGACGACATCGACGTGGTAGCCGAGCGCATGCAGACGGTTCACGATGGGAACGTCGTTCGCGGGAGTTGTCGCGGAACCCGCGAGCAACACTGCGCGCTTCGGAACTGCCGGCGGCACCACGATCGTCGTGTCGAAGGTGTTGTTCAGCTCGATGATCTCGAGGACCGCGCGCCGGTCGTCGACGAAGGCGTGGATCTTGTGCGTGCCAGAGGTCGCCGTCCACGGGGTCGTCGCGTCGACGAAGACTTGACTGCCCGCCGCGAGCGAACCGGGCAGGGTGACCGAGTGACTGACAACGGTTCCGTCGACCGAGAACGACACGTCGATCGGAACGCCGGCCGGAGTGGCGATGTCGCCTTCGTTGGTGACGGTCGCTTGGAACGTGACCGCGTCACCGGCCTTCGGGGCCGCGGGCGTCATCGAAATGCCGCGTGCGACGAGGTCGGGGCCGGGCTGCGGGATGCGTACGCCCGGGCCGACGTTGAACAACACGGTGATGTTGGCCGACTGGTCGTTGGCAACGACGAGGTCGGACAGACCCGGCGTGTCGAAGTTCACGGTCGTGATTGCCCACGGGTTCGCCCCGCCCTCAGGGAAGAGCTGCGGCGTCGACGGGAAGAGGCCGTCGCCGTTGCCGAACAACAACGCGATGTCGTTCGTCGCGTAGTCGGTCGCGACGATGTCCTGGATCCCGTCGTTGTTCATGTCGCCGACCGCGAGGCCGCCGATGAATCCGACTCCCGCGGGGTACTGCACCGCTGCGCTGAACGTTGCGCCGGCAGCACCGAGGAGGACTGCGATGTTGCCCTGGATGTCTTCGTTGCCGCCGTTCTGGACGGCGAGGTCTGGGTGGTTGTCGCCGTTGAAATCGCCGACGACGACGGTGTGGTTCGGGCCGGGGCCGGTGAACGCGGCGAACGCCTCGGTGAGTGTCGCGGTGGGACTGCCCACGAGCGTGGTGACGCCTTCGCCGCTGGTTGCGGCGACGTCGGGATAGTTGTCGCCGTTGAAGTCGGCGATCGCGAGCGATTGCGCGCCGTCACCTATTCCGTAGACCACGGGGCTCGCGAAGTTCGTGCCGCCGAGACCGCGGAGCACTGCGACGCCGCCGTCACTCGAGTCCAATGCGACGACGAGGTCGGGGTGAGAGTCGCGATCGAGGTCGGCGACTGCAACCGCATTCGGGAAGAACCCGACCGGAATCGCGATCGGCGCGCCGAAGCTCGCACCCTTCCCGCCGAGAATGATCTCGACGGTTCCCTGGTTGGCGTTCGCCACCGCGAGGTCGGGGTCGTGGTCGCCGTTGAAGTCGCCCGTCACTACCGAGGTGGCACCGGGGTTGACGTTGATGCTCTGCGCGAACGTGAAAAAGTGCGCGTCGCTCGAAGTCTCGATCGTGACGGTGCCGCTGATGTAGTTCGCCACCGCGAGGTCGGGTTCGCCATCCTGGTTGAAGTCGCCCGTGGCGATCGACCGCGGACCGTCACCCGTCGAGATCTTCTGCTGGATGAAATTCGGATTCGGAAAGTTGCCGCCGTCGGCGTGGGCGGCGGCGGCCGGCACAATGGCCGCGAGTGCAACGGTGACCCCGATGCACAGTGCAGCCTTGCCGCTCCGTGCCGCCCGGTTCCTGAGCGAACTGACCCCCACGGCGAATCCCTTCACACTGCAAATGTTGTGCGGAACAATATGCGTGCGAAGCGACCCCGAACCTATTGAACAGCGTTACCGCGCGCAGCCACCTGGGTGACGTCCGTCGCTCGAACCGACAAGGGGTAGCCGCTCCGGGCGCGGTATCACTTCAGGCCGTCGCCGGCCGAGTTCAGTCCTCCGCAGCCGCCCGGTAGCGGAGGAAGAGGGTGCCCTTCGGCGTCTTTTCGACCTCCAAGAGGTCGAACTGCTGGAGGTCCATGTCGGCGTCGGCGGGAAAGAGACGCCGGCCGTGTCCGGCGATCGTCGGCGGCATCACCAGTCGAATCTCGTCGACGAGCCGGGCTGCAATCAAGGATCGGGCGAGCTCGGTGCTGCCGTGGATCCCGATGTCACCGACCGCCTGCTGTTTCAGCTGTCGCACGTAGTCGGCGACCGGTGACGTCATACGGACGGTGTTCTCCCAGCTCCCCGTGAGATCGCTCGAGGTCGCTACGTGCTTGCGCGTGGCGTTGATGAACGACGCGAACGGTTCGACGTCGGCTGTCGGCCAGTAGTCGACCCAGTAGTCGTACGTACCTCGCCCCAAGAGGACGTCGGTCTGCGTCGCGAGGACCCGGCCGATGAGATCGAACAACTCCGGCCCATCGTCGAAGAACCAGTCGCTGGGCTCTTCCGCAACGCCGTCGAGCGAGAGCCATTGGAGGAGGACAACGTTGCGCATGTTGCTGCTCTCTTCGGATCACATCGTCGGTGCGTAGGCACCGAGTTGATCGAGGACCGTGCCCCAGCCGTCGTGGAATCCCATGTCGGCGTGATGGTTTCGGTCGGTTGCGTCGCGGTGCATCGCGACCGTCGTGCACAAGGTCGCGTCACCGCGCGGTTCGAGCGTCATCACGGCGGTGAAGAACCCCGTCTGCGAAGGCCGGTAGCCGGGCATGAGTGCGTCGGTCCACACCAAGCGGCGGTGCGTGACCACTTCGAGGTAGCAGCAGGTGATCGGGTTCTCGACCCCATTTGGTTGGCGCAGAACGAACCGAAACACGCCGCCGGGGCGCAGGTCGATCTCGCATTCCGAGATGGTTCCCGGGGCCGGCGCATACCACTGACGCACGTGATCGGGGTTGGTCCATGCCGCCCACGCGCGCTCCGGAGAGACACGGACGACACGCTCGACCATCAGATCGACGAGAGGGTCGAACGTTGAACCGTCCGTTGCCGTCACTGCTCGCCCTCCATGCTGTTCGCGAAACTTTCGAATTGGTCCATGCGGTGTTCCCAGAGGTCGCGCTGCGCGGCCAACCAGTGTTCGGCCACCTGCAAACGCTTGGGGACAAGTCGGTACGTACGCACTCGACCTGTCTTCGTGGAGCGAATCAGCCCGCTCGATTCCAACACTCCGAGATGCTGCATCAGCGACGGGAGTGCCATGTCGAACGGTTCAGCCAACGCACTCACCGACTCCGGGCGACGCGTCAAACGAGCAATGACATCACGACGGGTTGGATCCGACAACGCTCGGAACACTCCGTCGACCGTCGCGACGGACGCGACCATCGCTCACCTCCCACTCCATCGATATACTTAGGTTTTTACCTTAGTGAGCGGCACGGCCCCGCGCCACCCGAACGGCGGGCGGCTCCAGACCGCGGGTGGTCAGCACTCATTCGGGGCTACGGCGCTCTTTTGGGGTGCTCGAGCTGTCGACCAGAGGTATGTGGCCGATCGCCGGAAGCTGGTTCGTTGCCGTGCCTGGTGGTGTGGGTCCGCGGAAGACAGGCGGCCGCGATGACGGGCCGTATCGGGCGGCGAACGGACCCGAAACGCGTCCGTTCGGCGTCGCGAAGCGTCGCACAGAATCTGCCGGCCCGTTCGTCGAGACGCGCATTCCCGATCAGCCCGACGAGTGTCGCGATCAGCGTGGTGGTGGCCTTGGCAGGTTGGCTGCTGTTCGGGTTCGCGGCGAGGGCTCAAACCGGCCACGACGTGGCGTTGACGGCGAGCCGTCTGGAGACTGTCGTCGCTGACATCGACGCTACGGAGACACTGTTGTCTCGCGCCAACGCCCCGGAAGCCGAGCTCATCGCAAAGCTGCGTTCCGACGTCGCCGAGGCGAGCAACCTGTCACAACAGTTGTCGGGCGATGCCGACGTAGCGCAGCGAGTTGCGCCGAAATTTACGGAGTACCGCGCCGCGGTCGAGGTGCAGCTGGACTTGTTGGCGCGGGATCAGCTCGGCGCGGCCGCGCGCGTGGACATCGCGCGGGTCGATCCGGCGCTCGACCGGTTGAAGAGTGCCTTGGTGCGAGGGTCTGCGGACGCGGACGCCGAGGCGATGTCGGCATTACATCGGTTGCGGAACGGCTCGACCCTGGTGCTGCTGGGTGCCGGAGGACTCATCGCCCTGATCGCGTGGCGCAACCGTCGTCGGTTGGTCCGCACGGTGGCGTTGTCTGAACGCGCGCAGGTGGTCGCGGCGAGCGAGCGGCGATTCCGGGCGTTGATCAACAACGGCGACGACGTCATCGTCGTCACGAATCGCAACGGCGTGATCCAGGAGGTAAGCGAGCCGGTGAATCACGTCCTGGGCCTGACTGTGCAGAGCGGGCTGGGTCACAAGATCACGGATTTCGTGCACCCCGACGAGGTCATCGCGGCAGAAGCAGAGTTCGCGCGAGTGCTTTCGAGCGGGTCGGCGGGTCCGTCCGAGTGGCGCGTTCGCGACGGCGACGGCGCGTGGCGTCACATCGAGGCGTCCATGACGAACCTGTTGGCACTGCCTGAGGTCGCCGCCGTGGTGTTGAACATGCGTGACGTCACCGAACGGCACCGGCTGGAAGAGGAGCTGCGACACCGTGCCTTCCACGATTCTTTGACCGGCCTCGCGAACCGGGCGTTGTTACGCGACCGCATCGACCACGCGATGGCTCGCCGCGACACCTGTGAGGCCGCCCTCATGGTCTTGGATCTCGACGGCTTCAAGCACCTCAACGACAGCCTCGGTCACCTGGCCGGTGACCACGCCCTCGCGGTTGTGGCCGACCGTTTGCGGGGCGTCAGTCGGCCGGGCGACACCGTCGCTCGCATCGGCGGCGACGAGTTCGCGCTGCTGATCGAAGACCCCATGTCACAAGACCAACTCGAGGTGTTGGGCGGACGGTTGATCGACGCACTCACGCAACCGTTCGAATGGGAAAACCACTCCGTCGTGATCGGCGCAAGTGTGGGCGCGGCGTTCGTCGAGGTGGGACTTCACAGCGCGGACGACTTGATCCGCAATGCCGACGTCGGGCTCTACGCCGCCAAGACTGCAGGACGGGGCCAGGTACGTACGTTCAATTCATCGATGTTCGACGTCGCCCGAACTCGCTTCGAACTCGAGACCGACCTCGGCAGCGCCGTCGACAAGCACCAACTCGTCTTGCAGTACCAACCGATCGTCGAACTCAGCACCGGCGAGCCGAACGGCTTCGAGGCCCTCGTCCGCTGGCAACACCCGACCCGCGGGTTGCTCGCACCGGATGAGTTCATCCCCATCGCCGAGGAAACCGGCTTGATCGTCCCCCTCGGCCGTTGGGTTCTCAGCCGAGCATGCCGCGATCTCGCGCACTGGACGCAGACCTATGCCCAAGCGGCACATCTGTACGTGAGTGTCAACGTCTCCGCACGCCAACTCCAAGACGCAGACATCGTCGCCGACGTGCAGGCAGCACTCGCCGATACCGACCTCGAGCCGAGTCGACTTGTCCTCGAGATCACCGAGACAGCCCTCATGCACGACGTGCAAGCCGCGCTCATGCGCCTCACCGCGCTCAAGGCCTTGGGGATCCGGCTCTCGGTCGACGACTTCGGTACCGGGTACTCATCGTTGAGTTACCTGCGCCAGTTCCCCATCGACACGGTGAAGATCGACAAGAGCTTCGTCGACGGGGTCCACAGCGGAGCCGACGATGCCGCCTTTGTTGCAGCCATCCTGCGACTCAGCGAAGCCCTGCGTCTCGACACCCTCGCCGAAGGCATCGAGACCGCAGACCAAGCCAATGTCCTGAAACAACTCGGCTGCCACCTCGGCCAGGGCTACCACTACGCCAAACCACTCGATCCGAGCGCCGTCGACGAACTCCTCCGCACTCAGACCGCAACGTCCGCCGCGGCCGACCAGCTCCTCCAGACGCCTTGACCGCGGGTCTCACAAGGCCCGCTACCGTCGTCGGGATGACGCCGGAGGAGATCGCCGACCTCACGCACCTGCGCCGGGCGCACGACCTCATGGACCGCGAGTACGCGCAGCCCCTCGACGTCCCGGCCATGGCCCGTGCCGCACTCATGTCGCCCGCACACTTCTCGCGTAAATTCCGAGCCGCGTACGGCGAGACGCCCTACTCCTATCTGATGACGCGCCGCATCGAACGGGCGAAGGCGCTTCTGCGCCGGGGAACGTCGGTGACCGACACCTGCATCGCCGTCGGTTGCACCTCGCTCGGCTCGTTCAGTTCGCGCTTCACCGAGATCGTCGGCGAGACGCCGTCGCGGTACCGAGCGCGCGACCACCGCGACCTCGAGGTCGTCCCGTCGTGCGTGAGCATGGTCGCCACCCGGCCGCGGCGCACCCGGGTCCCGGCCTGACCGAGCAGGATCGGAGAAGCAACCGACCGCAGGTGCTTCTACAGTCGTCGCATGGCAGTCACGCTCTCCACAACGTTCGTCCCCGTCCACGACCCCGACTCCGCGCTCGGCTTCTACCGCGACGCGCTCGGCCTCGAGGTCCGCAACGACGTCGCGTCCGACGGCTTCCGCTGGGTCACCGTCGGCGCCCCCGGGCAGGACGTCGACATCGTCTTGTTCCAGCCGCACGGCGGTCTTTCGCCGACCGAAGGTGATGCCCTCCTGGCGCTCGTGACGAAGGGCTCGCTGCAGGCCGCGATCTTCCGTTCCGACGACCTCGACGCGACGTTCGAGAAGGTCCGGGCGTCGGGCGCAGAGGTGCTGCAGGAGCCGGTGTCGCAGCCCTGGGGCGCGCGCGAC
>DASYJT010000430.1:0-2104 GCA_035996165.1 Acidimicrobiia bacterium
TCCGAATCGCACGTCGAGATGGACGGCGCCTGGGCGCTCTACGAGGCCTGGGTGCGGTTGCAACACGGCGACATCGACACGGCACTCGTGTTCGGGTCGGGCAAGTCGTCGCCGTCGAAGCCCGAGGAGATGTGGGCGCAACAGCTCGACCCGTACTACCTCGCGCCGCTGGGTGTGGATCCCGCGTCGCTCGCGGGAATCCAGGCGCGCGCGTTGATCGACGCGGGCAAGGCGACCGAGCGCGACTTCGCCGAGGTGGTCGCGCGGAGCCGGCGCAATGCCAAGGACAACCCGAACGCGCAGGTGGCGGGCGACTTTCCGATCGACGCGCTGCTCGAGGCGCCGTACGTGCGCGCGCCGTTGCGGGCGCACGACTTCCCGCCGATCTCCGACGGGGCCGTCGCGGTCGTGCTGGCGCGTGGTGATCGGGCCCGGTCGTTGTGCGAGCGGCCCGCGTGGATCCGCGGCCTCGACCATCGCATCGAGGTGCATCAACCGGGAATGCGCGACCTCACGTCGTCGACGTCGACGACGCTGGCCGCACGCAAGGCCGGCTACGACGGCGGACCGCTCGACGTGGTGGAGCTGTCTGCGACCTTCAGTCCGCAGGAGCTCATCTTGCGCGAAGCGTTGGGCCTCGACGGTGACCCGAACGTCAACCCGTCGGGGGGCGCGCTCGCGGCGAACCCGGTGATGGCGACCGGACTGGTGCGGATCGCGGAGGTGGCGCAGCGCATCGTCGAGGGCTCGGCCCGGCGCGGGCTCGCGCACGCAACCGGCGGCCAGGTACTCCAACACAACCTTGTGTGCCTGATGGAGGGCGAGTAGTCATGGCGGAACAGTGCGCGGTCATCGGTGTCGGACAGACACATCACAAGAAGAAGCGCGCCGACGTTTCGATACCGGGTCTCTTGCGGGAGGCCGCGCTGCGAGCGTTGGAAGACGCCGAGTGCACGTGGGCCGACATCGACGCGGTCGTCATCGGCAAGGCGCCCGATGCGTTCGAAGGCATCGTGCAGCCCGAGCTGTTCCTCGCCGACGCGCTCGGTGGCGCGGGTAAGCCGATGATGCGGGTGCACACCGCCGGATCGGTCGGCGGCTCGACGTTCATCGTCGGTTCGCACCTGATCGAGTCGCGCATCCATGAGCGCGTTCTCGCGATCGCCTGGGAGAAGCAGAGCGAGGGCAACGCGCAGTGGGGTCTCGCCGGCGGTCGCGGCCGGGGCATCGGTGCGGGCGGCGCGTTCGCACCGTGGATCCGTGCGTACATCGACAAGACGGGCGCGCCCGAGTACATCGGGTGGCAGGTGGCCGTGAAGGACCGGCTGAACGCGATCAAGAACCCGTACGCGCACCTCCACCTGCCCGACATCACGATCGAGACGGTGAAGGAGTCCGCGATGCTCTGGGATCCGTTGCGGTTCCTCGAGTCGTGCCCGTCGTCCGACGGTGCGTGCGCGGTCGTGCTCACCAACGAGGCGAACGGCAAGCGGGCGTCGAAGCCGGCCGCGTGGGTGGCGGCTACCGCGGTGAAGAGCGAGCTCGGGCAGTTCCCCGGGCGCGACCCGGTCCGCCCGCAGGCCGGGGTGGAGTGCGCGCACGACGTGTACCGCCAGGCCGGGATCGGCGTGCCTCGCCAGGAGATCGACGTCGCCGAGATCTATGTGCCGTTCAGCTGGTACGAGCCGATGTGGCTCGAGGGTCACGACATCGCCGGCCCGGGTGAGGGCTGGAAGATGGTCGAGAACGGCGACACCGAGATGACGGGTTCGTTCCCGGTGAACGCGTCGGGTGGCGTGCTGTCGTCGAACCCGATCGGCGCGTCGGGCATGTTGCGGTTCGCCGAAGCTGCCCTGCAGGTCCGCGGGCAGGCCGGGGAGCACCAGGTCGACGGCGTGCGCACCGCGCTCGCCCAGGCCTACGGCGGCGCCGCCCAGTACTTCGCCATGGGCATCCTCCGAAGCCACCCCGCCTAAACCCCCAATACCCCCCAACAGTTGGCAGGAAATTCGTTGGTGGGGACCGATTTCCCTGCCAACTGTTGGCAGGAAAATCGTCATGGGGGAACGATTTTGCTGCCAACTGTTGGGGGGGTTTGGGGGTC
>DASYJT010000431.1:0-5487 GCA_035996165.1 Acidimicrobiia bacterium
GTTGTAGCCGCAACCGTGCTTGAACACGATGGTCTCCGGTCCGGCGAAGAGCAGTTGATACCCGGCAGGCGCCACCGTGGTCGTCGTCGAGCCCGGCGACCACAGCACCCACGCGGAGTCGGGGGCGCGCTGCGCGAGAAAATCATGGTTGACGGCCGCGACCACACGTAGGCCCGGGGGAACGGGTATCGGGTCGCCGCCGGGATCGGGGCGGATGATGCCGCCGCTGCTCAAGAGCCACCACTTCCCCGGCGCAACCGCGCGCACGGGCGTGTCGCGCGGCGACAGGGTGCGGGTGCCCGCGGGTTGGGTGGAGACGAGCGTCTCCTCGAACGTCGAGACGAGCAACGACGAGCCGCTCACGTCCTGGATCGCGGCGTGACCCTCGGGTAACGGCACGAGCGTCGGACCCGCGCGGCTCTCGTCGAAGACGTACAGGCGGTCGTTGATGACCGCGGCGAACCGACTCGATCCGACGCCTTTCAGCCCGAGCCGCAGCTCGTCGATGAGCGCTTGGCCTCGGTCGAGGGGCGGCGCCGGCTCGAGATGATTGCCGCCGCCGGACGACGACGCGATCGCCCATATGGCAAAGCACGCGGCGGCGAGGGCGCCCCAGAAGATCCAGACCCGGCGCCGGATCCGCGCTTGCTCCAGCTGCCATTCCTGGTCGAGTGGCTCGCGGGTTTCGGGCTCGAGATCGACGGGCTCGAGATCGACGGCTATCGGTTCGAGATCGTCCTCGTGCATACGCCAAGAACATAGGCCGGGCGCGTTAGCGTTGTGACGAGCCCTCGAGGAGGTCCGAATGCGACGGATGCTTGCTCTCATCGGGATCATCGCCGCGGTGGTCGGCGTCACGGCTTCGCCTGCCTTTGCGGCGTCGATCGTGGTCTCACCTACCGCCGTGCAGACGTCCGGCACCGTGACCGTGTCCGGCGACGTTTTGGTCAACGGCACGCGCGGATGCGCGGCCGGCGACGACGTCACGTTGATCTCGAACGCGTTCGCCGGCATCTCCGAGTTCGCCGGGCAAGGCGCGGTCGTTCTTCCGGTCGATGCGACGGGCCACTTCTCGTCGAGTGTCACGCTCAAGCCCGCGGTGGTGCCCGGCACGTACACCATCACCGGACGGTGCGGTGGCGGGAACCTCGGGGTGAACGCGACCCTCACGGTCACCGGACTTCCGAGAACCGGTGCGTCGTTCGGCCCGTTCTCGGTCGCGGAGGTCGCGGCGGCGGCGATCGCCGTATGCGCCCTCGGTCTCGCCCTCACTCTCGGGCCCCGCCGCCGCGTGACCCGCGGCTGACCGCCTGACCGGCGACCGGCTGAGGCGTCAGGCGCCGCGGCGCAGGCGGAAGCGACGGCGTTGTTCGCGCACTAGCGCCTCGGCGGTGGCGGAGGCCGCCTCCGCGAGATCGGCGGCCTCGACGCATTCGCGTTCGTAGGAGTCGAGCTTCGCCATCGACAGCTCGTAGGCCGACTCGATGAGCTCGTGCGCGCCGGAGAAGTCGAAGAGATCGCGCGTGTCGCGCGGGCGCGGCAGCTCGATGATGTCGACGTGTTCGATCGCGTGACGCCGTTCGAGCTCGTAGCGTTGGTTGCGCGCGTGCATGAAGCTGGTCATCACGACGTCGAGCGGCGAACGCACCGCGTGATCGCCCGCCCCCGACGAGACGTTCAATACGAAGACGCGATCGACCGGACCCGACAACGCGTGCCACAGAGGCACGTTGTTCACGACCCCGCCGTCGACGAGACGGCGCCCGCCGTGCACCACGATCGGGAAGACGCCGGGGAGCGCGGCGCTCGCGAGCAGCGCGGGCTTGAGCGGTCCGCGGGCGAGCACGACCTCCTCACCGGTGTCGAGGTCGGTGGCGATGACGCGAAGCGGGATCTCGAGGTCGGAGAAGGAACGGGCCGGGGTCGAGTGGTGGATCAGCGCGGCCAGGCCTTCGCTGCCGAAGAGGTGCGTCCCGCGCCGCACGATGTTCCACGCTCGGTGGATACGTCCGCCGGGAAACACATGGTCCGCCTGGAGCTGCTCCCACACCGCTGCAAGCTGGGCGACGCCGGTCAGGTTGGGCGCGTAGGCCACCGCGGCGCCGTTGAGCGCGCCGGCCGAGGTCCCGATGACGACATCGGGAACGATGCCCCGCTCGAGGAGCGCACGGAGCATCCCGACCTGGCTGACGCCCTGGTTACCGCCCCCCGAGAGGACGAACGCGGTGCGCGGTCGCGCGGGGTCGGGAGCGCGTGGTCCCAGCCGGTCGGCGGGAAACGGCAGCTTCGTTCCCATGGTCGCTTCATCGGCGGTTTCGCGGGGTGGCTTATGGGGCATCGCGGTCGACATCTACTTGCGACGGTAGCCAGGCCCGCGGCGCGGACAGTCCCGACTTGTCGACTGATCGGGCGCCCGAAAGCCGCCCGAACGGCGGTCGAACGGCAGGCGAACGGCGGTCGAAAAAAGTGGGCTCGACACGGTTCGTCACTGCAAAACAACCCCCGCATATACTCCGCCCGACCCAGTAACAACCCGGCAACGGAAGCGCGCGTGACCGAGTTCTACAGGCAGTACCTCGCCGTCGCGGTCTTCGTTCTGGCCGCGTTCTTGATGGTCGGTGCGATGCTCGGTATGGCGCGCCTGTTGCGCCCGAACGTGCCGCAAGACGACAAATACATCACGTACGAATCGGGCTCCGACCCGCTTCCGCTCTTCGGGCAGATGAACGTCCGTTACTACGTCTACGCGCTGCTCTTCGTGATCTTCGACGTCGAGGCCGTGTTCATCTTCCCGTGGGCCGTCAACGTCGAAGCCCTGGGCTGGTTCGGACTGGCCGAAATGGGCATCTTCATCGCCGTGCTCCTCCTCGGGCTGGCATATGTCTGGCGGAAGGGGCTCCTGCGGTGGGCCTAGTCAGTTCGGGCAAAACACCGAAACCGCTCCAGCACCTCCTGAACTACAGCCGCAAGTACTCGCTGTGGATGCTGCAGTGGGGCCTCGCCTGCTGTGCGATCGAGATGGGCGCCGCGCTCGCCGGCCCCCGGTACGACGTGATGCGCCTCGGTGTCATCCCGTTCCCCGCGAGCCCACGCCAAGCCGACCTCATCGTCATCTCGGGAACGGTCACCGACAAGATGGCGCCCGCGATCAAGCGTCTCTACGAACAGATGCCCGATCCGAAGTACGTCATCTCGATGGGTTCGTGCGCGAACTGCGGCGGCCCCTACTGGGACTCCTACTCGGTCACGAAGGGCGTCGACCAGATCATCCCCGTCGACGTGTACGTCCCCGGCTGCCCGCCGCGGCCCGAGGCGTTCATCCAGGGGATCGTGCTGTTGCAACAGCGCATCATGAGTGAAGACCCGGCCGAACGTTGGCGCGGGGTGACGCGGGAGCCGATCGTCGTTGGCTGACGCAGTCGCGACCCCGACCGAGTCCGAGCCCGCGCCGGTGCTGCGAGAACAGGCAACCGATGCTCTCGCGCGTCTGCAGGCCGAGCTCGGCGACGCGATCGTGGAGCACGCGGGTGCGTTCGGCGACCTCGTGGTACGCGTGCGGCGCGACGCGTGGCGCCGCAGCGCGCAGGTGTGCAAGGAGAAGCTCGGCTGCGACTATCTGTCGTTCATCGCGGGCATCGACTGGATGCCCACTCCTGCGGTTGCCGAGGAAGGCTCGGGCGACACGTCCACTCCCGCGCAGCCGAAGGATCAGACCTACGGCGTGGCGGGGAGCGAAGGGCGTTACCAACTGTTCGCGCTGGTCGAGTCGACCCGCCGCAAGAGCTGGCGCGTGATCCTGAAGACCGATCTCCCCGACGCCGACCTGCACGCGGACTCGTGGGTCGCGGTGTACCCGGGCGCCGACTGGCACGAGCGCGAAGCGTGGGAGATGTACGGCTTCGTGTTCGACGGGCACCCCAGTTTGCGCCACCTGTATCTACCGTCCGAGTTCGAGGGTCACCCGTTGCGCAAGGACTATCCGCTGCTCGCGCGCGAGGTGAAGCCGTGGCCGGGCCTCGTCGACGTCGAGCCCATGCCCGGAGAGCCCGCCGATGCCGACGCCGACGACGCGACAGCCGCGGCGACCGCGGGTGAGAGCGCATGACCACCACCGACCTCCCGCCGCCGGGCGAGCTGCCCGAGATCGCCGTCGACCCCGCCGCGTTCCGGCACCTGGCCGACGCGCAGGTCAACGTCGAGCTCGACACCGGCGACATGGTGCTCAACATCGGACCGCAACATCCGGCGACGCACGGCACGTTGCGACTCGTCGTGCGCCTCGACGGTGAGCGCGTCGTCTCCGCCGATCCGATCATCGGTTACATGCACCGGGGCTACGAGAAGCTCACCGAGTTCCGCACGTATCCGCAGATCACCACCCTCATCAACCGCATCGACTGGCTCTCGTCGTTCGCCAACGAGGTCCCGTTCATCGACGCGGCCGAGCAGCTCATGGCCATCGAGGCGCCGCCGCGCGCGCAGTACCTGCGCACGATCCTCACCGAGCTCTCGCGTATCGCAACGTTCATCTTGTTCCTCGGCGAGATGGGTCTGCAGGTCGGCGCGATCACGCCCGCGTTCTACGGATTCCGCGACCGCGAGTACGTCCTCAACCTCATCGAGGCGGTCACCGGCGGTCGCTTCCACCCCAACTTCAACCGCATCGGCGGCATCAAGGACGACCTCCCCTGGGGTTGGATCTCGGAGTGCCGGGGCGTGATGCAGAAGGTGCTCGCGTCGTGCGACGAGTTCGACGACCTCGTCGTCGGCAACCCGATCTTCCAAAAGCGCACGCGCTCGATCGGCATCATTCCGCAGGAGCTCGGCGCGGCGTACGGCGTGTCGGGCTCGAACCTGCGCGCATCGGGTGTCGACTGGGACCTGCGCCGCGACGGCCCCGACTACCTCGTCTACAACGAGCTCGACTGGAAGGTCTGGACGCATCCCGACGGCGACTCTTTCTCGCGCTATTGGGTGCGCCTGCAGGAGACGCGGGAGTCGGCGCGCATGGTGTTGCAGATGCTCGACCAGCTGCCGAGCGGTCCGCTCATGGCGAAGGTTCCGCGCATCATCAAGGTCCCCGAGGGCGAGGTGTTCGTCAACACCGAGAATCCCCTCGGCGAGATGGGCTACTACGTGATCTCCAAGGGCGCGACCGGCCCGTTCCGCACCAAGATCCGCAGCGCGTCGTTCAGCAACGTGTCGATCCTGCCGTGGTTGCTGCGCGGCGTGTACGTCCCCGACATCGTCACGATCCTCGCGAGCTTGTACTTCATCCTCGGAGACATCGACCGGTGAGCGCTCGATCGTGATTGCAATCGAGATCGGCTGGGGAACCACACTCGCGATCAAGACCGTGGTCGTGCTCGGAATCGTGCCGCTCACCGCGCTGATCCTCGGCTACGTCTTCTTGTTGAAGATGATGAGTCACATGCAGAGCCGGCTCGGACCTATGGACCCGGGTGGGTTCCACGGCTGGTACCAGCT
>DASYJT010000432.1:0-17621 GCA_035996165.1 Acidimicrobiia bacterium
AGACGTACACCAATCTCTCCGGACGTCTCGCAGTCCTGGACGAACAGCGTGTCAACGGTCTTGCCGCAACGAGTCGACTGAACATTCGGCTTCGCGACGGCGGATGGGTCCGTCGCGACGAGATTGGTGCCAGCAGCACCCGCACAGAATGCCCTGAAGGTTGAGTGCGTGTCACGCGTTGCGGTGGTTTCGTAGCGTCGAGGGTGTCGGCGGGTGGGGTCTCAAGAACGCGCTGCCGCCTGTTGGGTTGGCTTTCGTACGATGAGACCTGGCGCCGGTTCCCGTGCTGTGGCGTGGCTCGATCCCACGGCACACGGGACCCGCGAGTCTTAATACTGGCGGTAGTACGGGCGATCGGGGTGGCGTGCCTTCTCCACGAGAATGAAGACGTTCTCCCACGGATCGGCGAACCACGTCGTCCGCACACCGGCGACATCGGCGATGCCCTCGACGAGAAACCGCACATCGCGCGCTTCGAGCTCGGCACGCGTCGCGTCGATGTCGTCGCACAACAGTCCGACGTGCGTGAAGCCGAGTCGGGTCACGTCGGCCGGCGGCGAGGCGCCCGCATCGACCGCCGGGTATTCGATCACCTCGATGACCCGATCGCCACCGTCGCCCACGCCGACGATCGCGGCCTTCACGACGACCGGCGCGGCGACGAGCTCACCCATGTCGCGAGTGATCGCGTCGCCCTCCATCCGGTACGGCGGCGATAGCACGACCAGACCGAGCACTTCGCGATACCAGGCAACCGCGGCATCGACATCGGAGACGTGCAACGCGGTGTGCGCGAGACCGGAGATCACGAGAACGACTTCAGCATCCCACCGACCCACTTCGCGTTGTCGGTCGTGTTCCAACCCGCGAGCATCCCTTCGCTCAGGTCGTCGCAGCCGTAACGCATCGGGCCGTCGTCGTCGCAGATCGCGTCGACGATCCGGCGCGCGGCCTCGGCGGCCGGCGTGTACTGATCGCGGATGCCCTGGCGCCCCGTCCAGAGACGCTGCGCGAGCTCGCGGTACTCCGCGTGCTCCGCCGCGGCCGGCGGGCGGTCGGATGCCGCCAGCATGTCGGTCTCGATCGGACCGGGCATGATCTCCATCACCCGGATCCCGAACTGCGCCACCTCGGCCGCGAGCGATTCGCCGATCGCGGTCACCGCGGCCTTCGACGCGCGATACGCACCGAGGAACGGAACCGGCGCGAGGGTCGACGACGACGTCACGTTGCAGATCACTCCCCCGCCCGCCGCGCGCATGATCGGCACCGCGCGCTTCGTCACCTCGACGAGCCCGAAGACGTTCGTCGCGAACAGGCGTTGCCACGATTCGCTCGCCATCAACTCGAGGGGGAGGTTGTCGCTCTCGACCCCCGCGTTGTTCACGAGCACGCGGAGCCCGTCGGGCAACGCGACGGTCGAGGGGTCGGTGACGTCGAGTCGTTCGACCCGCATCCCCGCCAGGTCGGCTCCGGCGGAGGGATCGCGCATCGTCGCGATCGTGTCGAAGCCTCGCGCCGCGAGCTCGATTGCAACCGCGCGCCCGATGCCGCGGCTTGCGCCGGTGACCACAGCAGTGCCCTTGGGTTCCATGAGCGATAGCGTGCCACGTCTCCCGATGGACCTGCGCTTCACTGCCGACCAGGAACGCTTTCGCGCCGAGGCGCGGGCGTGGCTCACCGATCGTCTCGACGGTCGGTTCGCGGTCGTGCGCGGGCGCGGCGGGCCGGGCGACGAGCACGAGCTCTTCGAAGAACGCCTCGACTGGGAACAAGAGCTCGGCCGCGACGCGTGGATCGGTTTGGGTTGGCCGTCGGAGTTCGGCGGCCGCGGCGCAACGCTGCTCGAGCAGGTCATCTTCTACGAGGAGTACGCGCGCGCCGGAGGTCCGGGCCGGGTCGGGATCGTCGGCGAAGGCCTCCTCGGCCCGACGATCGTGCACTTCGGCACCGACGACCAGAAGCACCGCTTCCTTCCGGGCATCCTCAAAGGCAACGAGATCTGGTGCCAGGGCTACTCGGAACCCGATGCCGGATCCGATCTCGCCAACGTGCAGACCCGCGCCGACCTCGAGGGCGAAGAGTGGGTGATCACCGGCCAGAAGGTGTGGACCTCGCTGGCCCACTGGGCGCAATGGATCTTCGTGATCGCGCGCACCGACCGCGAAGCCCCGAAGCACAAGGGCCTGTCGTATCTGCTCGTGCCGATGGACCAACCCGGGCGCATCGAGATCCGCCCGATCGTGCAGATCACCGGGCACAGCGAGTTCAACGAGACGTTCTTCGACGGCGCGCGCACACCCGCGGAAAACATCGTCGGCGAGGTCAACGCGGGCTGGCGGGTTGCCATGGGAACGCTGGCGTTCGAGCGCGGCGCGTCGACCCTGGGTCAGCAGTTGTCGTTCGAGGGCGAGCTGGTCACGGTCACCGACCTGGCCCGCGCCAACGGACTCGCGGCCGATCCCGTCTTTCGCCAACGCCTGGCCGACGCGTGGATCACGCTGCGGGTGATGCGCTTTCACGCGCTCCGCACGCTGCCGATGCTGGAGCACGGCACGGTCGATCCGGCCACGTCGATCCACAAATTGTTGTGGGCGTCGTTTCACCGCGGGCTCGGTGAGCTCGCGGTCGACGTCTTGGGCGCGCACGCGGTCGCGACCGATGCGGCCGACGCCGGTCACCGGAACGGGCGCCTCGCCCGCCTCTTTCTGTACTCGCGCGCCGACACCATCTACGGCGGTTCGAACCAGATCCAGCGCAACGTGATCGGCGAGCAGTCGTTGGGATTGCCGAAGGAGCCACGATGACGAACGCACCCACACCGCCCACCTATCCGCCGGCGCGCGGCCTCCTCGCGGGCAAGACGGTGCTCGTCACCGCCGCCGCCGGAACCGGGATCGGCTTCGCAACCGCGAAACGTGCGTCCGAGGAAGGCGCGCGCGTCGTCGTCAGCGACATCCACGAACGTCGCCTCGCCGAAGCGGTCGAGAAGCTCGGGCCCGACGCGCACTCAGTGCTTGCGAATGTCACCGACGAAGACGACGTGCAACGCCTCGTCGCCGAGGCCGCCGAGTTCGGCGACGGCCGGATCGACGTGTTGGTCAACAACGCCGGCCTGGGCGGCACCGCCGCCCTCACCGAGATGACCGACGAACAGTGGTTCTCGGTGCTCGACGTGACGCTGACCGGCACCATGCGCATGACACGCGCCGCGCTGCGGCACATGCGAGAACACCGCTCCGGCGCGATCGTGAACAACGCGTCGGTCGTCGGCTGGCGCGCGCAGGAGGGCCAGTCGCACTACGCGGCAGCCAAGGCCGGGGTCATGGCCCTGACCCGCTGCGCCGCAATGGAAGCGGCCGCCGTCAATGTGCGCGTGAACGCCGTCGCACCTTCGCTGGCGATGCACCCCTTCCTCGCCAAGGTCACGACCGAGGAGCTCTTGGCCGAGCTCGAGACCCGCGAGGCGTTCGGTCGCGCCGCCGAGCCGTGGGAGGTGGCGAACGTGATCGTGTTCCTCGCCAGCGACCTCGCGTCGTACATGACCGGCGAGGTCCTCTCGGTCAGTTCTCAACACCCCTGAGCAGGTCGGAGGCTCGTTGCGACGCGGGTGCAAGCCCGCGGCGCGCCGCGTCGCGCGCGGCAGCCTGCAGCGCGACGTTCACGGGCGCGTCGATGCCGAGCCCGCGCGCCAGCAACGCGATCTCGCCGTTCAGGTAGTCGGTCTCGAGGGAGCCGGTTCCCCGCTGCAAGCTCTGCCAGGTCGAACCTCCACCGCGCGCCAAGCGAGGCGTGAGACGGTCGCCGCGCCGCTCTCGATCTTCCTCGGTCGATGCGACGTCGATTCCGGCCGCGCGCAGCACGTCGGAGCCTTCGCGCCGGACCCGCCGACCCAGCTCGTTCGCGTCGTCGCCCGGTTGGTACAGCGCTTCCACCGCGTTGGCGAGATTCATCACGAGCTTGCGGTACTTCCACCGCATGACGTCGGGGCGAGGGATCGACTCGAACGTCGACGCCGAAAGCGCGGCCGCGACCTCGTGCGCAACGTCGTCGACGCCCGCCGGATAGCGACCGATGTCGAGCAAGCCACTTACCGGCGCCGACGACGCGACCACGACCCCGGGCTCGAGGTGCTCGGCGGGCAGCATCACGCAGATCGCGTACACGTTCGCGAACCGTCGCAGCGCGATGCGCTCGTTCTCGACACCGTTCTGCACGCAGACCACGGGTACGTCCGAACCGGCCGCCGCGGCCAGCGCGCCGAACGCACCCGCCGAGTCCTGCGTCTTGGTGGTGACCAGCACGACGTCGTCGGCGCGCCATTCGATTCCGGCCGCGCCGTCCACGACCGGCAGCTTCAAGGTGACGTCGCGGTCGGGGTCGACGAGGCGCATCCCGTGATCGCGCATCGCATCGAAATGCGCGCTGCGCGCGACCGCGACGACGTCATTTCCGTGCTCGAAGAGGCGTCCGGCGATCACTCCACCCACCGCGCCCGCACCGAAGACGACGAACCGCATCAGTCGCGCACGGTTCCCTTCGCGGCCGCCATGTACGCGGGCTTCTCGCCCCCGCCGTGCACCAACACGTCGGCACCGGTGACGTACCGGGCGAGGGGCGACGCGAGGAACACGCACACGTCGGCCACGTCGGTGGGGTCGGCCATCCGGCCGAGGGGCACGGTGGCGCCGACGGCCGCGATCCCCGACTCGTCACCGTAGAAAAGGTGCGCCTGCTCGGTGACGACCAGCCCGACCACGACCGCGTTGACCCGCACCTTGGGGGCGAACTCGACTGCCATCGTCTGCGTGGCGTTGAGCAGCCCGGCCTTCGCCGCGCCGTACGCGAGGGTTTCGGGCGACGGGCGAACGCCGCTCACACTGGCGATGTTGACGATCGAGCCGCCGTGTTCCTGACCCTGCATCACCGCGTTGGCCCGTTGCGCGAACACGATCGGCGCCGTGAGATTGAGTCCGATGATGCCCGCCGTGAAGCGGGGCGACGCCGTCGCGGAGTCGGCCGGAGGCGAACCGCCCGCGTTGTTGACCAGGATGTCGAGGCGACCGAAGCGCTCGACGCACGCGGCGATCACCGTGTCGATCTGTTCGGGCTCGCGCACGTCGGCGGCGACGAACTCGACGCCGTCCGGAAGCGAGTCGGGTTCGTTCCGGCAGCAGACCAGCACGTGCGCGCCCGCCTCCGCGAACCGTTGTGCGATCCCGCGGCCGATGCCCCGGCACCCGCCGGTGACGATCACGGCCTGCCCGTCGAAACGAAGATCGCTCATCGGCCGGGCATTCTGGCACGGCCTCTCGGGCCCGGCGCCGTTGGACCCGGTTCACACGCCCGCGCCTACGATCTGGCCCCCCAAAGGAATCGAGTTGCGAGTGGTCCCCGACAAACGCGTCTCCATCGACGAGATCGCCGCCGAGGTACACGACGGCATGACCGTCGGGATCGGCGGTTGGGGCTCGCGGCGCAAGCCGATGGCCCTCGTACGGGCGCTCTGCCGAACGTCGGCCAAGGACCTGCGCATCGTCTCCTACGGCGGCCCCGACGTGGGTTTGCTCTGCCGGACCGGCAAAGTGCGCGAGGTCGTCTACGCGTTCGTCTCGCTCGATTCGATCGCGCTGGAGCCGCATTTCCGCAACGCCCGCCAAGCGGGCGCGGTCACGACGATGGAGCTCGACGAAGGGATGTTCCTCCTCGGTCTCCAGGCCGCGGCGTGGCGGGTTCCGTTCCTCCCGACGCGCGTCGGCCTCGGCTCCGACGTCATGCGCTTCAACCCGTCGCTGCGCACGGTGAAGTCGCCGTACGCCGACGGCGACGAGCTCGTCGCCATGCCCGCGCTGCAGCTCGACGTCGCGTTGATCCACATGCACCGAGGCGACCGCGGCGGCACGGGTCAGTACCTCAACGTCGACCCCTATTTCGACGACCTCATGTGCATGGCCGCGACGCGCCGCTTCATGAGCGTCGAGAAGATCGTCGAGACCGAACAGTTCCTCGCCGACGGGCCCGCGCAGTCGATCCGGATCAACCGGCTGATGACCGACGGTGTCGTGGAGACGCCGTACGGCGCGCACTTCACCGAGTGTGTTCCCGACTATCCGCGCGACGAGGCGTTTCAGCGCGCGTACACCGCGTCGGCCAAGTCCGACGAGGCGTGGGACGAGTTCCGCGCCCGCTACATCGACGTCACCGAGGCCGAGTACCAGCAGGCGGTGAAGGCATGAGGGACGGACCCCCCACCCGGGCCGAGGTGTGCGCGGCGGCGATCGCCGACTGCTTCGCGCGCGACGGCGAGATCCTCGCCAACCCGATCGGCACGCTGCCCGTGATCGGCGGTCGGCTCGCGAAGGCGACGGTCGCCCCCGAGCTGGTCATGACCGACGGCGAGGCGCTGCTCGTCGAGAACATCATTCCGATCGGCGTCGAGAATCCCGACAAGGTCGTCGCGGGCTGGAATCCGTACCGCTCGATGTTCGACGTCGTCTGGTCGGGTCGACGGCACGTGATGATGGGCGGGAGCCAGTTCGACAAGTGGGGCAACCAGAACTTCGCGTTCATCGGCTCGTACGACAAGCCCCGCACACAATTGCTCGGGATGCGGGGCGCGCCCGGGAACACGATCAACGACAAGACGTCGTACTGGGTCCCCGCGCACACCACGCGCACGTTCGTGCCCGCGGTCGACGTCGTGAGCGGCGTCGGCTACGACCGAGCGCGCGACATCGACGGCAACGGCGGGCGGTTCCACAACCTTGGCCACGTCATCACGAATCTCTGCGTGATCGACTTCGCAACGCCCGACAACCGGATGCGGCTTCGTTCCGTGCACCCGGGTGTGACCGTCGACGACGTCGTGGCCGCGACCGGGTTCGAGCTGACGATCGACGGCGACGTCGCAACCTCGCGGCTCCCCACCGACGACGAGCTCGACTGGATCCGCACCCGCATCGACCCGAACGGGCTGGGCGAAGACGAGGTCCCGAACCCGTGACCGGCTCGGGCTCGGGCTCGGGCGCCCATCAGGGTGCACTGCGCACGCTGATCTGCGAGCTGTTCTCGGTCGACGTACCGATCGTGCAGACCGGGATGGGCTGGGTCGCCGGCCCGCGGCTCGTCAGCGCCACCGCCGAAGCGGGCGCGCTCGGCATCCTCGCGTCGGCGACGATGACCTACGACGAGCTCGCCGCCGCGATCCGTGAGGTCAAGGAGCGCACCGACAAGCCGTTCGGTGTGAACCTGCGCGCCGACGCCGAGGACGCCGCCCGGCGCGTCGATCTCCTGGTTCGCGAGAAGGTGCAGGTCGCTTCCTTCGCACTCGCGCCCAACGAACGGCAGATCAAGACGTTGAAGGACGCCGGCGTGCGCGTCGTCCCGTCGATCGGCGCGCGCCGCCACGCGGAGAAGGTCGCGGCGTGGGGCGTCGATGCGGTGATCGTGCAGGGCGGAGAGGGTGGCGGCCACACCGGCTCGGTCGCCACGACGCTCCTCTTGCCGCAAGTGGTCGACGCGGTCGACCTTCCGGTCATCGCCGCCGGTGGTTTCTTCGACGGCCGCGGCCTCGTCGCCGCCCTCGCGTACGGCGCGGCCGGGATCGCGATGGGCACGCGCTTCCTCCTCAGCCGTGAGAGCACCGTGCCCGAATCGGTCAAGCGCTACTACCTCGAACGAACCGTCGCCGACACGATCGTCACGGCGCGCATCGACGGCGTACCGCACCGCGTGCTGCGCACCGAGTTCGTCGACGAGCTGGAGCAGGCGAGCTC
Source organism: Acidimicrobiia bacterium (assembly GCA_035996165.1). GTDB lineage: Bacteria > Actinomycetota > Acidimicrobiia > IMCC26256 > PALSA-610 > PALSA-610. Next base: position 7,776 of record DASYJT010000432.1, read on the forward strand.
CGTCAGCTCCGTCACGCGTGCGATCCGCAACGCGTTCGCGTTCAAGAAGATGTCGGGCGTGAAGTGGGCGAGCATGGTCCGTGAGGGGCTCGCGATGAAGCGCGAGGCGGATCTCAAGTGGACGCAGGTGATCCTGGCCGCGAACACGCCCATGCTGCTACGGGCCGGGCTCGTCGAGGGACGCCTCGACGCGGGCGTACTCTCGAGCGGTCAAGTGGCGGGTGTGATCGACGACCTGCCGAGTGTCGCGGAACTGATCGCCCGCATCATGAACGAGGCGGACCAGACCTTGAAGCACCTGGGGAGCTGACGTGAGCAAGACGAGGGTCCCGGCCGTCGACAATTGGTTCACGACCGACGAGTCGGCGCCCGCGCTGCTCGGCGCGCGCGGCGTGCAGTCGGGCTCGTACTACTGGCCGACCGCGGTGGCGGTCTCGGCAAATCCGAGCGCGCCGGGCGAGGAGCGCGAGCCGGTCGAGCTCTCGCGTACCGGCACGTTGTGGTCGTGGACCACGAACCACTACGCACCGCCCGAACCGTACGTGGCGCCCGATCCGTTCGTCCCGTACACGGTGTGCGCGGTCGAGCTCGATCGCGAACAGATGGTGGTGCTCGGCGGACTCGCCACCGGCGCCGAGCCCGAACACCTCGAGGTCGGGATGCAGATGGAACTGGTGCTCGGTCCGCTTTACGAAGACGACGAGCACGAGTACGTCGTATGGCAATGGGCACCGCTGAGGAGCACACCGTGAGCAACCACGACATCGCCATTCTCGGCGCCGCGATGCACCCGTGGGGCAAGTGGGGCAAGAACTTCGTCGAGTACGGAGTGGTCGCCGCCCATGCCGCGCTCGCCGACGCCGGAGTGGCGTGGCCCGACATCCAGTTCGTCTCGGGCGCCGACACGATGCGCAACGGCTACCCGGGCTACGTCTCGGGCGCGACGTTCGCGCAGGCGCTCGGCTGGAACGGTGCGCAGGTCGCGTCGTCGTACGCGGCGTGCGCTTCGGGCGTCACCGCGCTGGCCGCCGCCCGCGCGCAGATTCTCGCGGGATTCTGCGACGTGGCCCTCGTGATCGGCGCCGACACGACCCCCAAGGGTTTCCTCGCGCCCAACAAGGGCGAGCGCGGCGACGACCCCGACTGGCTGCGCTTCCGGCTCCTCGGCGCAACCAACCCGACGTTCTTCGGTCTCTACGCCCGCCGCCGGATGGAGATGTTCGGCGCGACGCGCGCCGACTTCGCGCGCGTCAAGGTCAAGAACGCGAAGCACGGCCTCAACAACCCGAACGCGCGCTACAAGAAGGAGGTGTCGGTCGACGACGTGCTGAACGCGCCGATCGTCTCCGACCCGCTCGGCCTGCTCGACATCTGCGCGACGAGCGACGGCGCCGCCGCGCTCGTCGTGTCGTCGTTGGAGTACGCACAGTCCCACGGGGTCAGCAAGCCGGTCCGGGTACGCGGCATCTCGACGGTGACGCCGAGCTACCCGCAGACCACGATCGAGCTCCCGAACTTCGCGACCGACAGCGCGGCCGGTTCCGGAGCCCGGCCCGAACACGGGTTCAAGGAGTCGATCGCGGTGCGCGCCTACGCGGAGGCCGGCATCGGACCCGACGACCTCGACTGCGCGGAGGTCTACGACCTCTCGACCGCAATGGAGCTCGACTGGTACGAGCAGATCGGCCTGTGCCAACCCGGCGAAGCCGAGAAGCTGCTCCGCGACGGCACGACGACGCTCGGCGGACGCGTCCCGGTCAACGCGAGCGGTGGGCTCGCGTGCTTCGGCGAAGCCGTCCCCGCGCAGGCGATCGCCCAGGTCTGCGAGCTCACGTGGCAGGTCCAGGGCCGCGCCGAGGGCCGGCAAGTGGAAGGCGCCAACGTGGGCCTCTCGATCAACCAGGGCCTCTTCGGGCACGGCTCCGCGGTGATCGTCAGCAACTGAGCTTGATCGAACGCGAGCTCAGGTACCGCGCGGTGTCATTCCGGCCGCGAGGTAGATCGCGTCGAGCACGCGCATGTTGGCGATCGAGTCGGCCGGGGGCGTCAGGGTGGGTTCGCCGCGCAGCACCGCCGCGCAGAACGCGTCGAGCTGATACTCGTACGTCGGCCGGCGCGGGAACTTCTCGGATCGGGTCTTCCCGTCGCTCTTCACCCGCATCCGGTGCCACAGTTGTGGCGCGGTCGGGTTGATCACCCGCATCTCGCCCCGGTCGCCGACCACGCGGGCGGAGGTCTGGATGACCCACTTCGACCACATGGAGCACGTGATCCGCCCGGTGTGACCGCTCGGGAACGCGAGGTCCGCGCGCATTGCCCGGTCGACGTTCGGGGTGCGCAACTTGGCCTCCGCCGACACCACCTCGGGTTCCTCGCACCCGAGCAGCCGCGCGGTGTGCACCGTGTAGGTGCCGACGTCCATCGTTGCGCCGCCCGCGAGGTCGTACTGATAGCGGATGTCGGAGAACTTCGGGAGTGGGAAGCACAGGGCCGTCTCGATGCGCCGCGTCGTCCCCAGCTCACCGCTCTCGACGATCTCGCGCATGCGCTGCGCGAGCGGGTGGTACCGGTAGTGGAACGCCTCCATCACCACGAGGCCGCTGCGCTCGGCGACCGCGGCGACCGCTTCGGCCTCCGCGGCGTTCGCGGTGAACGGCTTCTCGCACAGCACGTGCTTGCCGGCCTCGAGCGCGGCGATCGTCCACTCGGCGTGCAACCCGTTCGGGAGCGGGTTGTAGATCGCGTCGATGTCGGGATCGGCGAGGAGCTCGGCATACGAGTCGCACACCTTGGGGATCCCGTGCTTCGACGCGAACGCCTCGGCCCGGTTCCGGTCGCGGGCGGCGACCGCACCCACAACCGCCTCATTGTTGGTACGCGCGGGCTTGATGACGGCCGACGGCGCGATGCGGGCCGCGCCGAGGATCCCGATCCGAACTGTGTCCATCGCGCGCACTGTAAGTCAGGACGACTCGGGTGTGCGCGTGCGGTACGACACGATGCACGGTTCGGCACTGCGGGCGACTCCGCCGATCTGCGCGGGGAGCGGCACGACGCGATCGAACTCCGGTGTCAGTTCGTACGTCGAGATCAGGCGCGCGACCGTGCGGACGATCGCGGAGACGGAGAACCGCTGGGCCGGACATCGGTGCGATCCGTGGCCGAAGGTCGTGACCGTCACGTCGTTGCGGAGGGTGCGATCGCTCCACCGTCCCGGTTCGAAATCGGATCCGACCCGCTCCGAATTCGTCAGCGGCAACATCGTCGCCAACTGCACGCCGCGCTCGACGCGGTAGTCGCGCTCGCCGTCGGAGAACGTGAGTGGTCGGAGCACCTCCCGCAACATGATCGAGCGCTGCCCGAGGCGCACGCCTTCGAACGCGCACTGCTCGAGCGGAGCCTCGCTCGGGTGCAGCAACACCTGCGCGAGCGTCCAGGCCAAGGCGGCGAACAGATTGGTCATGGTCGCGATGTGCAAGAGCACGACGTCGCCGGCTACTCCCGCGGCCGGGTCGTCCACGTCGCTCCACCGTTGCGCGATGTCGTCGAGGAAGCTCGGCTCACGGTCGGCCCGGGCCAGCAACCTCCTCACGACGAGCTCGACGCGCAGGAGCGCGGCCCGCTCTTCGTCTTTCGTGGCGCCTTTCGAGTGCGAGGGGTGCACGAACGCCTCGGCGCCGTCGAGGATCTCGAACTCCGGAACGAGCTCGTCGATCGGGGCCTCCCGACCGATCCAGCACGCGAGGCCGAGCCGGTGCCCGATGCGGCGCGAGAACGCGAACACGTCGAACGATCCCGACGCGCCGAGCCGGTCGAGCTCGGTTTCGATCGCCCAGTCGAGGTTGTGCAGATAACCCTGGACCTCTTCCGCTCCGAAGAGGTCGTGGGCGAAGGTACGGCGCTCGGCGAAGAGCTCGTCGGGCATCTTGCGGACGAGCATGCGGTAGTCGGCCAGGCCCTTGCTCGCATTCCGCTCGTCGAGCTCGTAGAACGAGCGCAGGCCCTGCTCGCCGAACGTAAACAGATAGGTCGTGCCCCCCGACTCGAGCGCGAACGTGTCGCCGAGGCGGCGGCGCGCGTCGCTCAACGCGACCACCGGATCGGACACGTCCGGTGCGTCCCACGGCAGCGCGAAGCCGGCGAGCGGCGGACTGGGTTCGATCACCGTTCGAGTTCCATCACAGGAACGAGTCGTGGATCTCGACCGCATGCACGGCGAGCTCGGTCGAACTGCGCGCGGCACCGTTCGCGGCACGCTCCCGCAACGACGACGCCGCCGCGCGGACGGCGTCGTGCCGCGCTCGATCCGCCGGGCCGGGGTAGGTGAACCGCCAGCGGCGCGCCCGCTGCGCGATGGCGGCCTTGTCGTCGTCGTCGATCTCGACACCCGCCGCGGGAAACACCCGGCAGTCGTACGTGCGACACGTGCGCGGCCGGTGCTCGTAGATCGAGCAGCGGCCGTCGATGAGCATCGGGCAGTGCCCCCGCTCGTCGTAGCCGAGGAGCAGGTGACCGCGAGGTCTCAGCGGCGCGGGGAACAACAGCTCGGTCGGTATGTGCGAGAGCGTGTCGGTCTCGTCGGGCTCGATGTGGACGAACTGCGACGACGTGCAGCACGCGGTGCAGTCTCCGCACGGCACGGCCGACCCGTGCTCGGCGCGAATTGCGCCCTGCATCGCGACGACCCAGTCGCCGAAGTCGCCCGCATCCAGATCGTCCTGATCGGAATCGGACGGGCCCGACACCTCAGGCGACGCGCGAGGGCATGCTCGTCGGCACCTGTGTACGGCGCGCCGGACGCGCCCGCAGGATCAGCGCGACCGCGCCCCCACTTGCGACGACCGCGACCGGCGCCGGCGCGACGATCCACACGCCGGCGACCCCGACCGCGAGCTGCACCGCGATCACCGCTTGCCGCACGGGCTCCGCCGTCGCGGCAAAGCGCCGATGGAAGGCGAGCAACGCGGCGTGGGTACGCAGAGGCGCGCCGAGCAGCACCGCGAGTCCGCGCGTGAGCCCGAAGCCGAGCCCGAGCCAGAACGCGGCGGCCGGGCTGCCACTCAACGCACCGACGACCACCACGAGCGGGACGGCCGCCGTCATGACGTAGGTGGTGAGACCGGCGCCGATCTGCCAGCCGAACCCGCCGCCGTACACCCACGGCCGGTACTTCGCGAGCCAGTCCTCGTTCACCTGGCGCCGGAGGAACGGCGGGCCGAACCCGAGAACGTGCGCGTCGATCGCGCCCGCTGCCAGCGCGCTCGCCGCCACCAACGCGAGCGCCGTGTGGTCGCCGAGATGGGCCCGGCCGACGAGCGCAGCCGCGCCGGCGATCACCGCCCCGAGAGTGGCGCCGCCGAGGAATGCGCCGGTGACGAACCACGTCGCAGTGCGCGAAAATCGCTGCCCGCGCCCGGCCTCGGCGACCGGCGTGATCTGCGAGAGCATCGACTGCCCGCACGGCGACCAGGTCGAACGGGTTGCCGCGGCCAGCGCGATCACGGCTCCGAACGTGACCACGACGACGTTCACGCGCACGACCTCCCGGAGGTTCCCATCGACCCGGCCAGCCTACGACGCCCGGGGCGGCGGATCGTGGTAGTCCCCTGTCACAGACCGCGATCGGAGTACAGCGAGACCATGAATTCCGCGACCGGCGCGGGCGCCTTCTCCAACGAACCCGCGTCGAACGGAGGCTGGGGGTCGTATTCGATTCCGAGCTGGATGCCCATCGAGTAGTCGTCGCCCGCGATGCGGGCCGCCAAGGTGAGCGCCATGTCGATGCCCGACGACACCCCGGCGGCGGTGACGACCTTGCCCTGCTCGACCACGCGCCGACCGGTCGGGATCGCGCCGTACTCGGCGAGGCGCGCCAGCGACGCCCAGTGCGTCGTCGCCTCTTTGCCAACGAGTAGTCCCGAGGCCGCGAGCAGCATCGAACCCGTACACACCGAGGTGGTCCATGTGGTGGTCGCATCGATCGCGCGAATCCATTCCAGGAGTCGCTCGTCGGACTCGAGCGCGCGCGTCGCGAAGCCGCCCGGCACGACGAGCACGTCGGCCCTCGTCACGTCGGCGTACGCATGGTCGGCGACGAGCGCGAGGAACCCGTTGTCGGTGCGAATCTCGCCCGCCGCGCCGGCGACGAACTCGACGTTCGCGTCGGGAAGTCGTTGCAGCACTTCATACGGACCGACGATGTCGAGCGCGGTGATGCCGTCGAACAAGAGACACACGATGTCGAGAGTCATCGGCCCATTCTCCCGGAGGCGCCCGATGCCGGCAACGACATTTCCGCGACTGTCCTGCCGCGCACCGATCGCAGACTTGGCGTCAGTTGCCGCACGGGGCGTCGAGATCCCAGCGCCACTGGGTGTCGCCACTGCGGGTCGAGGCTTGCAACTCGACGATGTGGTGACCGTCGACGAGCCAGCCCGACACCCGTGCGCCGACCCTGATCGCGGCCGTGAGATCCGCCCGCGGCGAGTCGAGGAAGAGTCGATCCGACTTGCCGTCGAGCACCGCGAGGCTCGTCGTCTCCGGATCGGGCACCACCAACGACGGTGGGCGGCTCTTGTCGACGTTCAGGAGACCGAGATACATGGCCGGGAGCACCCGGAACGGTGCCGGAAGGACCGCCGGCGCGGTCATGAGCGCGCGGCCCGAATACATCAAAGGTCCGAAGCCGATGTCGTCGGCGCCGTCGTGGTTCTGGTCGCCGATGGCCGCCGGAAACACACCGCGGTAGGGCGAACCCGCGCCGGGAGTCGGAATCGGGATGCCGACCGTTGCCACTGCGTGGCGACCGGGCGCCACGGTGCCGGGAACGACGAAGGTCGCGTTCGCCGCGCCGCCCTTGTACAAGTCGACGAGGAGGTCACTGTGACCATCACCGTCGAAGTCGCCGACACCTCGCATGATCACCTCGTCGCCGGCCGCGCCCGGGTCGACGGTCGTCGTTCCGCGGGGACTGATCTTGTCGACCGAAAAGCCGGTGGTTCGGATCGCGTCGCCTTCGCGGTCGGTGAGCGGTGGGTAGGAATGCGCGACGGTGAAGTCGATACTCGGTGCCGTTGGCACCGGAAGCCCGTAGTAGGAGTTGCGAACGTGAATGATCGGTCGGTGCCCGCATACAGGTAGGGCCCGCGCGACCGTCGATCTCGTGGTTGTCGACGCGGTCGCCGGGGTCGACGGGATCGACGGGGTCGACGGGGTCGACGACACGACCGGCGGCGAAGCGTGCCGGGCCGACCCGGAACTACACGCGCCGACCAACGCCGACGCCAACAGCAACACAAGGAACCGAGTCACGCAGCGTCATACTGGCGCGTCCCGACACGGATTTCGCGACACCTACTCCGGACGGCCAGCTACGCTCGCCCGCCGCTCATGGATCTCTCCTTCAGTCCCGAAGAGGAAGCGTTTCGCGCCGAGTGCCGATCCTGGCTCGAGGCGAACGTCCCGCGTCCTCCCCTGCCTTCGGGCGACACCCGCGCAGGCTTCACCGCCCATCTCGCGTGGGAGCGAGCGCTGTTCGACGCCCGGTGGGCCGTCGTGTCGTGGCCCGCGGAATTCGGTGGCCGCGACGCGAGTTTGTGGGAGTGGCTGATCTTCGAGGAGGAGTACTACCGCGCGGGCGCGCCGCAACGGGTGACGCAAAACGGGATCTTCCTGCTCGCCCCCACGATCTTCGAGTTCGGCACCCCCGAACAACAGGCGCGCATCCTCGCGAAGATGGCTTCGGGTGAGCAGACCTGGTGCCAGGGCTGGTCGGAGCCCAACGCGGGCAGCGACCTCGCGGGCATCCAGAGCAAAGCGGTCCGCGACGACGCGGCCGGTGGCTGGCGGCTGTCCGGGCAGAAGACATGGACGACGCGCGGGGCGTTCTGCACCCACCTCTTCGGTCTCTTCCGCAGCGACCCGGATGCAGAACGGCACCACGGCCTGACGTACTTCCTCGTCGATCTCGCGACGCCCGGAATCACCGTGCGCGGCGTCGAGCGCCTCGACGGCGACGAGGGATTCGCCGAGGTGTTCCTCGACGACGTATTCGTTCCCGATGCCGACGTGCTCGGCCAACCCAATCAGGGGTGGGCGGTGGCGATGGCGACCACCGGCTCCGAACGAGGGCTCACGCTGCGCTCACCGGGGCGGTTCCTCGCGACCGCGCAGCGCCTGATCGACCTGTACCACGCCTGCGGCGACGATCCGCGGTTGCGCGAGCGGGTCACCGCCGCGTACATCGACGCCGAGGCGTATCGCTGGCAGACGTTCTGGACGGTGACCCGGCTGGTCGAGGGCATGAGCGCGGGCGCGGAGTCGTCGATGGTGAAGGTCTTCTGGTCGGAGCTCGACGTCCGCCTGCACGAGCTCGCGCTCGAGCTACTGAGCGACCACGCCGAGCTGCTCGACGGCGACTCGGGCGCGTGGATGAAGGGGTACGAGTTCGCGCTCGCCGGGCCGATCTACGCGGGCACGAACGAGATCCAACGCAACGTGATCGCCGAACGTGTCCTCGGATTGCCGAGGCGCTGACATGCGCTTCGCGTTCACCGAAGACCAGCTCGCGTTTCGCGACGCCGTGCGCGAGCTCCTCGACAACGAGTGCACGCCGGCGCACGTACGGGCGGCGTGGACGAACCAAACGGGTCGGGTTCCGGGCCTCTGGGACAAGCTCGCCGAGATGGGCGTGATCGGCATGCTCGCCCCCGAGGCGAGCGGCGGGCTCGGGATGACGATGGTCGACCTCGTGCTCATCCTCGAGGAGACCGGCCGGTGCGCGCTGCCGGAACCCATTGTCGAGACCGCGGCGTTCGGCGTGCCGCTCGTCGGAACCGTCGACGTCACGGTCGCGGCCGACCACCGGTACGTTCCCTGGGCCGACACCTCCGACGTCATCGTCACCGCGAACGGACGCTTCGCACGCGATGCGGTCGAGCTCGTGCCGCACACGTCGGTCGACGGCGCCCGCCGGTTGTTCGAGGTGGTCGGCACGCCGGTACCGGTCGACGACCGCGCCCTCGGCGCGGCGTTCGACCGCGGTGTCATCGGCGCCGCCGCCCAGCAGTGCGGCCTCGCGCAACGCATGCTCGACCTGACCGCCGACTACGCGAAGGAACGCCGGCAGTTCGGCGTGCCGATCGGATCGTTCCAGGCCGTCAAGCATCACCTCGCGAACGCCCGCATCGCCCTCGAGTTCGCCCGCCCGCTGGTGTACCGCGCGGCCGCGACCCTCGAGACCGCGCACGCGAGCATGGCGAAGGCGAAGGCCGATGAGGCCGCGCGGGCCACGGCCAGGGCCGCGCTGCAGTGTCATGGCGCGATCGGCTACACGACCGAGTACGACCTGCACCTGTACATGAAACGGTCGTGGGCGTTGGCGCGATCGAAGGGCGACCGCCGTCTTCACCTCGACCGGGTCGCAGAAGCGATCCTTTAGCATGACCCCATGAACGAGGCCTACATCGTCGACGCCGTGCGTACTCCCGTCGGCAAGCGCAACGGCGGGCTCGCGAAGATCCATCCCGCCGACCTCGGCGCCCACTCCATCCGTGCGCTGTTCGATCGCGTCGACGTCGATCCGGCCGCCGTCGACGATGTCGTGTTCGGGTGCGTCGACACGATCGGTCCGCAGGCCGGCGACATCGCGCGCACGTGCTGGCTCGTGGCCGGGATGCCCGACGAGGTGCCCGGCACCACCGTCGACCGCCAGTGCGGGTCGTCTCAGCAGGCCGTGCACTTCGCCGCGCAGGGCGTGATGTCGGGCACGGCCGACCTCATCGTCGCGGGCGGCGTGCAGAACATGAGCGCGATCCCGATCAGTGCGGCGATGCTCGCCGGTGAGCA
>DASYJT010000433.1:0-18374 GCA_035996165.1 Acidimicrobiia bacterium
CGCGCACAGCTGCAACTGCTGCGCACCTACGTCGATCCTTCCTTCCCCGATGCGTCGTACAAGGACAAGATTCTTCTGCGCGGAACGTTGACCCTCGGCTTCCGGGGCAAGGTGCAAACGTGGTGGGACCTCTGGGGTACGTGGGCAACGGGCGCGCTCTACGGTCAACGCGTGTACGACATCTACGAGCGCATGGTGGCGTTCTCGCTGCTCGACCCCACGCCGACACCCGCCCCGCCCGCGCCCTCCCCGCCCGCAGTCGCCAAGCCCGCGCCCGCCAAGCCCTAAAGGCTCGTCAGCCGCACCGGCAGGCGGCGGATGCCCGTGTGCTTGTTGCTGCGCGTCCATTCGACCGGACCGGTGAGCCCGATGTCGCCGACGCGCGCGCCCAGCTCGTCGAGCACGACCCGGATCTCGAGGCGGGCAAGGTTCGCGCCGAGGCAGTGATGCACGCCGTGCCCGAACCCCAGATGCGGATTCGGATCGCGACCGAGGTCGAACCGGAACGGATCGGCGAAGACGTCGGCGTCGCGGTTGGCCGACGCTTCCCAGAACACGACCTTGTCGCCGGCGTGGATCGTCTCGCCGAAGAGCTCGAGGTCGCGGGTCGCGGTGCGGCGGTTGTAGGCGGCCGGATGAGTCCAGCGCACGATCTCCTCGACCGCCGTCGCGCCCACCGGTCCGGCGCGGCGGAGCGCGCGCCACTCGCCGGGGAACGCGTCGAGGGCAACGATCGCGCCCGCGATGGCGTTGCGCGTGGTGTCGGCGCCCGCGGCCCAGAGCAGTGAGAAGAAGAACTGCAGTTCCTGATCGGTGAGGCGGGGCGGATCCTCGCCCGCGAGCTCGGCGTGGCACACGACCGAGAGCATGTCGTCGGCGGGATGGGCGCGCTTCTCCGCGACGAGCGCGGTGCCGTACTGGAACATCGACGCCGCCGCGCGTGTCGCTTCGTCGGTCGCCTCGAACGCGTCGCGGCCCTTGAAATCGAAGACGTGCTCGATCCATTCGAAGAGCTGGTGCCGGTCGGCTTCGGGAATTCCCATCAGGATGCAGATGGCCTGCATGGGAAGCTCACCGGCCACGGCACTGACGAAGTCGCACTCGCCGTCGGCGATCGCCGCGTCGACGAGAAGGGCCGTGCGCTTCCGGAGTTCCGCTTCGAGGCGCGCGACCGTGCGGGGTGTCAGGCCCTTGCTCACGAGCAGCCTGACCCGCTGATGACGGGGGTCGTCCATCATGTTGAGCATGAGACCGGCCACCGGCAGGTCGTTCAACGTCGTGCCGCCAAATGGGCGCGTGCCTCCCGTCTCGGACGAGAAGGCGCCGGGATCATGCACGACCGCCATGCACGCGGCGTGCGTGTGCACCGACCAGAAGCCCTCGCCGTCGGGCGTGTGCGATGTGGGCTCGTGCCACAGCACGGGTGCGATCGAGCGGAGCCGAGTAAAGACCTCGTGCGGAAAACCGTCGGCGAAGAGATCGAGATCGGTGAGGTCCACGCCGCCGGGAATCCGAGCCACATCTTCGACGTTAACGTGGCGCATATGCCCAACCTTGAAGACTTCAACGACGATTTCAATGCCTTCAACGAGGCCCTGATCAAGGAGTTCCGCGACGACGGACAGGTCACCGGGATGTTCGCCGGCGCCCCGCTCGTGCTGATCACCACAACGGGCGCCAAGTCGGGAAAGAAGCGCACGACGCCGATCGTCTACACGAACGACGGCGACAACGTCGTGATCATCGCCTCCAAGGGCGGCGCACCGACGAGTCCTGACTGGTTCCACAACCTCGTCGCCAACCCCGACGTCACGGTGGAGCTCCCCAACGAGACGTACGAGGCCCGCGCCCGGGTGGCCGAAGAGCCGGAGCGGGAGCGGTTGTACCGCGCGCAAGCGGCGCTGATGCCGAACTTCGCCGAGTACGAGAAGGCCACGACCCGCAAGATCCCGGTCGTCGTCCTCGAACGCGCCTGACGCCTCTGCGTTCGCGTGCACAGATCCGTAGCGAACGGGTAGCAACCGGCATACTGGCTCGATGGCTCTCGAACGCGACGAACGACCCTGGGGTAGCTACGAGGTACTGATCGACGACCCCGATCACAAGGTCAAACAGATCCTTGTGAAGCCGGGGAAGCGGTTGAGTTACCAGGTGCACTCGCGGCGTTCCGAGCACTGGTTCATCGTCCGCGGCTCCGGTGTCGTGACGCTGAGCGACCTGCCGGTCGCGATCGCGCCCGGCGTCGCCGTCGACATTCCCGTCGGTACGTCGCACCGGATCGAGAACACCGGGAGCGAAGACCTCGTCTTCGTGGAGGTGCAGCACGGCGAATACTTCGGCGAGGACGACATCGTCCGGCTGGATGACGACTTCGGTCGCGCCGGTTAGTGCACCGAGATCGCGACCTTCCCGACGGTCGCGACGAAGCGTTCGGCTGAACCCGGCGGGCCGGGCGTGCCGACGTCGCGGACCTCGAACGTCGGACCGTGCACATCGCCGGTGACATTGCCGCCGTAGAGGTTCACCGGCGGTTCCAATCGGAACTGATAGCCGTCCTTGTCGAGCTGGACGGACAGTGCTCCCTGGTCGATGCGCGGCGTCCCGACGTGAAGGATGAATCGTTCCTTCGTGGTTCCGGCCGCCCGCTCGAGGCTTTGCGCGACCGCCCGCGCGCCGGGCGCGTCGCCCGTGGTCGTCGGCTTCCCCTGCGCCATCGTGCGGATCGAGAACGCGGCCAGCACGACGAGACCCACCGCGACCGCGACGTCGAACGAGCGAACGACGCGCCGATCGGTGAAGCGGTCCATGGCGATCCACGCGCCGGCGACGATCGCGGGCACCGGTACCAGCTCGGTCCAGTAGAAGAGGAAACCATCCTGCGGGCCGATGACGCGCGTTGCGGCGAGTACCGCGACCACCAAGCCGATCGTCGTCGTCAACCCCAACGCGGCAACGAACGGGGCGCGTCGACGCGCGACGAACGCGGCGACCAGACCCAGCGCGGCGAAGGCTGTGAATGCCAGCTCGCGCTTGGCATCGCCGCGCGTGTCCTTCGGTCGACCGAACGGCAACACAGTCGCGTGATTGCTCACGACGACGATCGACGAGCGGAGAGAGTGACTCGTTGCATTCGCCGAACCGGGATGCCGGTAGAAGCTCGCGGTCTTCGAGAGATTGCCGTTTCCGTGTGTCACCTCTTGTACGAGCGGCCCGATCCATGCCAATGCGAGCACGCTCGCGGCGACGATCAGTGGGACGCGCAACGACGGGCGCAGTTCGGTGCGCCGAACGCGGTCCCGAACGAAACCGACGAGCGCGAGCACGACGAGACCCGCCGTCGCGGGGATCGTGCCGATGTGGGTTTGTACGAGATACGACGCGACCGCCAGCGCGCCGACGAGCGCCCACGCGGAGCCCGCGTACGAGGCGGCCGCGGTCACCATCAACAAGAGCATCGGCAGCGCCAGGAGCTTCGGGTTCCACGCGTCCATGACCGCGCCGAACCCGACGATCACGACGAAGGCGAACACGAGCATCGCGGTCAGTCGCGCGGCGCGCTCGCCGGCCGACCGCCGCACGACTGCTACCACTCCGAGCGCGCACGTACCGTTGACGACCAACGCGCCGAGGAACAGGCCGCGCGAGCTCTCACCGGTCAGCCAGTACCACGGCGCCAGCAGATAGAAGAGCGCGGGCCCCGGATGGTGCCAGCCGAAGCGCGAGTAGACGCCGAGCGCAGTTCCGTGGTGCAGGGCCTGGCGCACACCGAGCTCTATGAAGGCGAGGTCGCCGACCGACGTGTACGGCGTGCCGAGGGGTTGGACGAGCCTGAACACACCGACAATGAACGCGAGCACGACCGCGACCAGCGCGAGCGACGCGCGCGACAGCATGCCGGTGACCTTCATGAAGTGGCGACCGTACATCTGTCAGATCGTCCGTTGTCGTTGCGGCGTGCGGCTCGACGACGAAGCGGTCCCGGCGCTGATCACAGTTCTCGGCCTCGGGTAGCGCCGACTCTGCGCCCGTAAGATCGGACGATGCCGGTCAAAGAAGGACCAGTCCCACCGTTTCCCGAAGGCGCCGATTCCGACGAGTACGACAGGCTCCGTCGGCGCGTGCTCTGGAAGATGCCGAGTGGTCTCTATGTCGTCGGTTCGACCGACAAGGCCGAGCGGCGCAACGGGATGACGCTCAACTGGGCGACACAGGTGTCGTTCGATCCCAAGTGGATCGGCATCGGCGTCGAGCGCGCGGCCCTCACCCACGAGCTCATCGCGGCGGCTGGAGTCTTCAGTCTCTGCCTGATCGATCGCGAAGACCGCGCGATCGTCCGCAAGTTCACGAAGCCCGTCGAAGTCGACCTCGACGCGCACACCATGAACGGCTTCCCGTATCTCGACGGTGCTGCAACGGGGGCGCCGCTGCTCGCGCAGTCGGTTGCCTACCTGGAATGCGAGGTACGCCAGCCGGTCGAGATCGGCGACCACACGTTCTTCCTCGGCGAGATCGTCAACGCCGGGTTCCTGCGCGACGAGGAGACCCCCGTCCTGCGCATGGAGGACACCCGGATGAACTATGGCGGCTGACCTCGCCGACTAACCGAAGAGAAGCCGGCGCACCGGCGCGGCCGGCGCGGGCGGCGCCTTGAACGCCCGGTGGTATTCGGCGAGGGCGTTGGCGGCGTCGGTCCGGTTCTCGGCGATGGGGGAGCTCTGCTCACCGTCGCGGTGTTGCCAGAACCAGCGACCTCCTCTCGAGGAGACCTTGCCGATGCTCAGACCGGCTCCGCCCGTGGCCAGGCGGACTTCGGCCATCGTCAGCGAGAGCGGCAGGACCTGTACCTGTCCGGTTCCCGCAGTCGTCATCGTCATCGTCACTTTCGGGTCCTCCTCGGCGGTGCTGCACGACTCCGGGGGGTTCCCGTCGAGGCGCACGTTCCGTCTGGCCTTCTAGGCTTCGGCCATATGGCAGACACTTCTGCAGTGCAAACCGCGAAGTCTGTGCCCCACGGTGGCCTTTTTCACAGTTGGCGATACGTCCTCGCCACCACCAATCCTCCGCCCGGGCGCCTCGATCCCGTGTCGAAATGGCTGTATTTGACCCGGGCTGGGGTGCTTCCGATGACCCTCGTCGCGGGCGCAATCGCCGGATTGCTGGCCATTTACCGCGGCGCCGACATCGCGTGGGGCTGGTTTGCGCTGTCGGCGCTCGGCATCGTCGGGGCGCACATGGCGAACAACCTCATGAACGACCTCTTCGACCTGGAGGTCGGCACCGATCGCGAGGACTACCCCCGCAACCTGTACTCGCCGCATCCGGTGCTCTCGGGCGTGATCACCCGCAAGGGCCTGGCCGGCTGCGCGCTCGTCGTCAACGCCCTCTGCCTCGCGATCATGATCGTGCTCACGGTCGCGCGGGGCTGGCCGATCGTCGCGTTCGCGCTCGGCGGCTTTCTCCTCTCGGCCGCCTACACCGCCCCGCCCCTGCGCCTGAAGAAGCACGGCCTCGGCGAACCGACGGTGCTCGTGGTCTGGGGACCACTGATGGTCGGCGGCAGCTACTACGCGGCGACGGGTTCGATCCCGGCCGCGGTCGTGCTGGCATCGTTGCCGTACGCACTGCTCTGCACGACTGTGCTCATGGGCAAGCACATCGACAAGATCCCGTGGGACGAGCCGGACGGCACGCACACGTTGCCGGTGATCATGGGTGAGGCGGCCGCGCGCCGTTTGACCCAGGGAATGTTCATCGCGTTCTACGTCTCGATCGTCGCGCTCGTCGTCGCGCGCGTGCTACCCGTCGCCTCGGTGCTGGTGCTCTTGTCGTTCCCGGTGCTGCGGCGCACGTTCGCTTACTACTCGCAACCGAAACCCGACGTCTCGCCGATGCCCAACCCCGTTTGGCCGCTGTGGTTCGCGGCGCTGTCGTTCCTCGTCACCCGCCGCGCGGGTGGGCTGTTCGTGTTGGGCTTGATCATCGGCGCGATCCTCGGTTGGTGACCGAGACTTAGGGGGCAGAAATGATCTCGAGCACGATGCAGGAGTTCCCGCTGACCGTCACCGCGGTCCTGCGCCACGGCATGAAGGTGTACGCCGACGCCGAGTGCGTCACCTGGACCGAATCCGGTCCGCGGCGCGCCACCTACGGCACGATCGCCGCGAACGCGGGACGGCTCGCGCACGCGTTGACGCGCCTCGGGGCGAGCTCGGGCGATCGCATCGGTACCTTCATGTGGAACACGCAGGAGCACATGGAGGCGTACCTCGCGGTGCCGTCGATGGGCGCGGTGCTCCACACGCTGAACATCCGGCTCTTCCCCGAGCAACTCGCCTACGTCGTCAATCACGGCGAGGACAGGGTCGTGCTCGTCGACGACTCTCTCGTTCCCGTGCTCGCCAAGGTCGTGTCGGAGTTGACGACGGTCGAGTGCTTCGTCGTGGTGGGCGACGGCGACGCGTCCGCGCTCGGCACCGACCGTCCGGTGTTGCGCTACTCCGACTTGCTCGCGGCCGAGTCTCCGGAGTTCGAATGGCCCGAGATCGACGAACGCCAGGCCGCGGCCATGTGTTACACGTCGGGCACCACCGGAAACCCGAAAGGTGTCGCGTACTCGCATCGCTCCGCGTTCCTGCACTCGTTCGCGGCAACCACACCGAACGCGCTCAACCTCTCCGAGCGCGATCGCATCTTGATGATCGTCCCGATGTTCCACGCCAACGCGTGGGGCATTCCCTACGCGGCGTTCCTCTGTGGTGCCGCGCTCGTCATGCCGGGCCGGTTCCTGCAGGCCGAACCCATCACGCGCATGGTGAAGGAGGAACGCGTCACGTTCTCGGGCGCGGTCCCCACGATCTGGGCCGACATCTACCGCTACGGCGAAGAGCACGAGATCGACTTGTCGAGCATCCACACGATCATCTGCGGCGGGTCGGCCGTGCCGCGGTCGCTGATGGAGAACTTCGAGCGGAAGTACGGCGTGCGCGTCATCCAGGCGTGGGGAATGACGGAGACGTCGCCGCTCGCCGCCGTCGCGCGCCCGCCGGCGATCGTCGAGATCGGTTCGCCCGAGGAGATGGACTGGCGCGCCCGCACCGGTCGCGTCGTCGGTGGCGTCGAGCTTCGCATCGTCGACGACATGGGATCGCCGTTGCCGTGGGACGGCGAGGCGGTCGGCGAGATCGAGGTGCGCGGCCCGTGGATCACGGGCTCGTACTACCGCGATCCCGCACCCGAGAAGTTCGACGACGGATGGTTGCGCACCGGCGACGTCGGCACGGTGTCGCCCGAGGGTTATATCCAGATCACCGACCGGGCGAAGGACGTGATCAAATCCGGTGGTGAGTGGATCAGCTCGGTCGAGCTCGAGAACGTCTTGATGGGTCATCCCGACGTGTTGGAAGCGAGCGTCATCGGCGTCCCCGATACACGCTGGGACGAGCGCCCGCTCGCGTGCGTCGTGCGCAAACGCGACTCCGATGTCGACGCGTCCGTCCTTGCCGCGTACCTCGCCGGGCACGTCGCCAAGTGGCAGGTGCCCGAACGGTGGACCTTCATCGACGAAGTACCGAAGACGTCGGTCGGAAAGTTCGACAAGAAAGTGCTGCGCGCGCGTCACGAAAAGGGTGAGCTCCTCATTGAACAACTGGATTGAACAACGCCGGTCGGGTGAGTTCGCCGAGGCCGCCAAAGGCGCCGTCGCCGCACCGGCCGCGACCGTGGTGCTGCTGCGCGACGGCGAGAGCGGGCTCGAGGTACTGCTCGCCCGCCGAGCGTCGAAGCTGGCGTTCCACGGGGGCGCGTGGGTTTTCCCGGGTGGGCGCATCGATCCCGACGACTACGCCAACGCGCCCGACGACCTCCTGGGCGCCGCGCGCCGGGCCGCCGCGCGCGAGGCGATGGAGGAAGCCGGGGTCGACGTCGACGCCGACGCGCTGATCCACCTCTCGAACTGGACGACACCCGAAGGTGCGCCGAAGCGGTTCGCGACCTGGTTCTTCGCGGGCCGGGTCCGCGGTGGCGAGGAGGTCGCCGACGGCTCCGAGATGGACAAGATCCAGTGGTTTCGCCCGGCCGAAGCACTTGAGGCGCGCGCGACCGGCGAGATCGAGCTCGCCCCGCCGCAGTACGTGACACTGCTCGACCTACGCGAGACGGCGACGGTCGCCGAGGCGCTGGCCGCCATCGAGACCGCCGTCGCGATCGACTATCTCCCGCGCTTTCACTTCATCGAGGGCGGCGGCGCGGTGTGCGTGTATCCCGAGGATGTCGCGTACGACGATCTCTCCAAATTGGAAACTCCCGGCCCTCGCCACCGATTGATGCTCGGCGGCGAGAACTGGGAGTACATCCGCGACTGACGCCTCTCGGCGCGTCGCTTACTTGTTGGGTTGCGGCGTGACCCGGAGGTAGGGCTTCAGGGCCTTCCAACCCTTCGGGAACTTCGCCTTGGCGTCTTCGTCGGAGACGGCCGGGACGATGATGACGTCCTCGCCGTCCTTCCAGTTCACCGGCGTGGCGACGCTGTACTTCGCGGTCAGCTGCAGCGAGTCGATGACCCGCAGGATCTCGTCGAAGTTGCGGCCCGTCGACGCCGGGTAGGTGATGATGAGCTTGACCTTCTTGTCGGCGCCCACGATGAACACCGAACGCACCGTCATCGTGTCGTTCGCGTTCGGGTGGATCATGTCGTAGAGGTCGGAGACTTTGCGGTCGACGTCGGAGATGAGGGGGAAGTTCAACTTCGCGCCCTGCGTCTCTTCGATGTCGTCGGCCCAACCCTTGTGGTTGCCGAGCTCGTCGACCGACAGACCGAGCACTTTCACGTTGCGCTTGTCGAACTCGGGCTTGAGCTTCGCCACCTCGCCCAACTCCGTCGTGCAGACCGGCGTGAAGTCCTTCGGGTGCGAGAACAACACACCCCAGCTGTCGCCGAGGTAGTCGTAGAAGTTGATCGTTCCTTCGGTCGTCTCGGCCGTGAAATTCGGGGCTTCGTCGCCCAAGCGCAGCGCCATGCGGTGCCTCTTTCGTCGAGTGTCCGGTGGGGTCGTCTGGTGTCGGCGAGCAGGCTAGGTCGCCTACTCGTCAAAAAGCCAGTGTCGTAGTCGGGATTTGCAACGCAGGCTCCGTCGGTAATGTTCCGCGTTCTGTGACCGCCCCTGCTCCGGGTCGGCGCCGTGCCCTGCGGGGTCATGTGCGCGGCCTTGCGATCGACATCAGGCCCCTGCGCATGTCGCGCGACTTCCGGTTGCTCTGGGGTGGGGAGCTGGTCTCCCAGATCGGCAGCCAGTTCACGTTGGTCGCGCTGTTCGTCCAGGTGTACGCGCTGACGCACTCGTCCGTGGCGGTCGGGCTCATCGGGCTCGCGCAACTCGTACCGATGCTCTTCGTGTCGATCGGGTTCGGACCGCAGATCGACCGACGCGATCGTCGCCGCCTGCTCCTGTTCGCCCAGATCGGCCTCATGACGTCGTCCGCGCTGTTGTTGTTGGGCGCCCACCTGGGCCACCCCCCTCTCGCGCTCGTGTACGGCGCGGCCGCGTTGAGCGCCGCGTTCCTCTCGGTCTCGATGCCGACCCGCTCCGCGATGACGCCCCGGCTCGTGCCGCCCGAGCTGTTGCCCCAGGCGGCCGCGCTGAACCAGATCATGTGGCAGACCGCCGGGGTCATCGGTCCGGCGGTCGGTGGCATCGTGGTCACCAAGTTCGGGCTCACCTGGGCCTACGGGATCGACGTGGTGAGTTACGGCGCATCGCTGACTGCGGCCTTTCTCATCCGGTCGCAGCGACCGATCGCCGCCGACGTCGACCACGCCGACGTCGGGTTCGCCGCAGTCCGCAACGGGCTCAGATTCCTGCGGGGTCGGCGGATCCTGCAGTCGACGTTCACGATCGACATCGTCGCCATGGTGTTCGGGATGCCGAGGGTTCTTTTCCCCGTGCTCTCCGACAAGCAGTTCCACCGCGGAGCCGAAGCGGTGGGCTGGCTCTTCGCGGCCGCCGCGCTCGGCGCGTTCGTCGGCGCCGCGACCTCCGGCTGGATCGATCGGGTGCGCCGGCCAGGCCTCGCGATCATCGTCGCCGTCGCGGTGTGGGGCGCTTCGATCGCGGTATTCGGGCTGGTCGGAGCCAACCTTCCACTCGCGCTGCTCTTCCTCGCGATCGCAGGTGGCGCCGACGTCATCTCCGCGGTATTTCGCAACACGATCCAGCAACTCACCGTTCCCGACGGTCTGCGCGGTCGGATCTCGTCGATCAACATTTTCGTCGTCGCCGGCGGACCGCGTCTGGGTGACCTGGAAGGTGGTCTGGTCGCGAGCGCGTTCACGCCGACGGTCTCCGTTGTGTCCGGCGGATTGCTGTGTCTCGCGGGAGTTGCAGTCATCGCTTCGACGGTGCCGCGTTTCGCGCGCTGGCGTGTGGGTGATCCGTCCTGATTGACCGCACGCTTCAACCGCGCTTGACTGCGAGCGTGGCGGGGTACTCGGGGACGCCCCTTCCCCAAAAGCTCGGCATCAAGCCGGGGGCACGGCTTGCGCTCGTGCGCGCACCTGACGGGTTCGAGCGCGCCCTCAATCCCTTGCCCGAAGGTGTGCGGTTGCGAACGCAGGCGCGCGGCGCGCAAGACGTCGTGCTGTTCTTCGCGACCCGCCGCGCCGAGCTCGAACGTCGGTTCGACGGATTGGCGCGTACGGTCGCGCCGGCCGGCGGATTGTGGATCGCGTGGCCGAAGCGCACCGCCTGTGTCGCGACGGATCTCCGCGAAGGTCTGGTGCGCGAGCTCGGGCTCGCGCACGGACTCGTCGACAACAAAGTCTGCGCGGTCGACGAGACGTGGTCGGGGTTGCGGTTCGTCTACCGGCTCACTGATCGCCCGGTGCGCAACGGCAGGTCGCGCTGACGCGTACGCGGAGGCGAGCGGGGATTCAGCTCGCGCGCCCGAGCGGCATGTCGGCCTCGTACTCGCCGCCCGCCCAGCGCACGGTGGCGTCGGGGACCAGCTTGCGCACGAGACCCAGCGCGGCCCGGTTGTCGGGGAGCATCGTGGCGACGAACGTGTCGTAGCCGCGGTCGGCGGCGAGGGCTGCGAGCCGCCGGGCCAGGCGTTTGCCGACCCCTCGGTGCTGCCAGGCGTCCTCCACGGTGATCGCGATCTCGGCCCGGTGACTCGCTTCTGGGCCCTTGCCGGCCGCGCGCCCGTCGTAGCGAGCGACCGCCACGATCTCGTCGCCGTCGAGCGCGACGAGCGCGTCGCGGCGGGTGTGATCGACGTCGGCCAGCCGGAGCAGGACCGCCCGGGGCGGGCGGGAGATGGGGGAGAAGAACCGGAAGTGCACGCTCTGCGGAGACAGGCGCGTGAACAGGCGCGCGAGGCGTTCGACGTCGTGCAGCGTTATCGGGCGCACGACGAGATCCGTGCCGTCGATACGCATGACGTCGTTCCCGGTCGGGTCGGTTGCGTTCATCGCTCGTCCTTCCCAACATTTGCGCGGCGGAGAGACTCGGCGTGAGCGACCAGGTGGTCGACGACACGGTCCATGTGCGCGGGTTCGTCGTACAGGCGCGAGAGCATGAGCGCGCCTTCGAGCGACGCCGTGATCGTGGAGGCGAGTGCGTAGGAATCGAGATCGGCTTCGAACGTGCCGGCGGCCTTGCCGTCCTTCACGATCCGCCCGACGAGCCGGTGCCAGAGCGTCATCGACTCGCGCGCCCGGTCGCGGAGTTCGCTGTTTGTGTCGTCGGCTTCGATCGCGGTGTTCATCATTGGGCAACCGCCCTCGATCGCGGGCCGCCGCGCATTTTCCGCGAAGGCCCGGATCATCGCGACCAGTCCGTCGACGGCGTCGGTGACGCCGTCCTGCGACCGGGCCAAGCTCTCGCTCACGCGCGTCATCGCATAGTCGTAAGCCTCGAGGGCGAGCTGCTCCTTGGAGCCGAAGTGGTTGTAGATCCCGCCCTTTTCGAGTCCGGTGGCGCCGATGAGATCGCGAAGCGTTGCGCCGGCGAAGCCCTGGCGGTTGAACACCGGGGCGGCGAGCTCGACGATGCGCTGGCGGGTGCGCTCGCCCTTCGTGATGGTGCTGCGGACCATGTTGCTCCGTCCTGCTCCTGGTGGCCGGGGGCGATCGTCCAAAGAAAACCGACCGGTCGGTCTGATACTGCCGGTCCCGGACCCGGGTGTCAAGGTCAAATCGGGTACGACGACCGGGGCCGTGGCGGTTCGCGCTTTCGGTACGGTCACCTGCATATGTGCGGCCGCTACGTCTCCGTCTCCTCGCCGACGATCCTCGCCGAGCGTTTCCACGTGGAGGAGGTGCGGACCGGGAAGGTCGAGACCGATCCCAATTACCCGGATCCGAATTACAACGTCACGCCTCGAGCCGAAGTCCCGGCGGTGGCCGAGAGCCGGGGCCGGCGGGTGCTCGATCTCGTCCGTTGGGGCCTGGTGCCGTCGTGGGCCAAGAACATCTCGGTCGGCGACAAGATGATCAACGCGCGCGCCGACCGGCTCTTGAGCAGCAACGCGTACAAGCGGCCGTTCGAACGTCGGCGTTGCATCCTTCCCGCCGACGGCTTTTACGAGTGGCAGACGATCGAAGGGCGCAAGGTTCGCCAGCCGTGGTTCATCCGGCGCCGCGACCGTGAGCCGCTCGCGTTCGCGGGGCTTTGGTCGGTGTGGCACGACCGGGCCCTCGGCGACGACGCGCCGCGCGTGCGGTCGTGCACGATCATCACCACCGAACCGAACGACGTGATGCGCGACATCCACGACCGCATGCCGGTGATCCTTCCCGAGTCGGCGTGGGACACGTGGCTCGACCCGGAGAACAACGACGTCGAAGCGCTCGGGAAGCTGCTCGTGCCGTTGGCGTCCGAAGAGCTCGAGCTGTGGCCCGTCACAACGCTCGTGAACAAGCCCGACAACAACTCGCCGAAGCTGCTCGAACCGGCGCCGGTAAATTCCGCGTCATGAACCACGACGAGTACGTCGCCGCCATTCGAGCCGATGGTGCCGCGCTGGCGACGGCGGCCGACCGCGCCGGTCTGGAGGCTCGAGTGCCGTCGTGCCCGCTCTGGTCGGTCGCCGATCTCGTCGGTCACATCGGTCGCATCCACCGTTGGCTCGCGCAGCTGATCGTCGACCGCGCGACCGACCGCGGCGTGCATTGGTCGGAGGCGGAGCCGCCGCCGGATGCCGAGCTCGTCGAATGGTTCGCAGCCGGCGTTCCGATGCTCGCCGACGCACTGGCGCAGGTCGGCCCCGACGCCAACCTTTGGTCGTGGACCCCGGACGAGACGAGTGGCTTCTGGGCGCGCCGTCAGGCCAACGAGACCGCGATGCACCGCTTCGACGCGCAGTTGGCCGCGGGTGAGACGGCGCCGATCGCGCAACCGTTGGCGGTCGACGGTATCGACGAGCTGTTCGAGTTGATCCCGTTCTGGCCGTTGGCCGACCGCGTCCGCGGTGCGGGCGAGTCTCTGCATTTCCATTGCACCGACGGCCCCGGCGAGTGGCTGGCGCGCCTCGACCCAGACGGTCTCGTCGTCACCCGCGAGCACGCGAAGGGCGACGTCGCGGCCCGGGGAACCGCCTCCGATCTCCTGCTCTTCCTCTACGGTCGCGCCGAAGCCGATCGGCTCGAGATCTTCGGCGACACCGCGTTGCTCGCGCGCTGGCGCGATCTCGTGACCTGGTAGCGCGGCTTACGGCTTGAGCGCGACGGCGGTACGGAGCACGTCGATCACGTGCTCGCGCCGGATCGCGAGTGCCTCGGCCGAAAGCGGGTCGCTCTCGAGGAGACCCGTCATCAGTTGGCCGTCGGAGAGGTACGACAGCACCGCGCCGTAACCGGTGAGCAACAGCTGACGCGCGTCGTAGCGCCGCAGCCGGCCGGCGTCCATCTCTCGTTCGAGGAAGTCGGCGCCGCGATCGAACAGCGGCTTGAGGAGCACACTCAGCTCGTCGCGCAGGATCGGACCGCCTTCGAGTGCCTCCCACCGCACCAGCCGCACGAAGTCGGGATGATCCTCGAAGAACGTGAACGCGGCGCGCAGCATGCGCTCGACCTGCGGCCAGCCCTGGCGGGTTCCCTCGATCGCCTGATCGACGAGACCGGTCCAGTCGGCGAACGAGTCGAAGAGCACGGCGCGATACAGCGCGTCTTTCGAGGGAAAGTGGTGCAACAAGCTCGGGCGACGGATGCCGACCGCGTCGGCGATGTCGTTGAGGCTCGTGCCCGCGTACCCGTGTTCGCCGAAGCGCCGGAGCGCGACCGTGAGTATGAGCTCTTTGGTCGACGGGCCGGTCCCCGCGGGCAACGCCACTTCGTCAGTCTACCGACACCTCTCTACCGACCGGTCGGTAGTACGGTTTTCGGGTGCCGTTCACCAATGTTCTCGCGGCGATCGTCGCCGCGTTCGTCGTAACTCAAGTCGCGATCTTCACCACGACCGTCTATCTGCACCGCGCACTGACGCACCGCGCACTCACGATCAACGGAACGGCCGCGTTGCCGTTCCGGGTCGTCATCTGGCTGACCACCGGCATGCGACCGCGGGAGTGGGTTGCGGTGCACCGCAAGCATCACGCCGCGACCGACACGCTCGACGACCCGCACAGCCCCATGCAGATGGGTTTCTGGCGGGTGCAACTCGGCAATGTCGGCCTCTACAAGCGGGTCGCGGCCGACGAGGCGAACACGAAGAAGTACGCGCGCGACCTTCCACCGGATCTCTTCGACCGGATCGCGTTCGACTACGCCCTCGCCGGGCTGAGCATCGGCATCGTGATCATCACGGTCACGATGTGGGCTCTCGGCTTCGGTCTCCTCACAGGGTTGCTGGCCGCCGGTCTGCACGCGGTCTTCTACGTGATGCTCTCCGGTGCAATCAACGCGATCGGGCACACCACCGGCAAGCAGCCCTACGAGAACTCGGCGACGAACCTGCAGGTGCTCGCGTTCGTCACCGCCGGCGAAGGACTCCACAACAACCACCATGCGGCGCCTACGTCGGCCCGCTTCGCGTTGCACCGGGCCGAGATCGATCCCGGCTGGTGGCTGGTGCGGCTACTCGTGAAGTTGCACGTCGCCGAGGTGCGCCACGAAGACGTGCACCTCAAGTCCGCGGC
This sequence comes from Acidimicrobiia bacterium, assembly GCA_035996165.1. GTDB lineage: Bacteria > Actinomycetota > Acidimicrobiia > IMCC26256 > PALSA-610 > PALSA-610. The sequence continues at coordinate 15,130 of DASYJT010000433.1, forward strand.
CTAGGTTCGGCCGCCCGGTTGTAGCGGGGGTCAGCGCGCGAGCGCGCGGATCACGTCGGGCAGCTGGTCGGGTCCGCAGAACAGCGCGGGCGCCGGAGTGGTGACGCCGTTCTCCATGTAGCGCGCGATGTGCTCCTTGCACTTCTCCGGCGCGCCCCACACGAGCAGGTCGTCGACGACCGAATCCGGGATCGACTCCGCCGCGGCCTTGCGGTCGCCCTCCTTCCAGAGCCGCCACAGATCCGCGAGCTCGTCGCCCCGGCCGAGCCACTCGTGGAACGCCGCGTATACGGGGACGGTGAGATACGACGCGATCGCGCGCCTACCGACCGACCGCGCCAAACCCGCGTCGTCGACCGGCAGCACGAAGATGCGCGCCGCGATCTCTTTGTCGGCGCCGACATGCGGTGCCACGGTCTTGACGTCGTCGGCCGACAACCAGTTGATGATCGCGCCGTCGCCTTCGCGCCCGGCGAGTCGCAGCATTCCCTCGCGCAGCGCGGCCACGAGGATCGGCGGTTGCTCGGGAACGGTGATGCCGAGCCGGAAGCCACGCACGCCGAACGTCTCGTATTCCTCGTTGACCTTCTCGCCCGTGAGCGCGGCGCGGAGGAACCGGATCGTGTCGCGCACCCGCTGATACGGCTTTTCGAACTCGAGCCCGTTCCACCGCTCGACGATGACGTCGGACGACGTGCCGATGCCCAACGCGAACCGACCCGGAGCGGCTTGGCACATCGACGCCACCGTCGAGGCCAGCGTGTGTGCACCGCGCGTGTAGGCCGGGACGATTGCGGTGCCCAGCCGTAGTTCCGGCGCCCACTGGGCGGCGACCGCGAGCGGGATGAACGCGTCGTAGCCCCCCGACTCGGCCGACCACAGATCCGTGTACCCGAGGTCGACGAGCTCGCGCACGAGATCGCGTTGCCCCAACAACGGGATGCCGTCGAAGGGAAATGTGATGCCGTAGCGCTGCGGGATGGCCATGCCCCATCCTGTCACGGCCTCGGTTTCCCGTCGCCTTCCAGCTCGGTGAGCGGTTCGTTCTGGTCGCCGCGCCACGCGCGCACGATCGACGACTGACTCGCGGTGCCGAGCAGCGTTCCGTTCTCCGCCCACAGATGCACGAGTCCGTGGCCGAAGCCGTCGGCGACCGAGTGCACGCGGACATCGGCGAGGACCCATTCGGTCGGTACGCGATGCGCGACGCGCAGCGTGTTGTCGAGGCTGTTGCCGCCGGCGCGCTGGCCGAGCGCCTGGCCGATGCCGAACGGCACGAAGTCGCCGATGATCGCGAGCGCGGTGGCCGACATGTCGAGCAGCTCGGGCAGGCGGATCCACAACGCCGAGTTGCCGGAGCCCTCCGGACCCGGGAAGTCCCACGGCGCGCGCCCGTCGGCCAACTTGGCATCGAGGCGGCTCGCGATCGTCCCCTCGTGGCGGTTCATCATCGGTCGGGGAGGACACTCGAGCGGGCCGGGAACATCCGGCATCACCGCCCACTGACCTTCGAGCGGAAGTGGTCGAGTCCCGAGCGCGCCGAGCACCGTGAGGATCTCGGTGTCGCCCACGCGCGCGAGCACACGCGCCTGCGAGATCTGATGACCGCGTACGACCTCGGTGACGTCGAGCTCGAGTATCGCCGGCGGGCGGGCAAACGACAGGTACTGCGCCGTCGCCCAGATGCACGGGCGGCCCGTGACTTCTTCCATCACCTCGATGCACGCGCCGAGACCGCACCCGCCGAACAGTGCTCCGGTTCCCGACGTGAGGCCGCGCACCACCTCCATGCGCCACCGCAGGCGATCCCCGGAGACGGGCTCGAGGCCGAGAAACGTTCGTGCGTCCATCAGCGTCCGAACTTCATCAGCGTCCGAACTTCATCAGCGGCGGGGCGCGTTGCGTTCGACCAGGCCGGCGTGCATCGTCAGCTTCATCCCGGTCAGCGTGCGTTCGGTGTGTTGCATGCGCCATGCCAGCATGCGCTGCGCGTACGCGAGCACCGTTGGCGCGTACGCGGGGTCGGCCGCGACGTTGTGGATCTGCGAGGGGTCGGCGTCGAGGTCGAAGAAGATCGACGGCAACGCCGGGAAACCGGAGAACTGCACGAACTTGCCGTGGTCGTCGCGCAGCACCGCGAGCGCGCACTCCTCCAACGTCAGCCCGAACGCTTCCTCGAGCAGCGCGCTGTCGGGGTCGCGGAAGTCGAACTCGAAGTGCGCCTCCCGACGCCAGTCGGCGGGTGACTCGCTCCGCAGCCACGGTGTGAGTGCGCGCCCGTCGCACTGCAGCGGGACTTGCGCGCCGAGCAGCTCGCAGATCGTCGGCAGCACGTCGACGTGTTCGGTGAACGCGTCGACGACCCGGCCCTCACCCGACACCCCCGGACCTCGCACGATCAGCGGCACGTTGTACGACTCGTCGAACCACCCGAGCTTGTGCAGCATGTAGTGATCGCCGAGGTTTTCGCCGTGGTCGCTCGTGAAGACCACCAGCGTGTCGTCCGCCTGCCCGGTCGCGTCGAGCCAGTCGAGAACGCGCGCGATCTGGTCGTCGACCTCCGCGAGCATCCCGTAGTAGGTCGCTTGGAGTTCACGCTGTTCCTGATCGTCGTCGGGTGACTTCAGGAACGGGTGGTCGATCATCACGCCGAGCAGCGGATGCTGCGCGCCTTCACCTGCACGCGACGGCGCGCGGCAAGGCGCCGGGACCGAATCCGGGTCGAACATCGTGTCGTACGGCGCGGGCGCGAGAAACGGCGGATGGGGCCGCAGAAACGACACGTGCGCGAACCACCCGCCGCTCCCGGGCGCACGATCGCCGGCCCACTGCAGGAACCGGTCGGTGAGGAAGCGGGTCTGCGAATGCTCGGCGTCGTACTGGGTGCGCCACTTCGTTCCCGGCGCGGACCGATCGACGAAGAGGCGCCACTCCTCGGGAACTTCGAGGCCGTCGGCCCGCATCCACTCGAGCCACTCGACGGGCTCGCTCTCGGGGAGGTGGCACACGGGGTCGAAGCCCGGAAGCACTCCCTCGTAGCGGAACAGCCGGGGGTCGCCGGCCGCCACGGTGCGCGGGTCGATGCTGGTGTCGGTGTAGCCGAACAGCGCGGGCTCGTATCCCAGCCGGCGACCCACCAATGCGATGTTGTCGTGGCGGGCGTCGAGCGGCGTGCCGTTCAGCACCGAGCGGTGGTTCATCAGGTACATGCCGGTGTACAGCGCCGCCCGGCTCGGTCCGCAGGG
>DASYJT010000434.1:0-17069 GCA_035996165.1 Acidimicrobiia bacterium
CCCTGCACCGAACCCTGACCCTCGTCGACGCGGTGATTCTCGTGACGATCTTCGTCGTCTACATGGTGCGCGTCGCCCGCGCACCGGCGGGCACGCCGCACCTCGTCGGCCCGGCGCGCACGATCGGCACGCTGCCGACGACACAGCGGCGCGCGGTCGTCGCCCTGCTGTTCGGCGCCGCCGTCGTCACGATCCTCGTGTGCGCGGAGCCGTTCGCGGAATCGCTCGTCGACACCGGTCGCAAGTTCGCGATCGACGACTTCGTGCTGATCTCGCTCATCGCGCCGCTCGCGTCGGAAGCGCCCGAGCTTTTGATCGCGGGAATGTTCGCGTGGCGGCTCGACGCGGAAGCGGGCTTCGGCGCGCTCGTGTCGTCGAAGGTCAACCAGTGGACGTTGCTCGTCGGAACGTTGCCACTCGTGTTCGCGATCTCGTCCGGCGGGCTGCACGGCCTGCCCATCGACGCGATCCAGCGCGAGGAGCTGTTCGTGACCGCGGCGCAGTCGGCGTTCGCGGTCGCAGTGCTCGCGAACCGGCGCATCAGCGTTCGGGAGGCGAGCATCCTGCTCGGAGTGTGGCTCGTGCAGCTGGCGACGAAGCTGCCCGCGTTCGAGTCGATCCATGGTCCCGCGCGGATCAGCATCGGCATCTTGTATCTCGTGATGGCCGCGGTGATCGTGTTCCGCCAGCGGGCGAACTTCCGTCCGCTGCTGCACGACGGCCTCGTCGTCCCGGTCGCGGAGCTCGCCGGCGACTAAGTGGTCGCGAGGAGCTCGGCACCCGGGAGCGCGGAGACGCGGTTGCGGCCGTCGCGCTTCGCCACGTAGAGAGCCTGGTCGGCCTGCTCGAGGATCTCTGCACTCGTGCAAGTGCTGTCGGTGTCGTATGACGCGACACCCACACTGACGGTCAGCACACCCGCCGGGATGTTGCTCGCATGGAGGATCCCGAGGGCTTCGATCGACTCCCGGAAGCGGTCGACCGCGATGACCGCGCCGGCGAGCCGCTCGTCGGCGAGCAGGAGGATGAACTCCTCACCACCGAAACGGTAGGCGGTATCACCCGCGCGCGTGTCGGAGGCCAGCACCGCGCCGACACTCTGCAGGGCGTCGTCGCCGCACGGATGCCCGTAGGTGTCGTTGAACGACTTGAAGTGGTCGAGGTCGCACATCGCGATGCTGTACGGCCGGTTGTGGCGCGCGGATCCCGCGTGCAGCGCGTGCAGATCTTCTTCGAGGCGGCGGCGGTTACCGAGTCCGGTGAGGGGGTCGGTGCGCGTCTGCTCTTCGAGATCACGGTTCAGCCGTTCGAACTCGGCGCGGTAGGCCCTGATCTGCGCGTGCAGCGCGGTCACGCGCTCCGCGGCGATGAGGCGCGTCTCGACGGCAAAGGCTTCGATCGGTTTGACGAGGAAGTCGTCGGCGCCCGCGCGCATGCCTTCGAGGACGTTCGCCCGCTCGTGCAGGGCCGTCGCGATGATCGTGTAGGTGTAGGTGTCGTCAGTCGCGCGTGAGCGGATCCGGCGACAGAGCTCGGGCCCGTCGATGTCGGGCATGACCCAGTCGGTGATGAGCACGTCGACCGGCTCCGCCTGCAGGCGCCGCCACGCGTGCTTACCGTTGATCGCGACGATGCACTGGTGGCCGAGGTCTCGAACCACCTTCTCGACGACCAGGCGCGTCGTCGCGTCCTCGCCCGCTACCAGAACCCGCATACCGTTGCTTCGTCAACGAAAGGGCGCCGGTCCAGCGGGTGCGTGGTTGAATGACCCTGGTGGCGAGTCGGCCGGGTGGCCGCGTACGGACCCGCTCGCAAGTGCGGTGATCCGTCCGAGGAACGTCCGGACTCCACAGGGCAGGATGCTGGGTAACGCCCAGTCGGGGTGACCCGCAGGAAAGTGCAACAGAGAGTAAACCGCCGATGGCGTCGGGTAACCGGCGCACAGGTAAGGGTGAAACGGTGCGGTAAGAGCGCACCAGCACCTGGGGTGACCCAGGTGGCTCTGCAAACCCCATCCGGAGCAAGGCCGAGCAGGGGAAGGGTGACCCGCCCGTTCGACCCCGGGTAGGCCGCTGGAGCCGTCGGGTAACCGCCGGCCGAGATGGATGGCCATCACCGGACCGCAAGGTCAGGTACAGAATCCGGCGTACAGGCCGACTCGCCACCACCACCGTTGTCAGATGCGAAGCACTCGACGTCATTGCGCGTCGGAGCGAGGAACGGCAAGGACGGGGGCGAGGCTCCGATGCATCATCTGCGCGGCGACACTTCCGAAGATCGCCCTTTCGATCCCGGTACGGGCGCGGGATCCGAGAACGACGAGCGTCGACGGGTGCGCCCAGAGGTAGTCCGTCAGCCCGGATGCCGGGCTGATCGGGTCGTAGACGGCCTCCGTGTCGAGGTCGTAACCCTGCGCTCGCCATTTCGCGACCGCGTGCCGGAGGAAGCCATCGACGTCGTCATTGGGACCAAACTTGCGGCGCACCGGGCCGGAGGTCAGCGCTGGAGGTACCGCCTCGGCGACGGTGATGACCGTAAGTCGTTCGCCCAGCAGCTTCGACCAGTGCAGCGCGACGGGAATGATCTCCGTAGCCTGCGGCGTCTCGTCGATGCATGCGACGAGGCCCCGACCGGTCAACTCGTTGCGATAATTCGGACCGACGAGGACAACCGGCTCGCGGCGGCGTCGCATCAGCTCCGTCGTCACCGAGCCGAGCAACGCCGCCGTACGCCCGCGACCGTGAGTCCCGAGACACGCGATCGCGTCCTCGAGACCTCGGAGCACGATGTCGATTGCATCGGCCGGGTCCGGATCGACGACTACCTCGATCGCCGCGCCCGACGAGCGCGGGATCAGGCGTTGCAGTCGTTCGCAGCGTTCTTCGCGTGCGGTTTCTTTCGGCACCGCGCTCATAGGGAGCAGTCGCGCGTGCAGCCGAGCGGCCAAGCGGGCGCCGACCGGAACCGCTCGCTCCGACGACTCGGACGCATCGAGCGCGACGACGACGGTCGAGACCCGCTCCGGCAGGACAGTGCTCATGTTGCGCTCGTCCGGACGCGGAGAACGAGCGATCCGCCCTCCCGCTCGAGCGAGCGCGCACGCGCGGCGACGGCGAGGCCGACTACACCGAACACCACTGCGTACCAACCGATCAGCCAGGTGATGACGAGTGCGCCCGCGCCCGGACTGATGACGAGCAATGCTCCGAACACGATCGACAACACGCCGCTCAGCGTCGGAAGCCAGGCGTGCGGGACGACCCGGCGGTATTCAATCGCGGCCGCGATGCGAATCACGCCAACGACGAACGCCCACGCCGCGATGAGATACAAGAGCGCCAACGCGGTGATGCCGGGCCATGCGAACGTCAGCACCCCCGCCACTATCCCCGCAATGCCCTCGAAGATCAGCCATCCACGTCGGCCCGGGGCGGCGGGTGCGGCACGAACGACATCGACGATGGCAAAGACACCGTCGACGAGAACGTACGCGCCGAAGAGGATGACCAAGGCCCACAGCGTGAGACCGGGCCAGATGAGCGTGAGAATCCCGAACGCGATTGCGGCGACGGCGCGTAGCGCGATGATCCGCCAATCGACAAGGGCCAGCGTCAACATGGTGAAACCTCCCGTTCATGCGGCAGCAACCGCCTCCGGCGGATTTTGGTACGTCACGACAAGCTCCGAATCGTGCCGGTCAACGTGGATGAGCGTGCCGTCGCGTACGTCGCCGCCCAGCAGCGCCCGCCCGAGCCGCGTCTCCACCTCGTGCGCGATGAAGCGGCGCAGCGGTCGCGCGCCGTAGACCGGGTCGAAGCCCTGCTCGGCAACGTAGCGGCGAGCCTTCTCGGTGATGTCGAGCTGAATTCGTCGGTCGGAGAGCCGGGCGCGTAGCTCGTCGAACATCAGGTCGACGATGCGCTCGATCTCGGCTCTGGTCAGCGACTTGAACAGCACAACGTCGTCGACTCGGTTGAGAAACTCGGGTCGGAACGCGCGGCGCAGTTCGCTCATCACGAGCGCGCGCGCGTCGGGTTTGATCTCGCCGCTGGGGGTGACGCCTTCGAGCAGGTAGGCGGAGCCGAGGTTCGAGGTCATGATGATCACGGTGTTGCGGAAATCGACGGTGCGACCTTGTGCATCGGTGAGGCGACCGTCGTCGAGCACCTGCAACAGCGTGTTGAACACGTCGGCGTGTGCCTTCTCGATCTCGTCGAACAGCACGACCGAATACGGCTTGCGCCGCACGGCTTCCGTGAGCTGCCCGCCCTCCTCGTATCCGACGTAGCCGGGTGGCGCGCCGACCAGGCGGCTCACCGTGTGCCGCTCCTGGTACTCGCTCATGTCGATGCGAATCATGTTGTCCTCGGTGTCGAACAGCGCCTCGGCGAGCGTCTTGGCAAGCTCGGTCTTCCCGACGCCGGTGGGTCCGAGGAATATGAACGAGCCGATCGGTCGGCGCGGATCCTTGATGCCCGACCGAGCGCGGATGATCGCGTCGGCGACGAGCTGGACGGCTTCGTCCTGTCCGATCACCCGGTCGTGCAAGATCTCGTCCAGCCGGAGAAGCTTCTCCCGCTCGCCTTCCTGCAGCCGGCTCACCGGGATGCCGGTCCAGCGGGCGACGATTTGTGCGATCTCCTCCTCGTTGACGACCTCGCGCAGCAACGCGCGACCGCGCTGCCGGGTGGCAAGTTGATCCTCTTCGGCCTGCAGCTTCCTCTCGAGCTCGGGCAACATGCCGTGCCGGAGCTGCGCGGCGCGATTGAGGTCGTACGCGCGCTCGGCCTCGTCGGCTTCGAGCCGCACGCGTTCGATCTCCTCGCGCAGTTGCTGCACCTTCTTGAGCGCCTGGCGTTCCGACTCCCACTGGGCCCGCAGCGCGTCGGCCTCGGTGCGGGCATCGGCCAGCTCTTTGCGCAACTCGTCGAGTCGCGCCTTGCTCGCCGGATCGCTCTCTGCGGCAAGTGCCGCCTCCTCGATCTCGAGTCGCGTGACGCGCCGGGTGAGCTCGTCCAGCTCGGCCGGCATCGAGTCGATCTCGGTACGCAGCATGGCGCATGCCTCGTCGACAAGATCGATCGCTTTATCGGGAAGGAACCGGTCGGAGATGTAACGGTGACTCAAAACGACGGCTGCGATGAGCGCGCGGTCTTGGATCTTCACGCCATGGAACACTTCGAGGCGTTCACGGAGTCCACGAAGGATCGAGATCGCGTCCTCGATCGTCGGCTCGTCCACCATCACGGGCTGGAACCGCCGTTCGAGCGCCGCGTCCTTTTCCACGTGCTTGCGGTACTCGTCGAGGGTTGTCGCGCCGATCATGTGCAGCTCGCCACGCGCGAGCATCGGCTTCAACATGTTGCCGGCGTCCATCGCCCCTTCAGCTGCGCCCGCGCCGACGACGGTGTGCATCTCGTCGACGAAGAGAAGAACTCGACCCTCCGCGGCCCGTACCTCGTTCAGCACGGCCTTGAGCCGCTCCTCGAATTCGCCGCGATACTTCGCGCCGGCGACGAGCGAGCTCATGTCGAGCGCGAAGATCGTCTTGTCGCGCAGACCTTCGGGCACGTCACCGCGCATGATGCGTTGCGCGAGTCCCTCGACGATCGCAGTCTTCCCGACCCCGGGGTCGCCGATGAGCACCGGGTTGTTCTTGGTCTTGCGCGACAGAATCTGGATGACGCGCCGGATCTCGCTGTCGCGGCCGATCACCGGGTCGAGCCGACCGGAACGCGCGTCGACGACCAGATCACTCCCGTACTTCTCGAGCGCTTCGTACGCGACCTCCGGCGTAGCCGACGTCACCCGTTGGCTACCGCGAATCTGGGTCAACGCCGCGAGGAACCCATCGCGCGTCAGCCCCTGTTCCTGAAGCTTGCGGCCGACCGGCGTCGACGAACCCTCGTCGAGCAATGCGATGACGAGGTGCTCGACGGAGACGTATTCGTCCTTCAGGCGCCGAGCCTCCTTTTCGGCGGTCTCGAACAACCGCGACAGGCGCTGAGTGACGAATACCTGGCCCGGCGCCGCGCCCGGCCCGGTCGTGCGCGGACGCCGCTCGAGCTCTTCTTCGACCGCGCTGCGCAACCGATCGGGATCGGCGCCCGCCTGCGCGACGAGCCGGGGAACGAGCCCCTCGGGTTGATCGAGCAGCGCGAGCACCAGGTGCTCGCCGTCGACCTCGGTGTGGCCGAAGCGCAGCGCCTTCGTCTGCGCGTCGTGCAGCGCCTCTTGCGACTTCTGCGTCAAGCGGTTCATGTCCACGATCGGCCTCCAGTTCTCGGCTGCGACTCCGCCCTCGACGTCGATTGTGATTTCCGCGGCGATCGGGCCGCGCGTTCGAGCTCCGCGATGCGATCCAGGAGGTCGGCGACCAGACCGAGGGACGCGTAGTTGAGTGCGAGCCCCGTGCGGAGACGCTGCATACGCGCCGCCACCGCGACCTGGTCGGGTGCGAAGTGCAGCTCGTCACCGGGCCCGACCCGAGCCTCGACGAAACCGAGCACGACGAGCCGGCGCGCGAAATCAGATTGAATCGAGGCGGCACGCGCGAACGAATCCAGGTCGAGCAGCTCGCGCCGCGCGAGCGACGTGGTCCTCGATCGGGTCATCGATTGGGTCATCGGCGTCTCCTTGGGTCGAACGTCGAAGTTGCCGCGAGCTGCTCGAACAGCTCGCGTTCGGCGTCGGTCGGCGATGACGGCACCATGATCCGCACCTCGGCGAACAAGTCGCCGGCCTTGCCGCGCGGGTTCGGCAGCCCGCGACCGCGCAGGCGCAGCCGCTTACCGCTCGAAGTGCCGGGACGCACACGCACTTTCGCCTCGCCATTCGGCGTTTCCACCGGAACGGTCGCGCCGAGCGCGGCCTCCCAGGGCGTCAGGAGCAGGTCGACGGCGAGGTCGCGTCCCTCGACGCGGTAGCGCGCGTCGGGCGCGATGCGCACGAGGAGGTACAGGTCGCCGGGTGCGCCGCCACCACTCCCCCGGCCCCCTTGACCCTTGAGCCGGATCCGCTGACCATTTGTGACACCCGCGGGGATGTCGACGTCGAGCGTCCGGGCGCCGGATGGACCGCTGAGCGAGATCGACCGGCGCCCTCCGTGGAACGCCTCGTCGACCGTCAGCGTGACCTCCGCTTCCTGGTCGGCGCCGGCAAAGGTGCTCGATCGGCGACGGGCACGGCCGGAGAACATCCCGCCGAGCAGATCATCGAAGTCGAACGCTGCCCCGAACCCTTCGAACCCATCATCGAAACCGCCGGTTTGGAAGTCGAAGTCGCGCGTGCCACTCGCTCCTGATTGCGAGCGCGCTTGCCGCCACGTGTCCGGATCGACGTCGTCGGGGACGCGGCGAAAGTCGGCCCCGAAAGCGTCATAGCGCCGTCGCGTCTCGGGATCGGAGAGCACGTCGTACGCCTCCGAGATCTCCTTGAAGCGCTCCTCCGCCTCGGGAGCTTTGTTCACGTCGGGGTGATGCTGCCGCGCGAGCTTTCGGTACGCGCGCTGGATCTCCTCGGGTTTTGCGTCGCGCGCGACCCCGAGGGCCTCGTAGAAGTCGCGGGCCGCCGCCATCAGCCCGATGGCCGCGCCACGACGACGCGCGCCGGTCGCACGACCTCATGTGGCGTCTCGTAGCCGGGTCTCACGGCAGCTGTCACTGTTCCGGGAGCCTCGTCGGCCGCGACCGTGGCGACGGCCTCGTGGCGCGCAGGATCGAACGCCCGCCCGACATCGTCGAACCGAGCGAAGCCGAGGCGGTCGAGCACTGCGAGCGCGTGTTCGTACACGGCGCGCAAACCCTCGCCCAACGCGGCCGTCGGCGCGCCCCCTTCCCCCTTGCTCTGCTCGAGCGCGCGTTCGAGATCGTCGACGATCGGCAGCCAAGACGCGACCACCCGTCCGCGTTCGGCGGCGGCCTCCGCCGCGAGTCGCCGTTCGTAGCGTTTGCGGAGGTTGTCGAGATCTGCGAGGACGCGCAGCAGCTGCGGGTCGGGCTCTCCGACGGGAGCGTCGGTCGTGGGCGACGCCTGGTCGGCCACGATTCAGCTGACCGTGAAGTCGGCGTCGATCACATCGTCGTCGTTCGCCGCTCCGCTTCCGGAAGGCGCGTCGGCAGTTGCACCGTCGGACGCACGCGCCGCGGAAAGTGCCTGGTAGATCTGCTGGAGCTCCTGGGTGAGTGAGCGCGTGCGTTCAAGCGCCGCGCCTTCCTTGACGGCCTCGCGCGCGTCGGCCACAAGCATCTCGGCTCGCTGGCGCTCATGGGTCGGAACCTGTTCGCCGAGCTCCTGGAGGCGCCGCTCGACCTGGTGCGCGGCGCCGTCGAGCTCGTTCCGGGCGTCGACCTCCTCGCGCAGCCGCGCATCCTCGGAACGGTGCGTCTCCGCGTCCTTGATCATGCGCTCGACCTCGCTCGCATCGAGGTTCGAGGTTTCGCTGATCGTGATCTTCTGCTCGGCACCGGTGTCCTTGTCGCGTGCCCGGACATCGAGGATGCCGTTCGCATCGAGATCGAAGGTGACCTCGATTTGCGGCTCACCGCGAGGCGCCGGCCGGATGCCTTCGAGACGGAAACGACCGAGCACCCGGTTGTCGGCCGCGCGCTCGCGCTCTCCCTGGAGAACGACGATGTCGACCGCCGACTGGTTGTCGTCGGCGGTGCTGAACGTCTCGGCACGCCGCGCCGGAATAGTCGTGTTGCGCTCGATCACCTTGGTCATCACGCCGCCCTGCGTCTCGACGCCGAGCGACAGCGGCGTCACGTCAAGCAGCAGGACGTCCTTCACCTCACCCTTCAGGATCGCCGCCTGGATCGCGGCACCGATCGCGACGACCTCGTCGGGGTTGACGGTCATGTTCGGGTCCTTGCCGCCGGTCAGACGCCGCACGAGCTGCTGCACCGCCGGGATCCTCGTAGAGCCGCCGACCAAGATGACCTCGTCGATATCGACTGCGGTGACCTTGGCATCAGCCATTGCGCGCTGCACCGGACCCATGCACCGCTCGACCAGATCGCCGGCGATCGACTCGAAGGTCGAACGCATGATCGTCGTCACGAGGTGCTTCGGTCCCGCCGCATCGGCAGTGATGAAGGGCAGGTTCACCTGAGTCTGAGTCACCGACGAAAGCTCGACCTTCGCCTTCTCGGCCGCTTCGAACAGACGCTGCAACGCCTGCGGATCCTTGAGCAGATCGATCCCGTTCTCCCTTTGGAACTCGTCGGCCAAGTGGTCGACCAGGCGACGGTCGAAGTCGTCGCCGCCAAGGTGCGTGTCACCCGACGTCGCGCGCACTTCGACCACGCCGTCACCGACGTCGAGGATGCTGACATCGAACGTGCCGCCGCCGAGATCGAACACGAGCACCGTCTCGCTCGACTTCTTGTCGAGACCGTACGCGAGGGCGGCCGCGGTCGGCTCATTGATGATGCGCAAGACTTCGAGACCCGCGATCCGACCCGCGTCCTTGGTCGCCTGGCGCTGCGCGTCGTTGAAGTACGCCGGCACGGTGACGACGGCCTCCGTTACCTTCTCGCCGAGAAACTTGCTCGCGTCGTCGACGAGCTTGCGCAGCACGAGCGCCGAGATCTCCTCGGGCGCGTAGTCGCGCCCGTGCACCCGGAAGCGCACCATGCCGTCCGAACCCTCGACGACGTCGTACGCGACCGCGTGGAGCTCGCTCTGCACTTCGTCGTAGCGCCGTCCGATGAAGCGCTTGGCCGACGTGATCGTGCCCTTCGGATTGAGAATTCCCTGCCGGCGCGCGATCTGGCCGACCAGTCGGTCGCCATGCTCGGTGTATGCGACCACCGACGGCGTGGTGCGAGAACCCTCGGCGTTCGGGATCACGGTCGGCTGGCCACCTTCGACGGTGGCGATTACCGAATTGGTAGTGCCCAGATCGATGCCGACTGCCTTGGCCATCGTGATCCTCCCTGTTCGGTCGTGCATCGACGGTCGCACGAACTACGACCGCGGGCATCCCCCGATCGCGTGGACTCGGGCGCAGGAACTACGCACGCGCGTGGTTACTACCGAGACCGTCAGGAGCATCCTCGGGATCCAAGAAGAACAATCCGCATCGCCGCGCTATCGGACGCGTTGCTGGTTCTCGATCGCGTAGCGGGTCAGCTCGACGCGCGACCCCACGTTGAGCTTGCGGAAGGCCTGACGCAGATGGAAGTCGACGGTGTGGCGCGAGAGGGACGCGCGTTCCGCTGCCTGGCGATTGGTGAGCCCCTCCGCCACAAGCTCGACCACCCGCCGTTCGCCGTTGGTGAGACTGTCCCATCCCTCGACGGGGCGGTGATTACGCGCGCGACGTTTGTCGGGTGCTGCTGCCGCAACGAGAAGCTTGCGCACGCGCGCCGCGTCTCGCGTCGCGCCCGCCCGGTCGTAGTCGCTGATGGCGGTTGTGAACTCCTCACGCGCCGCATCGGTCTGTCGGTCGTCGCGGTATACGCGGCCTGCGTCTTCCGCGGCCGACGCGCGCGCCCACCCACTCCAATGGTTTCCCGCCGCCGAGCAAAGCGCACCGGCGTCACGCCGGAGCAGCCCGGTTGCGTGCATCGCCGACGAGGCGACGCACGCCAGCGGAAGATTGTCGTCGGCGAGCTGTTGGACAACGCCCGCGACAGACTGCGCACGGTCGACGTCACCGACCGCCAGCGCCACTCGCACCAGCCACGCGGCCGCGCCGGGTTGTTCGATCAACAGGCGTTTGTGCGCGGCCGGAGCGTCGTAGACCGACGCCAGGATTTCCATCGCCACGACGGGTTGCTCCTCTGCTTCGCGCAACCGCGCCTCGAGCCAGACGTACAAATCCGCGCCGAACGCGACAGCCGGCGCGGCCGGTTCGCCGCGATAGCCCTCGACCAACCGGGCGGCCTCGCGAAGGTCGCCGCGCAGGAGCGCAATCTCTGCGAGCGTCGCGACACCGAGAGGAACGAAGAATCGGGCGCCGAGCTCCTCGGCCATGTCGAGCCCGGAGTGCGCTTCGGCCTCGGCGCCCTCGAGGTCGCCCGCGGCGAGCCGGATGCGGGCGCCGTAGATCGGCGGCGTCATCGTCCACGGCGTATCGCCTACTCGTTCGATCTCGCGACGACCGACCTCGACCATCTCCCGTGCAGATTCGAGCTCGCCGATCGCCACGTACATCGGCGCCAGCACGAGTCGCGGGTGCACGCGGCGTTCCGCGTCGTCGGCACGGTCCGAACGCCGTACCGCGGCGCGGATCATCCCCAGGGCATCGGCCACCCGCCCCTCGCTCCAGGCAAGCAGCGACAACGCCGACAGGGCGGCGGCGAGCGCGACATCGGATCCGGATCGTCCACCGCCGGCGAGGATCTCTTCCGCCCACTCCCGCACTCGTGTGAACTCGTCGTGGCCGAGCAGCGCGAACAGGCGCGCCACCTCGGCGGCCGTGTAGCAGCTGTCGGGAAGCCCGTCTTCGGCGAGGACGAGCTCGGCTTCCACCAACGCGTCGTCGAGGCTCCCGGTGGCAAAGAGGATGCCGGAAAGGATCAGACGCAGGCTCGCGGCCACCGCCGGTGGCAGGTCGTCGTCGGCGAGCGTGCGCCGAGCGAGCTCCGCGGCGTCGGAGCTGCGACGGGCCGTGATCAGGGTCTGTACCGCGGTCAGCGCGCGCGCGAATCGTGCGTCGTCGTGTGCGGGCGTCAGATCGAGAGCTTGTCTTGCGAAGTCGGCTGCCTCACGAGGATTTGTGGCGCTCAATTCGACCGTCGCGCGCTCGAGCGCGCCCAGCGCGACCCGGTCGCCGTCGCGGGCCGCGTGCACGAGATGCTGCGCAGCCGGCACCGCCGAACCGCCGCGATAGAGCAGCCGCATGCCGATCTCGTGGTGCAGGGCTATGCGTACCGGCAGCGAGATGCCGTCGTACACAGACTGTCGGGTCGCGTCGTCGCGAAATGCGAACGTCGTGTCGGTGGCGGTGGCGATCCCGTCGTCGTCGATCTCGCGCATCGCCGGAAGCAGCCGCACAACCGACGCGTCCATCACATCGGCGATGTCCTCGAGCGAGAACGTCACCCCGAGCACCGAGGCAACCGCGATGAGTCGCTGCGCGTCACCGGACAACTGTCCAGGCGCGCTCCTGTCCTGGACCGTCACGCTGGCGCTGACCACGCCGCAGCAGGCATCGAACTCTTCCCTTGGATGGCGAGTTGAGGCACGCGCGCACTGGGCGTACCCAGGCACTGCCGAGCGTATGTATGACGTGGCAAAGTAACAAGACATCTCGACCGATCTTGTCGCGCGTGCAACACATCCGCGCGCACGCGCGCGTCGCGGTCGAGCCGCGTCAACGTTGCGCGAGAGTGTCCGACCTCTGCGCCGGACTCGTTCGGCGTGAATCGTTGGAGCTGTCGTCGGGTTCGCCTTCGGCGGCGTCGACTTCGTCGGAGGTTTCGCTCGGATGCAACGCGGCGGTCAGGAGCACGGCGACCAGTGCGCCGACGATCGGGCCGGCCGTGAACACCCATGCGTGGGTCCAGAACCCGGCGACGAGCTCCGGTCCGAGCGCTCGTGCGGGGTTCATCGCGGCACCCGAGAGCGGCTCTCCGATGAGGCCGCAGAGCGCGATAGTGCCGCCGACCGCGAGCGCCGCGTTGGGCCCGATGACGCGGGCTCGCGTCGCGGTGTTCGATATGACCAGGACGAGTAGCAGCGTGAGTACTGCTTCCACCGCGAATGCTTTGCCGGCAATGACGTGTGTGCGCGGGGCGCCGAGATGCGCGACGTCACCGAAGAGCGCGCGCAGCCCGACCGCGGCGACCGTGGCCGCGGCGAGCTGGGCCGCCCAGTAGACAGGCACACAAGACCACCGAAACACGCCACGGACCGCGAAGGCGAGCGTGACGACCGGATTGAAGTGTGCGCCGGAGACATCTCCGAGTGAGTAGATGAGCGCCATGACCACCAGCCCGGGCGCGACGACCTTCGAGGTGTCGCTCAGCTGACCGCGCGACGTCACGGCAACGATCTCGGCGCCGGCCGCCACCGTGGTCAAGAAGAACGTCCCGACCAGCTCGGCAAGAACGCGGCGCGCCAAGTTCGCTTCGCGTTCTTCGCGCTTCTCGTTGGTCCCGGCGTCGCGCGGGGAGCGATCCGCCATGGCTAGGACCGCTTCTTGGCGGCCGCCTTCCCGCCCTTGCGTCCGGCGGCCTTGTGCTGCGCCGTCGTACCACCTTGCTTCGCGTTGCCTCCACTCCCCGACTTCTTGCCGCCGTGTTTGGAGGCCTTCGGCGAGTTGGCGATCTTCGCGGCGCGCTCTTTCGACATGCCCTTTTCCTTCAGGGCCTCGTACTGCTTCTTGTTCTTGACGTTCGCTTCGCGACTGGGCATCACATACCTCCGGCTTCTTGGTGGCGGTGACTTCGATACCCGTCGCGCCGCACGCGACAAACCGGCACCGCCGCCCGCGCCTCGCGCAGCTCGGCTCCCTATCGGTCTCCGCCGCTCGCCGGGGTGGGCACGAGCTGCTCGGCATCGTGATCGCCATAGCCGTCGGGGCGCGCGGTCGGGGTGAGCGCGGGCCCCTCGACATCGAGGTGGGGCAGGATCCGGTCGAGCCAGCCGGGCAGCCACCAGTTCGCGTCGCCGAGCAGTTCCATTGTCGACGGCACGATCACGAGCCGAATCAGCGTGGCATCGATGAAGATCGCGCTCGCGAAGCCGATGCCGAACAACTTGATGATGACGTTGTCGCCGAGCACGAACGACAAGAAGAACGTGCACATGATCGCGGCCGCGGCAGTGATCACTCGGGCGGTCGCCGAGAGTCCGTCGGCGACCGCTTGGCCGTTGTCGCCCGTGCGTAGATATTCCTCACGGATGCGCGACAGCAAGAACACTTCGTAGTCCATCGAGAGCCCGAACAAGATCGCGAACATCATGATCGGGATGAAGGCTTGGATCGGACCTTCCTTGCCGATCCCGATCAACCCCTTGCCCCATCCGTACTGGAAGATCATCACGATCACGCCGTACGCCGCGCCGACTGAAAGCAGGTTCATGATCGCGGCTTTGAGCGGTACGACAATCGACCGGAACACCGCCATGAGCAACAGGAAGCTCAACAGGATGACCACTCCGATGAACAACGGAAGCCGCTGGCCGAGCAAATTCGCGAAATCGTCGGTGAGGGCGGCGAACCCGCCCACGTACACCTTGGCCCCCGACGCTGCGACCGCCGGCGGGATCACGTCCCGCCGGAGGTGGTGCAACAAAGTGCTGGTCTCTTTGTCTTGCGGCGACGTCCTCGGATACACGCGCATGACCGCGGTCGTTCCGGACGGGTTACTGATCGCGGGCGCCACCGACGCGACGCCCGGCGTCGCGGTGAGCGCGGCCTGCAGACCCGCCAGTTGAGTTTCGTGGTTGCCGTTCGACGGGAAGTCGATCGCCAGCACGAACGGCCCGTTGAATCCGGGTCCGAAACCCTGCGAAAGCAGGTCGTAGGCCTGGCGGGTCTGCGAGCCGGAAGGGTCGTTGCCGGCGTCGTCGAATCCGAGACGCATCGACAGCACCGGCCACGCCAACAAGAGGACGACACCCATGCCCGCGATCGTTACCGGCCACGCGTGTCGCTGCACGACGTGACTCCACCGGTGCCAAATCGTTTCGCGGCTGCCGTCGCCGTCGTCATGGACCCAGGGCAAGCGCCACTTGTCGATGTTCGTTCCGGCGAAGCCGAGCACCGCGGGCAACAACGTGACCGCGGCCAAGACCGTTACGGCAACCACCGCAGCTGCGCCGATTCCCAACCCGCTGATGAACGAGAGGCCGATCGCCAACATGCCGAGCAACGCGATGATGACGGTGAGGCCGGCGAACAGCACCGCGCGCCCCGACGTGTCGATCGCGGTGACGACGGCTTCTTCGGGATCGAGCCCGGCTTGCAGCCCCTGGCGGTAACGGGTGACGACGAAAAGCGCGTAGTCGATGCCCACGCCGATCCCGATCATCGTGGCGAGCGTGGTCGCGAAACTTTGCAGCGGGTACACGTGCGTGAGCAGGCCGATGATCGGAAGCCCTACCGCGATGCCGGCGATGGCCACCACGATCGGTACGGCCATGGCGAGGAGCGAGCCGAACGCGATCAACAAGATGACGACGGCGGCGAGCAGGCCGATGCCCTCACCCGAAAGCGCCTGCCGCTCGGATTGCTGAATGAGCTGGCCACCCAGGCGCACTTCGAGCTGCGGAGTCGAGGATTTCTCGGCGACCGTGATCATTTGCCGGCCGACCGAGTTCGGGATGTTCTGCGCTTTCTCGTCGAGCTGAGCATTCGCCAACGCGACCGTTCCCGATTTCGAGATGCCACCGGGAGTCGCGTACGGATCCGACACGCTCACCACGTGCGGGATGTGCGCGAACTCGGCGAGGAAGGCCTTCACCTGTCGTTCGACCGCGGGCGCGTTCATCGCGGGCGTGCCGCGCATCACGACTTGCACCGCGTCGCCCGACTGCGCCTTGAAGTTCGCGGCGAGCAGGTTCGCGGCGCGCGTCGATTCGGTGTTCGGTGCGCTGAAGTTCGTCGAGAAGTTCGTTCCCGCGGCCGCGGACAACACGTTGACGCCGATGAGCGCGGCGAGCCAGAGCAACACGACCCGACGCCGGCGCCGGTAACAAAAGCGAGCGAGCGCGCGGAGCGACATGAGAGAGCGGAACCTCCGGGGGGACGGAGTTGCTGCGAAGGCCAACGCCGGAATGGTAAGGAATCCTGACTATAGTCGCCATCGTGGAAACCGCCGAGATCGAAGCCGACGAACTGGTGATCCTCGTGGTGCGAGCGGCCAAGGTGATGGTCGAGCGGCTCCGCGCGGAACGCCCCGACGACGGGGCATCGCCGATGACCGTCGTGCACGGCCTGGCCGCCCGGTACCTCGTCGACCGCGACGATGTCACCGCGGTCGAGCTCGCGCGTCACCTCCGGATCACCAAACAATCGGCGTCGGAGGTCGTTGCGCTGCTCGAACAGTCCGGCATTGTCCGGCGCGCGCCGCACCCGCGCGACGGTCGGGCGCGCGTGCTGCTGCTCACGGATGCCGGCGCCGCCAAGCTCGCCGAAGGCCGCGAACGGTGGCGGTGCATCGAGAACGAGTGGGCGACGCTCGTCGGCCGCGAAAACCTGAACGTCACGCGCCGCGCGCTCGAGGCCTATCTCGACAACGACGCGGCGTGTGGAACCGGCCGATGACATCTTTTCCCAAGTCCGGCACGGAGCGAGGTCGCACACAATGTGGAATCTGAAGATCATCGTCGGGACGACGCGGCCGACCCGCGCCGCAGATCTTGTCCATCCGTGGGTCGTCGATCGGGCCCGAGCGCATGATGCGTTCGAAGTGGAAGTGCTCGACCTCCGCGACTGGCCGCTACCGCTGTTTCAAGAGCACATGGGCTCGATCGGCGACTTCCGCGATCCCACGTATTCCGAACCGATCGTCAGGCAGTGGAATCAGAAGATCAAAGAAGCCGACGCCGTTCTCGTGATCACCGCCGAGTACTTGCACTCGATACCGGGCGTTCTCAAGAACGCACTCGACAGCATCTTCGTGAGCTTCGCACTGCGCAACAAACCGATCGCCGCCGTCGGATACAGCGGAGGCGTCGCCGCCGGAACACGCGCGGTCGAGCACCTCATGGCGATCGCGATCGAGGCAGAAATGGTTCCGTTGCGCCAGACCGTCCTCATTCCAAAGGTCGAGACGGCCTTCGACGACGCCGGCGTCCCTATCGACCCCGGAACCAGCATCGCGATGAGCGTGATGCTCGACGATCTCGCATGGTGGTCCGCCCTGCTCGCACACGGACGCACGCAAGGCGAACTTCCACCCGCGGTATTCCGAATGAGAGCGGCGCTCGCCGCACTGCCGCCGGATGGCACACGTTGAGAGCTCCCAGCACCGCGCTCGCCGCGCTTCGGGCGTCGGTGCAAAGGCTGCGCGGCATCGTCGAACCACTCGACGAAGGCGCGATCCGCCGGTCCGCCTACCCCAGCGAGTGGACAATTGCCCAGGTCATGTCGCACCTCGGCTCGGGTGCGG
>DASYJT010000435.1:0-2653 GCA_035996165.1 Acidimicrobiia bacterium
TGATCAGCTCATCAAGTCTCGCGCGGCTGAGAGCGAAGCGGGCCACGGGCCTAATTGCGACAAACGGCCACCGCTGTAGCTGTTCGTACTGGTCTTCGGCACTACCAACAACCGGGGGAGGCGAAACCTGCCCGGCAGTGATCATCATCTCGCCGGGCGGCGCGACCTGGACGAGCCATTGGTTGACGTAGAGCAGCGGGAGATCGTCGATCCCGACCCAGGTGAGTGGAAGCGCTACCGGCTCGGGGAACTGGCCCATGGTCACGCTCGCTCACCCCCTCGGAATCGAATTACACGCCTGTAACGCCCCGTGGCGATATGGCCACGCTATGAGATCGGCAATACGCGGGCAAGACCTGATGGAACCCAAGGTAGAACAGGAACCTGAGCGAACGAAGGCAGGGCGGTAAGAAGTCCGCAAACACCCGAAGAACCGCAGATCGGGCCTACGTGTTGAGGATTGATAGTTGCCCTCTTGCGGATACGAACATATGTTCGCTATCGTCGGCTCGTGGTCGCAACCCCGATTTCTCCCGCTCTTCCCCGGCGTGACGAGCATGCCCGGGCGCAGTTGCGGGCGGCTGCGACCAAGGCCGCTCCGGCGGTGTTGGCCGGTGATCGGCTCCTCGCCGTCGCCGGCCCGATCGGTCACCTTCTCCCGGCGGGCGGTATTCGGCGCGGCAGCACGGTTGCGCTCGATGGGCCTCCGGGTGCGGGGTCGACGACCGTTGCGCTCCTACTCGCCGCGGCAACCACCTCCGTAGGCGAGTGGGTAGCGGTCGTCGACCCCGCCGGAACCATGGGGGCGCGAGCGGCCGCCGAGCTCGGCGTGGCCCTCGAACGGTGCGCGATCGTGCGCCACGTCTCCGTCGACCGGTGGGCGACCGTCGTCGGCGCCCTCATCGACGGTGTTTCGCTCGTCGCGGCTGCGGTTCCCCCCGGACTCCGGCCCGGCGACGCCCGCCGGCTCACGGCCCGGGCACGCGAGCGCGCCACCGTGCTCGTCACGCTCGGACCGTGGCCGGTAGAGGCATCCCTACGCCTCCACGCGCAGGGCCGCGACTGGTCGGGGCTCGCAAGCGGGAGAGGTCTGCTCGCGGGAAATGCCGTCGACGTGCGCGTCGAGGGAAAAGGAGTGCGCGCGCACGCACGCGCCGGTTGAGCACCAGCCGCACCGGCTGTGTCTGGTGCCCGGACTGGCCGGTGATCGCGGCGCGCCGGCGCGCGGACTCCATCGGCGTCAACGACCTGCGCGACCGTCCGCTCATCGTGCGCGAGCGCGCCGGGAGCCGCGACCTCGTTCGCTGCGCGTCCGCGGACGCGCGCGCGGTCGGTGTGACGCGCGGGATGCGGCGGCGGGAGGCGGAGGCGCGTTGCCCGGAAGCGGCGTGCGTCGATGTCGACGAAGCGAACGAGGCCCGCACGTTCGAGGCAGTGGCCCGCGCGGTGGAGGTCTTCACTCCGCGCGTCGTCCTCGACCGGCCCGGGCGTTGCGAGTTCGCAACCCGGGGTCCGTCGCGCTACTTCGGGGGCGACGACCAGCTCGCGGCGCAGATTCGTGAGGGCGTTGCAAACGTGCTCGGCCCCGACGGCGACGACGTGCGCATCGGGATCGCCGACGGCGTGTTCGTCGCCCGCCTCGCGGCGCGGCGTTCGATCATCGTGCCGTCCGGTGGTTCGGCCGAGTACGTCGCGCCGTGGCCGGTGTCGGTGCTCGACGACGACGATCTCGCGAGTTTGCTCGTCCGGCTCGGTCTGCCCACCCTCGGAGCGGTCGCCGCGTTGGCTCCCGACGCCATGCTCGCCCGCTTCGGGAGTGAGGGCCGGCGGATCCACGAGCTCGCTCGGGGTATCGATCCCGGGCCGTCGGTGTTCGTCGCTCCGCCCCCCGACCTCGTCGAACGCACCGAGCTCGATCCGCCCGCGGAACGGGTCGACGTCGCCGCGTTCGCGGCGAAGGAGCTCGCCGACCGCCTGCTCGAACGGCTCGCGGAACGCGGGCTCGCGTGCACGCGCGTGCTCGTCGAGGCCGAGACCGAACACGGCGAACGGCTCTCGCGTTGTTGGCGACATGCCCGTTCGGAGCTCGGCGACGCGCTCTCGGCGGGTGTGCTCGCGGAACGGGTGCGCTGGCAGCTCGACGCGTGGATCAACACCGGCGAGACGACCGCCGGCATCACCGGTCTCGCGTTGGTCCCCGAGGAGGTCGTGCCCGCCGACGGTCGTCAGCTCGGGTTCTGGGGCGGCGACCAGATCGCGCACCAGCGCGCCGATCGCGCGCTCGCGCGCGTCCAGGGCATGCTCGGTTATGAGGCGGTGACGACTGCGGTCGTGCAGGGTGGGCGCACCGCGGCCGAGCAGATCCGCTTCGTCCCGTGGGGCGAACCGCGCGAACCCGAGCGCCCGCTCGTTGCCGGTTCCGAGGTCGCGGCGTGGCCCGGTGCGCTCCCGCCCCCGTTCCCGGCGCGCGTGTTCGATCCACCGCTCCCGGCCGAGCTCGTCGATGCCGGCGGGAACGCGATCGCGGTGAACGGGCGGGGCGAGCAAGTGCGTCCGCCGACCCACGTGCGGTGCCGCGCCCTTCCGGGCGGCGGTGGCGCCGTGCGCGCGTGGGCCGGACCGTGGGCGTACGACGTCCGTTGGTGGGACGCGC
>DASYJT010000436.1:0-4746 GCA_035996165.1 Acidimicrobiia bacterium
GGAACCGCTGCACGAGGTGTTCCCGCAGCTGCATGCCGCGCAGAACGCGTGGATGTCGCAGCTCGATTCGCTTTCCGCGCCCGACCGCAAGACGCACGAGCTCATCCGGCTCGTCGTGACGGTGGGGATCCGCAATCCCGAGGGCGTGCGCCGGCACGCGCGGCTCGCCCGTGAAGTCGGCGCGTCATGGGAGGAGATCCTCGGTTCGATCATGTTGACCGTTCCGGGCCACGGCCTCCTGCCCGCCGTCGCCGCCATCCCGCACGCGCGCCGTGGCTACGAAGAAGCGCTCGAAGCCGAACAGGAGTGACCGTGCCCGACGTGGAAGAGGCGGCGCCGCCGTTTCGCATCCTGCCCAAGCTCACCGACTGGAACCGCGACTTCTGGACGGGCGGCGCACGGGGCGAGCTCCGGTTCTGGCGCTGCCAGGACTGCAGCTTCTACATCCATCCGCCGCAGCCGATCTGTCCGACCTGTTTGTCGAAGAACATGAAGACCGAATCGGTGTCGGGGCGCGCGACGCTCGCCACGTTCTCGGTGAATCACCAGCCGTGGATGCCCGGGCCCGAACTGCCGTACATCGTCGCGATCATCGAGATCGTCGAACAGCCGTCGGTGCGGTTGACCACCAACCTCGTCAACTGCGCACCCCACGCCGCGCGCATCGAGATGCCGGTGCGCGTCACCTTCG
Organism: Acidimicrobiia bacterium; assembly: GCA_035996165.1. Taxonomy (GTDB): domain Bacteria; phylum Actinomycetota; class Acidimicrobiia; order IMCC26256; family PALSA-610; genus PALSA-610. The sequence goes on from DASYJT010000436.1 coordinate 692, forward strand.
AGCGCCACGCGGATCCCGACGGCGACATCTACATCCCGCTGTTCGAGCCGGCATCCGGTCCGGGGGAGTGACCGTCGTGGACGAGAACGAGATCATCGAACGGCGCGCGTGCATCTCCGGCGTCGGGCAGTCGGATATCGGGCGGCGTCTGTTCCGCGATCCGCTCGAGCTCACACTCGACGGTTGCCTCGCGGCGATTGAGCACGCCGGTCTCACCACTGCCGACATCGACGGCATCTCCACCTACCCCGGGCCGATGGGCACGCCCGCGGGCTTCTCGGGCGCCGGCGCGTACGACGTGATGGACGCGCTGCGCCTGCAGTGCGGCTGGTACGGGAGTGGGCTCGAGACCTCGGGACAGCTCGGCTCCGTCATCAACGCGTGCCTCGCGGTCGCGTCGGGACTCGCGAACCATGTTCTGTGCTTCCGCTCGGTCTACGAGGGCTCGGCGCAAGGGGAGAAGGGCCGCGCCGCGGTGATGCCCGGCGGCGGTGGGGGCGGGGGAGGCGGTTTCAAAGCCTCCGGCTTCATGGAATGGAATCTGCCGTTCGCGGCGCCGTCGGCCGCGATCTGGATCGGGATGTTCGCCCAGCGGCACTTCCACAACTACGGCACGACACGCGAGCAACTCGCGTGGATCGCGCTGAACGCGCGCCGCAACGCGGAGCTGAATCCGAAGGCGATCTACCGCGACCCCATGTCGTTCGACGACTACATGGCGGCGCGGATGATCTCGTCGCCCTTCTGCCTGTACGACTGCGACGTCCCGTGCGACGGCGCGACCGCGGTCATCGTCTCCCGGCGTGACCGGGCGAAGGACATGAAGAACCGTCCGCTGCGGGTCGAGGCGGTCGGTTCGCGTATCGACGGCCGTCCGTCGTGGGACCAGTTCGACGACCTGTCGGCGATGGCGAACCGCGGCGCGGGCAAGCAGCTGTGGGAGCGCACGGAGTTCAAGCCGGCCGACGTGCAGATGGCCCAGCTCTACGACGGGTTCTCGTTCCTCACGATGTCGTGGCTCGAAGCACTCGGCCTCTGCGGCGTCGGCGAGAGCGGCCCGTTCATCGACGGTGGCACCCGGATCGCCCGCGACGGGCAGTTGCCGTTGAACACCCACGGCGGCCAGCTCTCGGCGGGCCGGTTGCACGGCTACGGATTCCTGCACGAAGGCGCCACGCAGATGTGGGGCGAAGCCGGCGACCGTCAGATCACCACGCCCCCCGAAGTCGGCGTCATCGGCGCGGGCGGCGGTAACACCTGCGGTGCGTTGCTGCTCGTGCGCGAGTAGCTCACGCGCGCGACTCCATTGTCGCGCTGGTAGCACCTATTGCAGCCCCCGCGGTCAGTCGATCGCGATGGTTGCGAGCTCTTCGAGATGGTCGCTCGCGGTTCCGAGTGCCTGCGCGACCGTGAGCAGTCGCTTGTAATACAGGTGGATGTCGTGCTCCCACGTGAAGCCGATGCCGCCGAACACCTGGATCGCGGTGCCCCCGACTTGCGGGAACGCGTCGGCTGCGAACGCCCGGGCCAAGGTGGATGCGCGGTGTGCCTCCTCGGGGGAGGCGTCGTCGATCGCCCAGCACGCGTAGTAGCCCGCGGCGCGGCCGAGCTCGACCGTGCGCAACATGTCGGCGCACAGGTGCTGGATCGCCTGGAACGCGCCGATCGGCTTGTCGAACTGCTCGCGCTCCTTGGCGTACTCGACCGAGAGCTCGAGTGCGCGCTGCGCGGCTCCGACGCCGTCGACCACGGCCGCCACGCCGATCCGGTCGAGCGTGCGCGCGACGGAGATTTCCGCGTTGCCGTCGTCGACCCGGCGCGCCGCCGCGCCGCGCAGCGCGACTCGGCCCTGCTTGCGCGATCCGTCGACGGTCGGCGTCGCCTCGACTTCGAACTGTTCGGTCGCGAACACGCCGAGGCGGCCGTCGTCGTCGAGGGCGGTCACGAGCACGACATCGGCCGAGCCGGCGTCGGCGACGTGGATCTTGTCGCCGTCGAGGCGGAACCCGTCACCGGCGCGGGCGGCCGTGGTTGCAGGCGCGCGCCAGTCGTAGCGCGCACCGGCTTCGAAGATCGCCAGCGTGCCGATCGCCGAACCGTCGGCCAACGAAGGGCGGAGCTCGGCGTCGGCCAGCGCCACTGCGCCGATCGCCGAAGACACGTACGGCACCGGGCACACCGCGCGGCCCAGCTCTTCGAGCACGACGGCCGCGTCGACCATCCCCATGCCGGCGCCGCCGTGTTCCTCCCCGACGAGCAGGCCGACCACGCCGAGTCCGGCGAGCCCGTCCCATACCGACCGATCGGAAGCGTCGGCCGCGTACTCGGCGCGCACCCAGGCAAGTGGGGCCTTGGCCGGGAGGAACGCGCGGACCGACGACCGCAGCATTTCCTGTTCGGATGAGAATTCGAAGTCCACACGGCCCCCGGGGATTTCCTGACGCTGACGTCAGGAAACTACCCTGCGCCCCGATGCGCCTGCGCTACGCACCCGAGGATGAGGCCTTCCGCGCCGAGCTCGACGCGTGGCTCGACGAGCACCAGCCTTCCGACGACCGGGTCCGCGAACCCAAGCAGTCGAGCGCGCACATGCCGCAGTGGGCCCGCGACTGGCAGCGCTCGCTGTTCGACGCGGGTTGGCTCGTGCCCGGCTGGCCGCCCGACCTCGGCGGCCGCAACGCCACGCCGACCCAGCAGATGATCTATTTCGAGGAGATGAGCAGCCGCGAGGTATTGCGTAGCGCGAACCCGCAGGGTCTCGGGATCATCGCGCCGTCGATCAACGACTACGGAACGCCCGAGCAGAAGGAACGCTTCTTGCTGCCGACGTTGCGCGCCGAGATCTCGTGGTGTCTCGGCATGAGCGAGCCGAGCGCGGGCAGCGACCTCGCGAGCCTCAAGACGCGCGCCGAGCTGGTCGGCGACGAGTTCGTCGTGAACGGTCAGAAGGTGTGGACGTCGGGCGCGCACCACGCCGACTGGTGCATGTGCTTCGTCCGAACCGATCCGTCGGCACCGAAGCACAAGGGCATCAGCGCGCTCATCATCGACACCACTTCCCCGGGCGTCGAGCGCCGCCCGTTTCCCGAGCTCTCCGACAACGAGTTCTGCGACTTCAACGAAGTGTTCTTCACCGACGTGCGCGTGCCCCGCGAGAATCTGATGGGCCCGCTCAACGGTGGCTGGCCGATCACCCAGGGATCACTCGCACACGAACGGGCGATGTTGTGGATCAACTACGCGTACGACGTGCAACGCGCGGTGCGCGCCCTGGTCGAGCTCGGCAAGACCGAGGGTGCCAATGGTCGGCCGCTCGGTGAGGATGCGAGCTACCGCGACTCGGTCGCCGGGTTCTATGTCGACGCGCAGGCCCTGATGACGATGGGCTACCGCGGCTTCTCCAAGTTCTTGAAGGGCAAGTCCGCGCCCGAGCATTCGTTGCTCAAGCTCTACGGGAGCGAGTCGCTGCAGAGGGCGCTCCTGTTCGGGATGGAAGCGCTCGGGCTCGACGAGCTCGACCTCGACACGATGGGCCCGCAGATGTGGCGGGAAGGATCGTGGGCCATGCAGTACCTGCGAAGTTTCGGCGCCACGATCCCGGGCGGCACGAGCGAGATCCAACGCAACATCATCGCCGAGCGCGTCCTGGGTCTACCGCGGTGAACTTCACTCCGCGCGCCGTCGACTCCGACGATGCGCGGAGGTATGTGGCCGAAGGTTTCTGGAACGACGAGAGTCTCGGCGCGCTGCTCGCGGCCGGGTTGCGCGAAGCCGCGTCGCACCCGTTCACCGTGCGTTCGGATCGCATGCCGTATCGCGGCACCCTCGGCGAGGTCGACGGGTTGGCCCGCCGGGTGGCCGCCGGTCTGCGCGCCCGCGGCATCCAGCCCGGCGACGCGGTCGCGTTCCAGCTCCCGAACTGGCTCGAAGCGGCAGCCACGTTCTACGCGATTGCGTACCTCGGCGCGGTCGTCGTGCCGATCGTGCACTTCTACGGCCCGAAGGAAGTCGGCTACATCCTGCGCAAGACGAAGGTGAAGGCGCTCGTCACCGCC
>DASYJT010000437.1:0-6125 GCA_035996165.1 Acidimicrobiia bacterium
GAGTGGCGGAAGAAATCCTCGACCTCTCGCTCATAGCGGTACGACGGGCTGCTGAGGCCGATCGTGCCGGCGAGGCGCAGCGCCTGGGCAAACGCCTCGACCGTTGTCGCCGTCGAGTATCCGTACCGAAAGCCCGCGCGCTTGTAGCGCGCGTTGTCGATCGAACGCCCGTACCGCAGCAGGGCCATCGCCTCCGGGGGCAGGTCCCACAGTCGCAGGAGCCGAGCGGGCTCGGCCGCGAGGTTCGTGAATGCGAACGGCAACGCAACGCGTCGCTTGCCGACGATCGCGCACACCTCGCTCCACGGCAGCACGCCATCGGCGCCGACGTTGTAGACGCCCGGGATGTCGTTGTTGATCGCGTACATCAGCGCGTCGACCACGTCGTCCTCGTGGATGAACTGCAGGCGAGGATCGAAGCCGAGGATCTCCGGAACGACCGGGCGCCGGAGCGCGGCCGTGAACGGTGTGTCGATGTCGACGCCCAAAACGTTCGCGAACCGCAGCAGGCTGACGTCGACGTGCGGGTTGTCGTCGGCGAAGTCGCGCACGAACGCCTCGACCTCGAGTAGCGAGCGCTCGACCGGCGTGGTCGCGGGTCCGGTCCGCGCCATGTCTTCGCGGAAGTTGTAGGGATCTGCCTTGTTCGCGCCGTACACCAGGCCGGAGCTCTTCAGCACGACCTTGCGTACCGGGCTCGACGGCGCACCGGCCGCGGCGAGCAGGTTCATGGTCCCGATGACGTTGATCTCGTGCAGCGTCCGGCTCGTCGCGCGCGTCGAGTCGACAACCAGGTGCGTGTGCACGATCGTGTCGACCTGCGTGGCGCGCACGATGCGCGCCAGTATCGAGTGCGACGAGTCGGTGCGCACGAACTCGGTGCGCTCGAGCGGTATGCGCGGGTCGTGCGTGTCGACACCGACGACGACCTCCACGTCGGAGCGTTGCTCGAGCGCCTGCGCGAGGCGACCGCCCCAATACGTCGACAGTCCGGTGACGAGCGCGCGCATCTACCCGAACCACACACTGCGGCGCTTGCGCAGCATGTCGTAGAGGGCGTCTTGCACGAGGCGACGGATGCGCTCCGACTCCTCCATCACGCGACTGCGCGAGTACCGCTCCTGGTTCGGCGCGACGTCGAAGTAGACGGGCGGCAACACGCGGATGCGGAACTTCGCGGGGAGGTACGCAGCGACTCCCGCGGGCCCGAACGCGAGCATGTTCGCGGTTATCGGGAAGTACGGGAGCCCGAGCGCCTTCGCGGCACGCGGACTCTTGAACAGGATCGGCATGGTCTCTTCCGCGCCCATTACCGCGATCGGGATGACGGGCACGCCGGCGCGCATCGCGATCTCGACGAAACCGCCGCGCCCGAAACGCCGAAGCCGGTACCGGTCCTTGTACAGCTTGCCGGTTCCCTTCGTGCCTTCCGGGAACACGAGCACCAACTGTTCCTCGTCGTGCAGCAAACGGTACGCGTTGTCGGGATGGGCGGCGACGCCGCCGCTGCGCGACCACAGCGTTCCGACGACCGGCATCCCGCGGAAGAGGTTCTCCGCGAGTCCGTATACCGCGCGCCCGAGATCCTTTTCGATGCCGTGCATGATCGACGGTGCGTCCGGCGGTATGGCACCCGCGTGATTCGCGACGAGCAGCGCGCCACCGCTCTCGGGCAGGTGCTCGAAGCCCTCCCACTCCACGCGGAACCAGTGCTTGTAGATCGGGTCGAAGAAGCGCCGGGTCAGGGCGCGGAAATTCTCGCTCCGGCCCCAGTGGTCGACGTCGGAACGACGGGGGCTCGGCGCCGGTTCGGGCGCGGGCCGGACGAGCGGCACGAGCTCGCGACCGATGCCGGGATCGATCTCGTTGAGCTCGGTGAGGTCGACGTCGGGATGGATCGCGGCTGCGATCTCCAATGCTCGCTCGGTTGCGCGCTCGGGTCCGTCGGCCACCGACGAAGCCTATGTACCGGCGGCTCCCGTCACCAGCCATTCATTTCCCTTGTAGCGACGCCCCATGCCGTACAGGCGAGCGAACATGAAGACGAAGAGCGAGCTCCAGAGCGCGATCAGTCCGGCTCCCGTCGTGAGGACGAGAACGGCGCACGGGACGAAGCAGAGGGTCGCTCCGGCCATGGCGAGCGCGAGGTAGCGGACGTCACCCGCGCCGATCAGGATCCCGTCGAGCACGAATACCGCGCCGCCCAGCGGCTGCATGAGCGCGACCGCGACGAGCACCGGCCGCAGCTCGTTGCGGACCGCCGCATCGCGGGTGAACGCCAGCGCGAGCACCGGGTCGAGGAGGAGGACGAGGAGTCCGAGCCCCGCCCCCGCGACCACCCCGAATTGGAGCATGCGCCGGGAGGTCGCGCGGGTCAGCGCGGCGTCGTTCGCTCCCAAGGCGCGCCCGACGATCGCCTGGCCGGCGATCGCGATCGCATCGAGGCACAGGGCGAGGAGCATCCAGAGTTGGAACGCGACCTGATGGGCGGCGATCTGCACGTCGCCGATCCGTGATGCGATCGACGTCGCGGCGGTGAAGGCCAGGAGCAACGATCCGGTGCGGACGATCAGGTACGCGCCGACTGCGCCCGCCGCACGCAGCTGGGTGACGTCGGGCCGGGCCGAGGCGTTCGATCGGCGCACGTTGCGGCGGACGATCGCGAGGTATGCGAATGCGGCCGCGATCTGGGCGATGACCGTGCCCCAGGCCGAGCCTGCGATCCCGAGGTGGACGCCGTAGACGAGGACGACCTCGAGCGCGATGTTCAAGGCGTTGGCGGCGAGTGCGATCACGAGGGGCGTTCGGGTGTCCTGGAGGCCGCGGAGATAGCCCGTGCCCGCGAGCGCGACGAGGACGAACGGCGAGCCGAGCAACGAGATGCGCAGATAGGTCCGCGCGTACGGCGCCACGTGGGCGGAGGCGCCCATCGCGGAGACGATGGGCCCGCTGAGCATCAGACCGGCAGCCGCGAGGACGAGGCCCAAGCCCAGCGCGAGCCATACGCCGGCGACACCGTGTTCGGCGGCCGCCTTCGGATCGCCCGCCCCGATGCGGCGGGCGACGGTCGCGGTCGTGCCGTATGCGAGGAAGTTGAAGATCCCGAACGCGACGCTGAGCACGGCCCCGGCGACCCCCAGCCCGCCCAGGGGTCGGGTCCCGAGGTGGCCGACGATCGCGGTGTCGGCCAGCACGTACAACGGCTCGGCGGCCAGGGCTCCGAACGCGGGGATCGCGAGCCGGAGGATCTCGCGGTCGTGCGCGGCCGACGGCCGTTGCTGTCTCACCCTGCGTATTCAATACGGCTGATGGACATCGCACCTCCTATTCGGTTCGCCGAGCTCGCCCGCCGCATCGGCGCGGCCGCGCGGGCAGCCGGGTTGGTCGCGCCCGCGTTCCGCACTCCGCCCCGGCGCTCCGGAGTCCCGCGCACGATTCGCCGGCTCCCCGGCGGCCCGGTGGTCGCGGTCCGGCTGCGCTCGCGCCCGACCGCGGATGTCGTCACCGACATGGTCGAGGGTGTCCTCGTGGCGAACGGCTTGGCCGGGGACGCCGCGGCTCGCGTCCGGGTCACGCTCATGCAGGCGGTCGGTGATGCCGGGGTCGGTGCCGCCGGTCCCGAGTCGGCGGCCGCGTGATCGATCGCCCGGCGCGCGTTCGTCGCCTACCGTTGCGCGACCCGGCCCGGGTGGCGTAATCGGCAGACGTAGGCGGCTTAAACCCGCCGGCCCTTCGGGGCGTGAGGGTTCGAGTCCCTCCCCGGGCACCGACGCACCGACGCACCGACGAATCGCGAACGAACATGCCGGACGTCAGCGCAGTCTGAGCGCTCCGCGGACTCGACTGAACATTTGGCGGGCGGTGTCCGCGGCGGCTTGGGCGAATCCAAACGGCGAGTCGTCAGCCGGATGACGCAAGGGAACCCCCGCGGCGCGCTCGATGCGCTCGCACACCCATTGCGGTTGGTGGCCCCAAATCCAGATGATCGACAAGGCTTGGCGGAACGCGGGCGAGCTTTCGGCCTGCTCCTCGATCCAACGCACGCGGGCTTCGTCCGCGACGATGAAGTCTTCGATCGGGCCCGCGCCGATGTTGCCCAGCACCTCGTCGTTCGGCGCGTGTTCGACGAGCTTGACGAGGAGCTCGCGGAGCACTCCTTCGCGTCGCGTGACGCCGCTCGATCGAACGAACTCGATGGCCCACCAATGCGCGTCCTCGGGCTTCATCCGGGCGTTGCCGGCTCGCGCCGGTTCCGCGCGGCCGTGCCGCGAGCTGTATTGGCACCACGCCTCCGCGACGTCGTCGGTGCTGACCGTACCGAGCAATCCGTCGACGTCCCGCGCGTCGACGAGCCGCTGCAAGGTCACGTAATCCGCCGCCACGGGCATCAGCGTCGCACGAACGGGCGGCCTTCGACAATGAAACCGGCTCAGGTTCGTGCAAGACGGACAAATCTGTGGTCCCGACCCGTGGTTGGAGCCGGAATTCGTGACCCGTGTGCGCTTGTGGTGCGAAAGACCGGACTCCGGGAGACCTACCGGCAGGGCTTCCACGGCGTCGCGACGAGCGCGAGAGTCTTGTGGATCGCGTCCCGGCGCTGGGTCGCCGCGTCCGCGCAATAGTTCCGGGCGATTCCCTTGTACTCGACCTCCACCACGGCTTTGCCGGCCGATGTCCAGCCGTCGTAGACGTTGCACTCCGCGTACTGCGCGCACTGCTCGTTGATCGCGAAGTCGAACGTGTCCTGGAGCGCGGCGAGCTGATCGAGGTCGTTCTTGAGACCGACCGACATTCCGTGCGAGTGCGCGATGTCGGCGAGCGCGATGTCGAACGCCAGCTGATCCGACGCCGTCAGCGGAAATCCGGTCACGTTGGTGTAGCCGTCGACGTTGTCGAACTCCACAGCGTCGAATCCGGCGGTTGCGCACTTGGCGACCCGAGCATCGATGATCGGCAACAACGTGTCGGTCGCGCGGATGTCGAGCCACTTCTCGCCCGGCCAGCCGTTCGAACGACCTTTGATCGCCGCGGGAAACGCGTTCGCGTCGGGCCGGAAGTTCTCCCAGCTTCCGGCATCGACATAACACACCGCGCGTGCGCCGACTGCATGGATCTTCGCAACGCCGGCGGTGTTGATCGTCACTCCATTGGGGGCATACATGTCGATGTCGTAGACATCGGGCCGGACACATCGGCCGCCGCTGACGGGAACGGCGCACAGGTTGGTCGCAACCTTGCCCTGCAGTTGATATTGCCAGTGCAGTCCTTGCACCGGCGTCCACATGCCGGTCGCGGAAGCGTGCGGAGCAGCGAACGGCGCGCCGGCCACGATGACGAACAACACACACATGGCTCTGCGCACGACGCCGACACTAGAAGCTCGGTGCCGACCGCGCACGGAATGCGATCGACCGGATGGTCGGGTCGCCGCCGCGTGCGGTTAGCGGTTCACGTCCAACGGTGGCCGTCCCACCAGCGCATCGCGCCCGAAGTCGGCTCCGGGTACCAGCCCGGGGGCGCTTGCGGGATCCGGCCCGCCGCGGCGAGTACCTCGGCGCGTTTGGCGAACTGCCAGACGAGCGCGCCGATGACTCCGGCGATGGCGACGACCAGGACCCACGTGACTTTGTCGGCGTACGCCGCCCGGTATTGATGATCGGGAATCCGAACGACCTCGACGATCTTGAGAATCCAGAACACAAGCGAAAAGATCCAGAACCCGAAGAACATCAAGAACAGAAACGACCCGATCAACACAAAGCCATCCTGACACGCCGGCGCCGGCTACTTCTCGCTTTCGCCCCCCGCTCGTCCGTGCTTCCAGTAGCCGCGAATGGTCGCGTCGGCCCGGGTGACCCCGCGTTCCTCGAAGAGGTGCCGGCGGATGCGTTGCACGGATGCGGCTTCACCCGCGGCCCATATCCGTGTGCCGGGCGCGATGTCGGCGGCGCGGACGGCCGCGACGAGCGCAGCGCCGGATGGTGCGCCGGGTGTCGAGTCGTGCCACGCGACAGTCGTTCGGGCGTGGGCAGGCAACTCCACCCGTGCCGCGGGACGCGCCTCGATGTGTATCTGCGTCGGTGTCTCGACGGGGAGGAGCCCGAGGAGCTGGCCGATCGCGGGGA
>DASYJT010000438.1:0-6700 GCA_035996165.1 Acidimicrobiia bacterium
GGCTCGATCGCGTCGCTGTTGGTGCTCGAGCAGCTCGGCCGCGCCGGGATCCCGCTCTCCGAACTGCGCAAGCCGTTCGAGCGCTACGTGCAGAGCGGCGAGATCAACTCGCGCGTCGACGATCCGGCGGCGATCATCGAGGCGGTCGCGGCCAAGTACTCCGACAAGCCGCAGGACCGGCTCGACGGGTTGACCGTCGACTGCGGGGAGTGGTGGTTCAACCTGCGGCCGAGCAACACCGAACCGCTCCTGCGCCTGAACCTCGAAGCTCCCGACGCCGAGCAGTGCGAAGCGCACACGCGCGAGGTGCTGGCGCTCATCCGCACCGATTGACACCCGCAGGTAGTCTGCGCGTCATGGCACTCGACCCGAAACTGCTCGAAATCCTTGCGTGCCCGCAAGACAAGGGACCGCTCCTGTACTTCGCCGACGAGCAGTCGCTCTACAACCCGCGACTGCATCGGCGCTACCGCGTGCTCGAGGGAGATATCCCCGACCTGTTGATCGACGACGCGGAGACCGTCGACGACGCGGAGCACGCGCGGCTCACCTCGAAGGCCGAAAGCGACGGCATCAAGCCCACGTTCGCGCAGTGACCGCCGACACCCTCGACTTCCTCGAGGCGGTCGCGGGGTTGCCCGAACAACTCGCGCACGCGCACGAGGTCGCGGGCGCGGTGCACGTCGACGCCTTTCCCCAGGGTGACCTGATCCGGAACGTCGTCGTGCTGGGAATGGGCGGATCCGGGATCTCCGGCGACGTCGCGGCGGCGGCGTTCAACGACGAGCTTCCCGTGCCGCTCACGGTGCTCAAGCAGATCCGCACGCCGGCCTTCGTCGGGCCCGCGACACTTGCGATCGCGGTCTCGTACTCGGGTGATACCGAGGAGACGGTCTCGATGGCGTCGAGCGCGGTCGAGCGCGGTGCGCAGCTCGTCGCGATCTCGTGCGGCGGGGAGCTCGCCGGTGTCGCGCGGCGCGCGGGCGCGCTGCATCTCCCGTGTCCCGAAGGTTTCATGCCTCGCGCCGCGATCGGCGCGCTCGTAGCGCCGCTGCTCGTGACGCTGTTCCGCACCGGCCTCGCGCCGGGTGCGCACGCCAACCTCGTCACCGCGCAGGCGCAGCTCGCGCGCCGGCGCGCAACCTGCGTGCCGGCCGTCGAGGGCGCGGCGAATCCCGCCCGTGAGCTCGCGCGCCGTCTCGGCCGCACGATTCCGATCGTCTACGGCGGTGGCGCGCTCGGTGGTGTCGCCGCGTATCGCTGGAAGTGCGACGTGAACGAGAACGCGAAGGCGCCCGCGTTCTGGAACCAGTACCCCGAGCTCGACCACAACGAGATCTGCGGTTGGGGCCAGCACGGCGACGTCACGCGCCAACTGATCTCGATCGTGGAGCTCCGGCACGGATTCGAACACAAGCGCCTGCAACTTCGATTCGACGCGACGCGCGAGATCATCGACGAGTGCGTGCACCAGGTCGTGTCGGTGGAAGCCGAAGGCGAGGGCCGGCTCGCGCAATTGCTCGACCTGATGTACCTCGGCGACTGGACCAGCTGCTACCTCGCGTTGCAGAACGACGTCGACCCGGGTCCGATCGACGCGATCTCCGACTTGAAAGCGCGCCTCGCACAAACCCCCTGACCCACTGATCGAGGAGTCGATATGCCCGCAGTGCTCGTCCACGGCGTTCCGGACACCGTGCAGTTGTGGGACGGCGTACGCGCGCATCTCGAACGCTCCGACATCGTCACTCCCGCGCTGCCGGGTTTCGCGGCGCCGGTGCCGCCCGGCTTCGACGCTTCCAAGGACGCTTACGTCGACTGGCTGATCGAGCAGATCGCCGCGATCGGTGAGCCGGTCGACCTGGTGGGCCACGATTGGGGTTCACTGCTCGTGCAGCGGGTCGTGTCGCTACGGCCCGACCTCATTCGCACGTGGGCCGCGGGCTCGGGGACCGTCGACCGCGACTACGTGTGGCACGACCTCGCGCAGATGTGGCAGACCCCGGAGGTGGGGGAGCAGGTGATGGACGCGATGGTCGGTGACGCGCTCGCGGAAGCGTTGACCGAACAACTCGGCGCGGAGCAGGCGGCGACCGTCGCGAGCCACGTCGACGCCCCGATGAAGGACTGCATCCTCCGGCTCTACCGCTCGGCCGCACCCGGCTTCGCCGAGTGGCACGACGCGGTCGACGCGATCTCGCGCCCGGGTCTCGTGCTTTGGGGCGCCGACGACCCGTACGTGACGCCCGAGTTCGGTGAGCGCCTGGCCAAGCGCACCGGCGCCGCCCTCGAGATGTTCGCCGACAGCGGGCACTGGTGGCCCGTGACCAAGCCCGCCGAAGTCGCCGCCGCTCTCCAGTCCCACTGGACCTGACCCACCCAATCCCCCAACAGTTGGCAGGGAAATCGTTCCCACGTAACGATTTTCCCCCCAACTGTTGGCAGGGTTTTCGTTCCCACGTACCGATTTTCCCCCCAACAGTTGGCAGGGTTTTCGTTGTCACGTACCGATTTTCCTGCCAACTGTTGGGGGATTGCGGGGTGGGGTTTGGCGCAGGGTGCAACGTGAGGACGCCGCGGAGCGTCTAGAGAGCGACAGCGGCGAACACGAGGTGCATCGTGAGCGGCGAATTCTGGGCCCTGCGCGACGACGTTCACGACGACGACATCCCCGTCGCGGAGCTCAGTGAGCCGGCGAGCGATGGCAGGCACGCGCCGCTCGTCGCTCGTGCGCCGAGGTCGCGCCGGGTCGCGGCGCTCGTACTCGCCGGCGCGCTGGCGACGGCCGGGATCGTCGTCGTCGCCCGCGCCTCGAACGATGCCAACAATGCGCAACGCCGGCGGGTGACGTCGAACCCGGCGGAGAAGGCGAAGGCGGTCGACTCGGGTAACGCGCGTCTCGACGTGTTCTCGGCGCTGAACACCACGACGGCGTCCGGCAGCTTCCACATCCGTTACACGCTGTCGGCGGAGGCCGGCACCAACCCGGGCGGGTACGACGCGAGCAACGCCCCGCTGGCGGTGTCGATCAGCGGTGAAGGTGTCGTCAACGTCGACCCGATCGCGTTGGTCACGACGTCGGAGGTGCCGAACGTGGGCAAGGTCACCACGCGCGTCGACGGCACCAACGTCTGGGAGGACGGCGGCGCGAACTACGGGAGTCCGACGGTCGGCGGCGCGGGCGCACCGCTCTCGCAGTTCGCGACTCTCGTCCTCGGCACGCTCGGCCGGCGCGAAGGCGCCGTCGCGATGAACAGCCTGGGCAGCCCGACCGGCTACCTGAACTTCGCCAAGGAGGCGATCTCCGCCGCGTCGAAGGTCGGCGATTCGTCGGTCGACGGTGTGGCGGTGCAGGAGTACCAGGTCACCATCGACGCGATGCGTGCCCTCGAGCGGCCGGGGCTCACGCCCGAGGAGATCGCGACCACCGCGATGGCATTGAAGCTGTTGCAGTCCGAGGGCTACGCCACGACATCGGTGCGGTTGGCGATCGACGGGCTCGGCTTCGTTCGCCACGCGCACACGATCGTGCGCTTCCACGACGGCGGCACGGTCACGAGCGACACCACGTTCTCCGACTTTGGCTGCTCCTCGGTCGTGATGGAGTCGGGCGGACCGTCGATCGTCGCCAACCCGAACGGCTGCACGGCCTTCGTTCCGGAATCGTTGACGAGCGTTCCCGGCTCGACTTCGACCGCCACGCCCGTCGCGACCGCCACGCCCGCCGCGACCCCCACGACGGCCTCGTCCGCCACGACCCCCACGAGCGCCATTGGAGGCCCGTAGGAGCCCGTCGTTGCGGCAATGCCGTCGAATCCACCCGTTTCCGCCGTTCTCGCGAGACACTGAGGGCAATCGCCATCTCCGGCCCGGGAGGCCTAGATGCTCGAATCAACGCCCGCGTTTCCCGCGACGTTCACGTTCGACCCGCCCGAGAAGGTCGCGAACTGGCGCCCGCTCGTCGCGTGGCTGCTCGCGATCCCGCACTTGATCGTGCTGTACGTGCTGCAGGCCGTGTCCGGCGTCGTCGGACTGATCTCGTGGTTCGTGATCCTCTTCACCGGCGCGCTACCCGAGGGACTGGCCAACGTTCAGGTCATGTACCTGCGCTACGCGTTGCGCACGTACACCTATGTGGCCTTCATGCACGAGGACTACCCGCCGTTCACGTTCGCGACAACGGCCGCCGACCCGGGCGACGATCCGCGCGTGCGCGTCGATGTGCGGCCGCAACTGACCGACCGGAATCGCATCACCGTCGCGTTCCGCATCATCCTCGTCATCCCGTCGCTCCTCGTGCTCGCGGTTCTCGGCATCGGGGCGTACGTCGGGATGGTCATCGCGTTCTTCGCGGTGTTGTTCACCGGTACGTGGCCGCAAGGAATCCGCGACTTCGTGATCAAGGTCATGCGCTGGTGGTTGCGGACGCAGGTGTACTACCTGCTCCTCACCGACGTGTACCCGCCGTTCTCGCTCGACTGAATCGGGTTCAGTCGCGGTGTCGTATCAGTCGCGGTGTCGTATCAGTCGCGGCGTACGGAGAGCTTGAACACGTCGGGGCGCGCGTAGTGGCCGACGACGTCGAACTGGCGGCGCGACTGGCGCACCTTCGCGATATCGACCTCGGCGTAGAGAATGCCTTCGGTCTCGCTGATCGGTCCCGCGAGGATGTCGCCGTACGGATCGACGATCACCGAGTTGCCGCGTGACATCCAATCGTCGTCGCCGCCGTAGATGTCGTCCCGACCCGGGATGTCGGCGGGGACATCCGAAGCGCGCAGGCACGACGTGATGCCGAGCACGTAGCAACGTCCTTCCTTGGCGATGTGCCGCATCGACGAGACCCACACGTCGGAGTTGTCCCACGTGGGTGCGAGAAGGATGTCGACGCCCTGCTCGTACATCGCGGCGCGCGCGAGCGGCATGTAGTTCTCCCAGCAGATGAGCCCGCCGAACCGTCCGAACGGTGTGTCGAACACCGGGAGCGTGGAGCCGTCGCCCATGCCCCACGCGAGTCGTTCTCCACCGGTCGCGACGAGCTTGCGGTGCTTCCCGAGCAGCGCCCCGTCGGGACCGAAGTAGAGGAGCGTGTTGTAGACGGTCCCTCCGTCACGCTCGTTCACCGGGACCGCCAGGTAGAGGTCGTTCTCGCGGGCGATATCGCCGAGGGCGTCGCACGTGGCGCCGGGTACGTCGACGCACTGGTCGATCCAGCGCGCGTACCACTCGCCGTCGGCCCACGGCGTCGTCCGCCACACCCAGTCGGGGTAGGTCGGAACGAAGCCTTCGGGGAACGCCACCAGTCGCGCGCCCGCCGCCGCCGCCTCCTTGGCGAGGGTGCCGACCTTCTCGACCGTTGCCTCCCGATCGAGGAACACGGGCGTGGCCTGTACGGCCGCGACGAGGGCGGTAGGCGCGGTCTCCGTCATGGATCCACCATCTCACAAAGGCCCAAAACTGCGCTAGCATCGAGGTTCGGTCGGGCCCAGAGGGCTGTCACCCGGTGATCCGGGCCGGCCTCCGTGAAAGTAACGGCGCGCCCGACGCGCTCGTAACCGGAGGACCAGACATGACCAAGATCGAATCACGAACGCCCGCGCCGTCGGGCACGTTCACCGACTACAAGGTTGCCGACATCTCCCTCGCGGAGTTCGGCCGCAAAGAGATCGCACTCGCCGAAGTCGAGATGCCGGGCCTCATGGCCTGTCGCGAGGAGTTCGGCAAGCAAAAGCCGCTGGCCGGCGCCCGTATCACCGGCTCGCTGCACATGACCATCCAGACGGCCGTCCTGATGGAGACGCTCGTCGAGCTCGGCGCAGAGCTGCGCTGGGTGAGCTGCAACATCTTCTCCACCCAGGACCACGCGGCCGCGGCCATGGCGGCGGCCGGCATCCCGGTGTTCGCCTGGAAGGGCGAGACGCTCGAGGAGTACTGGTGGTGCACCGAGCAGGTCGTGCAGTGGCCCGACGGTGGTGGCCCCAACATGATCCTCGACGACGGCGGCGACGTCACCCTCTTGATCCACAAGGGCGTCGAGTTCGAGAAGGCCGGCAAGGTTCCCGGTCCGGAGACGGCCGACAGCGAGGAATACGCGGTCGTGCTCAACCTCCTCGCGAAGCTCCACGAGGAGTCGCCGCAGTTGTTCCACGGCATCGCGGCCGACATCAAGGGTGTCACCGAAGAGACCACGACGGGTGTGCACCGCCTGTACCAGATGCACGCGGCCGGAACGCTGCTGTTCCCGGCGATCAACGTCAACGACTCCGTCACCAAGAGCAAGTTCGACAACCTCTACGGCTGCCGGCACTCGCTGATCGACGGCATCAACCGCGCGACCGACGTGATGATCGCCGGCAAGATCGCGGTCGTCTGCGGCTACGGCGACGTCGGCAAGGGTTGCGCGCAATCGCTGCGCGGTCAGGGCGCACGTGTGATCGTCACCGAGATCGACCCGATCTGCGCGCTGCAGGCGGCGATGGAGGGCTACCAGGTCACGACGCTCGACGAGATCGTCGGTGAAGCCGACATCTTCATCACGACCACCGGCAACCGCGACATCATCACCGTCGACTCGATGGCGAAGATGAAGCACAACGCGATCGTCGGCAACATCGGTCACTTCGACACCGAGATCGACATGGCCGGCCTCATGGCGTTCAAGGGCATCGAGCGCAAGAACGTCAAGCCGCAGGTCGACGAG
>DASYJT010000439.1:0-4329 GCA_035996165.1 Acidimicrobiia bacterium
TCAGTCGGTGAAACTACCCGCCCAGATTGCCCGATCGCGCACCAGCGCGGCGAGTGCCGATCGGCAGAAGTGGTGCTCACTGCTCGTCGCCGGTCGCCGCCGCTTCGCCCGAGCGTTGGGTCGGTCGCCCGCTAATCGGACCGCACGATGTCGACCGAGATCTCCACCGCCGGAACGGTTCCTCTGTTCTCGAGCCAGTGCGTGGTGTTTCGATCCTCGGGCCAGCCCACTCCCGGTCCGTAATCCGTGGCGACGCCGTCTCGGTGGTCAGTGATTGCTCCTTGCAGGATGTAGACGAGGCCTGGTCTGCCCTTGTGGTCGTGAATCGGACCGAAGACGGCTCCAGGTTCGAAGGTGAATCTTCGCATTCTGAACTGAAGCCCCTCTATGCCTTCGATCTCAGCGCCAAGGTCGAGACTTGCAAGTAGCTCCGCCGTAACGCCCCTCGTCTCAGGTACCGCCTCGTCGTTGCTCATCGTGTTCACCTTCCGTCTGTGTCGACGACCCGACGCTCGTACCAACTCTGCGAGACAGTCACCGGCACGATCGGGGTTCCTAGAGGCAGTTGTGGCGCGCCTGCTGTGGGACTACAACGCCTCGATGACGCCGTTGTCGGGCGGTCCGACGAGCAACGGCAAGATCTTCGCTAGGTGACCGCTCGCAACGATGTTCGCAGCCATGTTTGCGTGGTGGGCGTCGATCGAGGTCCAGCGTTCCATGAACATGAACTTGTGCGGATCATCTTGTCGTTGAAAGAGGTCGAACGCCTCGCAACCGTCGGCCTTCCTGCTGAGGTCTCGACCCTCGCGCAGCAGCGGAAGTAGCGACTCGGCGTTCCCATCCGACGCCTGGATGTTGACGACCACGTTGACACTCACGTTTGTCTCCCAAATCGACCGGTGCGGCGGGTCACTTACTGCTTCGGGAGCGTAACCCCCGATCGCAGAGCGGCAGATATGTATCGGCGTCAGTGCGGTGCGAGCGTTGCGATCAGAACGAGCAGCAGCACGCCAAGGATGCCGAGAGCGACCTTGTGCCACCGAAGTTGGCCGAAACGGAGCGTGTCGGCATCTCGAACCGCAGTGGGTGAGCCCCTCCACGCGTCCGGGTCGCCGATTGTCCGCCACGCGTTGAGCGTTGCTCCGGGAGCATTGATCACAAGCTTCGCTCCCCTTGCCAGCAACACGACCATGCCGATGGCGAATGCGATTGCACCGGCCGTATCGCTGACCGCACCGATGACGAGCACGACCCCCACCCACATCGTTGGCGCACGCAGAACCCACGTCCACGAGGTCCGCGTCGCCGTGGGGCTGCGCCTGATCGCCAGTAGGAGGACGATTCGAAATCCAAGCGAGAACATGATCAGCACCAGACCCGCGGGACCCATCAGTCAATGATCGCGCCCCGGTAAGAGCACCGATGCCAAGCGACTGGGCGACAAGCATTCTCGGGCGCGATATGAGCTACGCGGTGGACTTCGTCAACGTCTCCACTACAGGTTTGGAGTCGTCACCGGTTGCCGCTGCTCTCGCCGGTCTGCGAGCGAACGAGTCTCGCTACTTCAAGAACAAGTACGACCACGTCTTCACGGTCGAGCCGGCCGCCAAGGCCAAGAAGCCATCGACTGGGTGCACCGCATCCTCAAAGAGGAGCGCGACATCGTGATCGCGTCGCCGCCGCTGGAGGCGACGAGCATCCAAGTCGAAAACCTCCGATGGCCCTTCGTGTTCGACAAGAACGGGCTCTCGATCAACGTCGCCTACGCGCTCGACGACCCGAAGAAGCGAGCGGTTGGGTTCAGGCTCTCCGAAGGGATGGACGTCCCCGCCGAGCTCAGCTCGTTCAAATTCGCGCGACAGAAGTCGAAGCTGGCCGGAACGATCCGCGCCTCGTACTTCGTGATCAAGGGCGAGTACCGAGCCCACCGATTACTCGCGATCGGGGAATCATTGCCCGTGTGCCCGGCAGGTCAGGCAGTGGGCTCGTAACGACAGACCTGAACGCCGGTGATCGTTGTCTGTGCCGAGGTCAGCTCGAACGCCCGCGCCTCGCCGTCGGTGGGGAACAAGGTCTTGCCGCCGCCGAGCGTGATCGGTTCGATCATGAGGACCAGTTCGTCAATGAGCTTCGCGGTCAGAAGTGCCCGAACCAATGACAAGCTGCCGTACACGTAGACGTCGCCGCCGGGCTTGGCGCGAAGCGCGGAGACAGTGTCGACGAGGTCGTCGCCGCGGATGATCGTGGTTGGGTGCCACATGAGATCCTCATCCGAGAGCGTGTTCGAGACGACGTACTTTTGCGTGGCGTTGATCCAGTCGGCGAACGGATCTCCGGCGCGGTCGGGCCATGCCGTCGCCGACACCTGATAGGTACGCCGACCCTGGAGCAGCGCGTCGCTTCGCTCGGCGAACCCGCCGATCACAGACCCCATCACCTCGGGATCGAAGAACCGGTGCGACCAGCCGCCGTGCGCGAATCCACCGCTGGTGTCCTCGTCCGGGCCGCCGGGCGCCTGCACCACCCCATCGAGACTGATGAACTCGCTGGCGACAATTCGCATCGTGTGCTCCGTCTTCCTCGTGGGCTGCTCGCAAGAAGACCATGTGACGACCAGAAAGTCATCGGCAGTGACGGGGCGACTCGGGGCCCGTAACTCTGATCGCTTCGGCGGTACACCAAAGCACAACAATCACCTGTTCAACGAGTGGGCCGCCCGGGACTCGAACCCGGAACCTGCGGATTAAAAGTCCGTCGCGCTGCCAATTGCGCCAGCGGCCCGAATCTCAAGGCTACGACAACACCAGTCGCGTCAGCCGAGTGGTTCGCTCGGGACGTCGAAGTACTCCTGGTAGCGGCGCGCCCGTTCGCGCCACGTGCCTTCGTCGAGTCCGGTGTCGGCGAACGTGTACGTGTGCGTGCCGTGCTTGTCGGACGGGTTCGCCGCGAAGAACGCCCGCATGCGCTGCTCCGCTTCGGGCGCCAGCTCCAACCCCAGCTTCTCGTAGATCGAGTGGATCGTCGCGAACGGGTCGGCCATGAAGCTCCGGAACTGCACGTCGACGACCTGGTCGGCCGGCACCGTCCCGTCCTCGCGCGCGTCGACCGAACGGTCGAGACCGTCGAGGATGTTGTCCGCAAAATCCGCCGCAGCCCGCGGGATTGTCGAGTCGTCACTCGCCAGTGACCGCAACCGAGCCACCAACGACGACAACGAAGCGAGGATCCGCAGTGGATCGCGGTGGGTCTGCACCAACAACGCGTTCGGGTACTCCGCGACCAACGCGTCGAGCGCCCAGAGATGCCCGGGCGACTTCAGCACCCACCGCGCCGCCGGATGCTTCGACTGCAGGTGCTCCAAGAACATGCGGTGCCACCGATACGCGGGCGCCATGTCGGCCTCGTGCAACAGCCAGTCGGCGTACGACGGCACGCTGTACTGCGTCGGGAAGATCATGCTCCGGAAATCGGACGACGTGATCCGCACGCACTCCTGCGGCAACTGCGCGCCCATCGGGTGCATCTGCATGAAGCCGGGCAGCACCAGGTCGACGCCCGCGAGCGTCTCATCGACTTGCGCGATGCGGGGATCGGTGTCGTAGGTCGCGGTCTCCGGCGGCGGCACCGGGTGGTCGATCTCCCATGTGAGCGGCACCCGCGACGCGGGATCCATCGCCAACAACTCGTGCAGGATTGTCGTACCCGTCCGGCCCTGGCCGACGATCACGATCGGCGGCACCACGTCGACGCCGACGATCTCGGGATGCTGCTTGCGCCACTCGAGCACGCGCATGCGATCACCGAGGTAACCGACCAGCTCGCCCCCGACCAGCGCCGCGCCGAGCTCGTTCAACGCCGCTTCCGTCTTCAGCGCGTCGACGAGACGTTCGAGGCCTTCCTTCCACGAGCCCTCACCCAGGTCGCCGAGCCCGGTCTCCTCTGTCGCCTGCTCGACCGCACGATCGGCGGTGAGATCGACCACGGTCATCGAGCGCCCTTCAGGTCGGCGAACTTCACGACCGTCGCCTGCGGGGTCTCGACTTCGCCCTCGGGCAGGAAGAAACGCCAGAAGGCCATGCCGAAACCCTTTCCCTCGGTGTCGATCCAGTTCGGCACACCGGGATCCTCGTGCGCGATCACCATGCGAAACGAACCGTCGGGCTCGAGAACGGTGCTGGCGCGGTTGAGGCTCGCGGTCCGGTGCGCGTAGTCGTAGGTCTGCAGGTAGCGCGTCCACAACGCGACACTCGCGAACCGGCACTCCGGCCACCGCCCGGTGACCACCAGCGCCTCGTCGGGCGCGAGCAGGTAAGGCGCCATCGAGTACGC
>DASYJT010000440.1:0-8666 GCA_035996165.1 Acidimicrobiia bacterium
TCATGTCGAATGGCTCGGCGAGCTCGTTGACGGTCGCCGAGCCTTCTGCAAGCCGAGCCAAGATCGCTCGCCGGGTTGAATTGGCCAGCGCGGCGAACGTCTCGGTGAGCCGGTGGTCGTCGATTGCCGTGGGCATCCAACCCCTTAGTTTCCTCGTTGGCTAATTTACCCATCGGTAAAATACAGGTGCCTGTTGGACGATGTCAATCCGGGCGCGTCGGAAAGAGCGGGCGTAGGGCGTCCGGGCGCGGTGCGCAGGCGCGCAACGTGTGGGACGCGCACGCACGCTCTCGTGGCGCGAATCTGCCGCGGCCTTGAACAAGCTTCATCCGGTGCCCCGACGATCGGACACGAAACGTGACGTCCGATCAGGGGTCGAGCGCGCCGAAACGGAAGCGAACGAGTGGAGGTGGCGGGAGTCGAACCCGCGTCTCCCGAGCTGTTGGTGGGACTTCTCCGAGCGCAGCCGTTGGGAGTTGTCACCTACCTACAGGTCAACGGCATCCTGTACGCAGGCCAGCCTCGTTTTGATGTCCCGACAGGCCCCGAGGCCTTACCTACCGGTGAGCCATCCTGGATGACGCCTCGCAGAGACGAATGACGAATCCCTCGCGGGCGGGATACCTATTTCTAGGCAGCCATTGCCATTTGGTTATTGGCGTGTATTGGTTTTGCCGGCTCTTTCACGACGATCCGGCGACGTCGGCTCGCTTCTCCCACCTCGATCCTCGAGATCGAAGCCACGCACCCCCTTGTCAAACCGCCTCGGGCCGGTGCGCGTCGTTGGCCGTCAGCGGGAGGGCAAGTCTACCGGCCGCCCGGCGGGGTACGTTCCGCGTGTGCGTCCGCTTTCCCGGGTCGTCATCGTCGGCGGTGGCTTCGGCGGCCTCCAGTGCGCGAAGACCTTGCGCGACAAGCCCGTCGACGTGCTGCTCGTCGATCGGCGCAACTACCACCTCTTCACGCCGTTGCTCTACCAGGTCGCGAGTTGCCTGTTGAATCCGTCGGAGGTCACCGCGCCGTTGCGCAAGGTCTTCCGGGGTGCATCGAACGTGCGGTACCGCGAAGGCGACGTGACCGGAGTCGACTTCGAGCACAGGACGGTGACGCTGGCCGACGGCGCGCAGCTTTCGTACGACTACCTCGTCGTCGCGACCGGAAGCACAACGAACTACTACGGCAACGACAGCATTCGCGACCACGCACTCGGTCTCAAGGATCTCGGCGAAGCGTTGCAGTTGCGCAATCACGTCCTCGAGTGTCTCGAACGGGCGACGACCGCGACGAACGAAGCCGACCGCCAACGGTTGCTCACGTTCTGCATCGTGGGTGGCGGCCCGACCGGCGTGGAGTACGCCGGCGCGCTGGGCGAGCTTGCGCGCCTCGTACTCCCGCTCGAATATCCGGAGCTCGCCGCGTCGGCGCTCCGCATCCTGTTGCTCGAAGGCGGTGATCGCCTGCTCCCGATGTTCGTGCGGCGCCTCTCCGCGTACGCGCGCCGCGAGCTCGAGCACCGCGGCGTCGACGTGCGCACCAACACGCTCGTCGCGTCGGCCGACACGAGGGGAGTCGTCCTGCACGACGGTACCGAGATCGCGACCGCGACGATGGTGTGGACCGCGGGTGTCGTTCCGAACGACCCGTTGCCCGAGAAGCCGAGACGACTTGTCGTCGACGACCACCTCCGCGTCGTCGGCGCGCCGAACGTGTTCGCGATCGGCGATGTTGCCGCCGCGCACGACCGGCACGGTGACGAGTTGCCGATGGTGTCGCCCCCGGCCATGCAGGCGGGGCGTTACGTTGCCCGGCACATCCTCGCCGTCGACATGCGGCGCCCGTTCCGGTACCGAGACAAAGGAACGCTCGCGACGATCGGGCGCCGCTCGGCCGTGGGCCAGATCGGGCGGCTGCGATTCCGCGGCTTTCCCGGGTGGCTGGTCTGGCTCGTCGTGCACCTCTATTACCTGATCGGATTCGGCAACCGGTTCAAGGTGCTGCTGCGGTGGGCCTGGTACTACGTACGCCTCGACCGGCCGATCCGCGTGATCGTGGAAGCTGCGCCGCCGAAGCTCCAGTAGCGGGAATCAAGCCGGAATCCGGTTCGTTACATTCTTTTATGGCAACTATCGAGCTCACCACCGACAACTTCGAGCAGACGATCACCGAGAACGACATCGTGCTCGTCGACTTCTGGGCCTCCTGGTGCGGCCCCTGCCGGCAGTTCGGACCGGTCTTCGAAGAGGCATCCGACAAGAACGCCGACATGGTGTTCACCAAGGTCGACACCGAGGCGCAGCAGCAGCTCGCGGCGACGTTCAACATCATGTCGATCCCGACGCTCATGATCTTCCGGGAGAACGTGCTCGTGTTCTCGCAGCCCGGTGCTCTTCCCGCCGAGGCACTCGAGAACCTCATCGAGCAGGTCCGCGCCCTCGACATGGTCGAGGTGCACAAGGCGGTCGCCGCCGCGCAGGCCGAACACGACCACGACCATGATCACGCCGGTCACGATCACGCCGGTCACGATCACGCGCACTGACCGTTGGCTGACCGGACGACCACTTTCGTGACCGGTTTTCCGTTGGTTCATTTCGGAGAAGGGCCGTTGGTTCATTTCGGAGAAGGGGTTGTCACACCCCGCCGCTAGCCTGCGCGCATGCTTCCGAAACTTGCCGCATGGTGTTACCGACGTCGCCGCTTGGTCGTCGTCGCGTGGATCGTCCTTCTCGTCGGTGTCAACGTGCTCGCGAAGACCGCGGGCGGCGATCTGCTGAAGTCGTTGTCGCTGCCGGGCACCGAGTCGCAGAAGACCTTCGACATCATGAAGAAGGATTTCGCGCTGGGTGGCGACACGGGCTATCTCGTGTTCAAGGCCAACGGTGCCGATGGTGTGCGTTCCGCGGCGGTGAAGAACGAGATCGAGAAAAACCTCGCGCCCGCTCTACGCAAGACGAAGCACGTCGCGTCGGTCCTGACACCGTACGAACGCGGCGGTGAGCGTTTCATCTCGACGAACGGGGCAAACGCCGGAAAGATCGCGTACGCCGAGATTCGTTTCGATGTGCAGGCGAACGACGTGCCCGTCGATCTCGCCAAAACCATGCGGTCGGTGGTGAAAAAGGCGAACACGTCGAATCTGCAGTTCGAGCTCGGCGGCTCGATGTTCACCGACCAGACCCAACCTGCGAGCGAAGCGATCGGCATCCTCGCCGCGGTACTCATCTTGTTGGTCGCGTTCGGATCGGTGCTGGCGATGGGCCTACCGATCATGACGGCACTGTTCGGAATCGGGATCGGGCTCGCGATCGTCACGCTCCTCGCCCGATTCACCGACGTTCCGTCATTCGCGCCGCAGGTGACCGCGATGATCGGCATCGGTGTCGGCATCGATTACGCGCTGTTCATCAGCACCCGATACCGAGAGGCGTTGCACGAAGGGCTCGATCCGGAGCAGGCCGTCGTGCACTCGATCGACACCAGCGGACGCGCGGTGCTGTTCGCGGGCGGCACGGTCGTCATCTCCTTGTTGGGCCTGTTCCTGATCGGCCTCTCCTTCATCCGGGGCCTGTCGATCGGCGCCGCGCTGGCCGTGTTGTTGGTGATGGCCGCCGCGGTCACGTTGCTCCCCGCGGTGCTGGGATTCGTGGGCCACACGATCGACAAGTGGGCGCTGCCGATGACCAAGCGCCCGAAGGACCCGGAGCACACGATCTGGGCGCGGTGGGCGCGCACGATCCAGCGGCGTCCCTGGCCGGTCGCGATCGTCGGGCTCCTCGTGCTGGTCGCCCTCGCGATTCCCGCGATGGGCCTGCGGCTCGGTATCGCCGACGCGGGCAACGACCCGACGAAGTTCACGACCCGACGCGCCTACGACCTCCTCAGCGAGGGATTCGGCCCCGGCTTCAACGGCCCGTTGCTCGTTGCCAGCGAAGTGAAGTCTCCGGGCGACATCGCCGCGATGGCGAAGGTTGCCGCCGCGATCACGAAGTCACCCGATGTCGCCGCTGTCACGCCGGTGATCCCGAGCAAGAACGGCCAAGCCGTGTTCACGGAGGTGTTCCCGAAGGGATCGCCGCAGGACGCGAGCACAACGCAACTGGTGCACCGCCTCCGCGACACGGTGATTCCACAAAGCGTGGTCGGGAGCACGCTGCAACCCCATGTCGGCGGCCAGACCTCGGTCGGGGTCGACCTCGCCGACACGCTCGGAACTCGTCTTCCCTACATGTTTCTCGCGATCCTCTTGCTGAGCTTCGTGCTGTTGACGCTCGTCTTCCGATCACTGCTCGTTCCGCTCAAGGCCGTGATCATGAACCTGTTGTCGATCGGCGCGGCCTACGGCGTGATCGTCGCGATCTTCCAGAACGGCTGGCTGGGGAGCCTGGTGGGCATCGGCAAGAAGGGTCCGATCGAAGCCTGGATACCGATGATGCTGTTCGCGATCGTCTTCGGGCTGTCGATGGACTACGAGGTCTTCCTCCTCTCCCGGATCAAAGAGGAGTACGACCGCGATCACGACAACGCGGTCGCGGTCTCGCACGGGCTCGCCAAGACCGCGCGCCTGATCACGGCCGCCGCGGCGATCATGATCTGCGTCTTCGGAAGCTTCGTGCTCTCCGACCTGCGCGTGCTGAAGCTCATCGGCTTCGGGCTCGCGTTCGCGGTCTTCATCGACGCCACGGTCGTGCGGTTGGTGCTCGTGCCGGCGACGATGGAGCTCCTCGGCGACCGCAACTGGTGGTTCCCGAAGATGCTCGAATGGCTGCCGCGCATCCACGTCGAGGGAACCGCGCCCGCCCTGGCTTCGGAACCCGCGCCCGAGCCGGAACCGGCGTTGGGGAGCTGACCGGTTAGCGGCCCAACTCCTTCAAGGTGCGCTCGGTGTCGCGGTTGGCGTCGCGCGTGGCGATCGCCTGACGCTTGTCGTAGCGGGCCTTGCCTCGTGCCGTCGCGATCTCGACCTTGCAGCGGCCGTCCTTGAAGTAGACGCGCAGCGGAACGAGGGTGACGCCCTTCTCGTCGGTCGCACGGGAGATCTCGGCGATCTCGCGGGCGTGCAGGAGCAACTTGCGCTTCCGGACCGGGTCGAGCTCGCCGCGCGAGAACTCGTACGGCGAGATGTGCATGCCGTACATCCAGACCTCACCGTCTTCGACATGCGCGAACGCGTCCTGCAGGTTGGCGCGGCCGTTGCGGATCGACTTCACCTCGGGACCTTTGAGCATCACCCCGCACTCGTACGCATCCAGCACGAAGTAGTCGTGCCGAGCCTTGCGATTCGTGATGACGACCTGGTCGCCGCGTCGGGACATCGGCCTGCGACGGTAGTGCAGACTGGCGAGGATGGGATCCAGCTGGTTCTCGAATTCTCGCTACGGCATGTTCGTCCACGCCAACATCGCCACCGTTCCCGCGTTCGCGCCCATGCACGAATACGCAGACTGGTACTGGGGTTTTCTCGAGACCAAGCCCGACATCGTCCTGCACCCCACATGCCCGCTGCCCGAGGTCGTGGCGTGGCACCGGGAGCACTTCGGCGAGCAGCGCTTCGACGACTTCATCCCCGACCTCACATTTAGCCGCTTCGATCCCGACGCGTACGCACAGCTCCTCGACGATGCCGGCATGCGCTACCTCGTGCACGTCACCAAGCATCACGACGGCTTCTGCTGGTGGGACACCGCGCATACCGATCGCAACTCGATGGCGCTCGGGCCCAAGCGCGACATCGTCGCGGAGCTGGCCGACGCCGTGCGCCGCCGCGGTCACGTGTTCGGCTGTTACTACTCGTTGCTCGACTGGAGTCATGCCGAGTATCCCGATGCCGAGCGCTATGTCGACGCGTTCATGCGGCCGCAGATCCGCGAGCTCGTCGAACGATTCGAGCCCGCGCTGTTGTGGGGCGATGGGCACTGGGGTCACCCCGGCGGTCACTGGCGGGCCGACAAGATCTTCGAGGAAGCGCGCGCGTACGCCGCCGCGCACGACTTCGAGATCGTGTGCAACGATCGCTTCTTCGCGTCGGAGCCCGATTTCGTCACGTTCGAGTACGACGTGCCGGTCGTTCCGCCCGATCGGCTATGGGAGGTGTGCCGCGGTCTCGGTTCGTCGTTCTGCGTGAACCGCAACGAGAGCGTCGACGATTTCCTCAGCGCGGCGGAGATCGTCGCGCTGCTCGTCGAGACCGTCGCCAAGGGTGGCAACCTGTTGTTGAATATCGGCCCGAACGCCGACGGAAGCATTCCCGACGCACAGGCTCGGTTGTTGCGGGAGTCGGGGGAGTGGGTGCGTTCCCACGCCGACGCGATCCACGGCTCGACCACCTTCGACATCGCGGGCAGTGGGGACCACTGGTACACGCGCACCGGTGACGTCGTGAACGCGTTCGACCTCACGTCGACCGGCGAGCCGGCATTCGCGTCGGTGGCGGGCGTCACGAACGTGACGACGCCGACCGGCGAGGAGCTCGAGTTCCGCGCCTCTGATGCCGGGGTGGTCGTCGATGCGCGGGGTGTCGATCGTCACCCGTTCGGCACGCGCTACTGCCTGCGCTTGCGCGTCGACTCGCCGCCGATCCGGCTCCGCACCGGTGCACAACCGCCGGGCGCGCTCGCTGCACTGCTCGCGGGCGCGGCGGCCGGCGCCGTCGTCGACGTTCCTCCGGGCCGTTACGACGACGAAGCGTTCCCGATCGTCGTCCCCGCGGGCGTCACCTTGCGCGGGGCGAGCGCGGCCCGCGTGGTGATCGACGCGGGGGGAACTGTGGCGGTGGTGCTCGGCGGCGACGGCGCGACGCTCGAAGGCGTCACGGTGACCGGTGGCTCGCCCGGCTACATGATGATCCCGCCAACGTGCGTCACGGGCCAGGGCTCCGACCGGCTGACAGTCCGCGACTGTCACGTCGAGTCGATCGGGATCTTCGGTGGTTCCGGCCATGTGGTATCCGGCAACGTCGTCGCGGGCGGCAAGGTGTGGCTGATGGGCGCGACGGCGTGCGAGGTCCGCGCCAACTACCAACACGGACTCCGTTGGGGCGCGGGTATCGAGGTGCAAGGCGGCGCGGATCACGTCATCGCCCAGAACGAGTGTCGTGACGACCTGTGCGCGATCAAATGCGGCGACACGGTCGGAGTTCGCGTCGAGCACAACCGGTACGAGACCCGCTGGTTTGGTATCCACCTGCTCAACGCGCGGGCGTCGTCGCTCTACCGCAATCGCGCGGTGCGAACGATGCGGGCGGTAACTGTCGAGGGCGGCGACGCCAATGTCGTCGAGAAGCAACTCGCCGAGCACTGCGACAGTGGCGTGGTCGTGGAGGGCGGCGCGACCGGCACGGTTGTCGCCGACTCCTGGTTCCACGACTGCCGGGTCGGCGCGTTCCTGTGGGGCGCCGAGACGACCCAGTTGCGCAACAACGCGATCAGCGAGCCGCGCGAGCACGCGGTCGTCAGCGACCGGCCGGTAGACGTCTCGGTCGAGGTGAACGACCTCGGCGGCGATGTCTGGGTGTGGCCGACGTAGTCTCGAACCTCGTGGAGAACCTGCTCATCGCGCTCTGGCGTGCGCCCGAAGCGAATGTCGAATCGCTCCTCGACTCGTGGACGCCGCTCGCGCTCGCGGATCCGGGCGTGCAGTCGTGCACGATCAGCTTCGCCGATCCCGACCAGGGGACCTTTGCCGGTCCGCCCTGCGACGTGTTGATCGAGCTCGGCCTGGCCCGGGCCCAGGATCTCGACGACCTGCCGTCGCGTCACGAGCTGTATGCGGTGGCGCGGGAGGTCAACGTGTTCCGCGTCGATCCCCGGCATGCCATCTCGTGGGAGCGGACGTGGCCCGACGGCGAGTACGCGCCCGGCGTGAAGTACGTATCGTTCGTACGCCGGGCCGAGGAGATCTCCCACGGGCAGTTCGTCCGGCACTGGACCGAGGTGCACGCACCGCTGGCGCGCACGCACCACGTCGGCCTGGCCGACTACACGCAGAGCGTCGTCCGCGCGGCCTACACGCCGGGCGGGGCCGGCATCGACGGTGTGGCCGAGCTCCGCTTCCGCACCCGCGCCGACTTCGACGATCGCTTCTACGACTCCGACGCGGGCAAGGCCGCCATCCGCGCCGACGTCAAGTTGTTCATCGGTCGCAGCGGGATCTCGCCCACGCTGATGCGCGAGCTGCCGCTGCGCACTCCTCCCGCGTAGCTAATCCGGAAGGCCGAGCAGGCGAGCCGTTTCGGCAACGCCCGCGACGGGGCGGCCCACCGAGCGGCAGAGGTCCGCCGCCGCGCCGACCTGCTGCACGTTCGTGGGTCCTGCGTCCCAGTCCTCGAGCCCCACCCGCAGGTGCCCGCCGCGCTCGAGCGCGGCGCGCGCGATCGGCGTATCGAGCACCGACCCGCCGAGCACCGCAACTGCCCACGGGATCTCCGCATCGCCGAGCATCGCGAGATAGAGGTCGAGCGCCTCGATGATCGGTGGCGCACCCCAGAGCGGCTCACCACCGCCGAGGTAGCCGCCGGCGGAGAAGTAGAACTTCACGAGCGTCCCCGCCGGGAGTGCACCCGCGTCGTAGTACGCGCGTACGACGCGCAGGAATCCGGGCTCGAATATCGCAATGCTCGGACCGAGCCCCCGCGTGCGGCACACGTCCATCTTGTACGCGATGTCGGCGAA
>DASYJT010000441.1:0-13251 GCA_035996165.1 Acidimicrobiia bacterium
ATGCGCGACGTCGTCGACGACCGTGCCGGTCGCGGGCAGGTCGCCGAACGCCCAGAACGGCCGGTTGCCGCCCGGTGCCTCGACGGTGATGCGGACCCGTGAGCCGGCGCGGAAGATGTGCGCGAACGGGAAGAGCGCGACCCGCGCCGACACGAATTGTCCGGCCGGGAGAGTCTCGGCACTCGCCGATGTGTCGGGATGCACCGGTTGCAGCGCGGTCGACGACGCGTCGAGCGCGCGATGCGATGCGCGCAGCCATCCGTTCTGGACGTAGATCTCCTTGCCGTCGGGCCGCAGCTCCGTGAGCGTCACCTCGAGATCCGTGTCGGTGGCCGTCGAGCGCAACCAGAGGTTCACGCTGCCCGGACCCGCCGCAAGCGTCGTCTGCGCGAGGGGCGGGCTGTCGAACGCGAGCGCCTTCCCAAGGGGCAGGGTGCGCCAGTCGAAGGCGGGATGCGCGGCCCAGATGTCGGAGGTGCTGCCGTGGAAGTCGGTCGCCGGTTTCGCGGTCGGGTCGTACACGTACGACGTGAACGCCTTGCCGTCGGCGTCGGGCACGGTGGGCGCAGTCGACGAGAGCTTCTGGTCGGGTTGGAAGTACCACGAGGTTGGCACCGTGCTCGGCGGCGGCCACGACGGGAACGTCAGCTCGTAGTCGCCGAACGGGGCGCCGAGGTTGCTCGCGTCGCCGACCCCGTTCTCGAGCAGGAGCCGCACCGGCGGTTCGGCCTCGTACTTCGCGAGCTGAGACGCGTAGCTCTTGGTGTTGTCGAAGCGATCAGGCGGCAGCTGGACGCCGGAGATGCCGGTCGCGGCCGCGAAGATCGCGGGCGCGAGGAGCCGGATGGTCGGCGAGACGTGCGGTACGCGGTGCGCCACGTAGAACTCGAGGAACTCGTACCACCGGTCGAGCTCCGCGACGAGGCTGTCGACATGCGTTCCGTTCGTGCCGAACAACTTGAGCTTGCCCGCCGGTACGCCGGTGAGATGCGACCAGATCGACGACGACTGGCCGCCGGTCTGTTCGTCCTGCCACGCACCGCCCATGAACACCGGCACGTTGATCTTCGACGCGAGCAGCGCAGGTGAGAGCGCGTCGGCCGCGGCGACCGGTTCGCGGAACGCGTGCGTGTCGAACGCGTTCACGAGGCTCGCGTTCTGGTGCCGGAGGATTTGGTTCTCGGCGCACTGTTGCCCGTTCGCGCCGCCGGCGTTGACGACGCTCTGTTCCCAACCCTGACCGTACGGTCGGGCCGCGTTGTCGCGTTCCTGCGCCCACTCGCGCGGGAATCCGACGTTCGGGATGCCACCGGGATCCGCCAGGCTGCGGTACGTGTCGGCCACCACCGACAACGCCGCGATCGCGGCGAGGTGCGGCGGCCGGGTCGGCGCGACGAAGGTCTGCGCGATCCCCGGATACGAGATGCCGACCATGCCCGGCGTGTGGTTCAGGACCCACGGCTGCGCCGCGACCGCTTCGACGACGTCGTACCCGTCGAGCCCTTGTATCGGTTCGAAGAAGTCGAAGGCGCCGCCCGAACAGCCGGTGCCGCGGATGTTCACACCCACGGTCGCGTAGCCGAGCAGTTGTGCGATCTGGGTGCTCGGCTGCGGCGCGCCCGGGTGGGAAGGGTCGTAGCCCGAGTACTCGACGACAGTCGGGTACGGACCGTTGGCCGCCGGACCGGGCAGCTTGATCTCGGCGCTCAGCCGGGTGCCGTCTCGCGTCGTGATGTATTGGAACCCGTCGACGAGATGCTGCGAGTCGTAGAGCGACTGCGGTGGGACCTCGCCCTGCGTCATCACGTGGAGCGGCGGGGTGACCTGGGCGCCGTCGACCACGGTGAAGCCGTCGCCCGGCGTGACGTTCCTGAACAGCAGGCTTCCGAGGTCGTCGACCGTGCCGGTCGCGACCGTGACGTCGGACGCGTTCCTCAGGGCGAGCGTGTCACCCGGCGGCGCGTGCGTGACGTACACCTGCTCGACGCTGCCGTGCGCGGAGAACGACGCGAGGGTCGTGGCGTGGGCGGCTTGGGTCGCGGGAATCAGCGCGGCTGCGACCACGAGGCCGGCCAAGACGATCGGCCCGAACTTCCGCCCTCCCCCCATTGGGCGCGCAGCGTAATCAGGGGCGGGGTACTTGGCACTTGATACCCTACGGGGGTATAGTTTCGGCATGGCTGGATACACCGACAAGAAGGCCGCCGTACAGCAGAGGTTGCGCAGGGTCGAGGGACAGGTGCGCGGCGTGCAGCGCATGGTCGACGACGACGCCTACTGCGTCGACGTCCTGACCCAGATCTCGGCCGCGACGAAGGCATTGCAAGCCGTTGCGCTCGAGCTCCTCGATCAGCACCTCGCGCACTGCGTCGCCGACGCGATCGGCGAGGGCGGCGCCGCGGCCGACGAGAAGATTGCCGAAGCCTCGGCCGCGATCGCGCGGCTCGTCCGATCGTGATGGACCGATGAGCGCGTTCTTGACCCTTGCCGATATCGGCGACGCGTTCCGCGAGGCGTTCTTCATGTTCTGGGAGACGCTGTGGGCCCTCGTGCTCGGGTTCGCGTTGTCGGGCGCGGTGCAGGCCTTCGTGTCGAAGGAGCGGATGCAGCGCGCGATGGGCGACCACAAGCTGCCGGCGGTCGCCCGCGCGTCCGGCTTCGGGATGGTCTCGTCGAGTTGCTCCTACGCGGCCACCGCGATGGCGAAGTCGCTGTTTCAGAAGGGCGCCGACTTCACGACCGCGATGATCTTCATGTTCGCGTCGACGAATCTCGTCGTAGAGCTCGGTGTGGTCTTGATCGTGTTGCTGGGCTGGCAGTTCGCGCTCGCGGAGTTCGTCGGCGGTCCGATCATGATCGCCGGACTCGCGCTGGTCGGCGGCTTCGTGTTCTCGCCCAAGCTCGTGCGCGCGGCCCGTGCTCGCGTCGCGTCCGTCGACGACGCGCACCATCACCATGCCGACAATCGCGACGACGATGCCCCGGATGCGATCAGTGCCATCAGGACGCGCGCCGGCTGGAGCAATGCGGCCCGGTTCTCGATGTCCGACATCAACATGCTGCGCCGCGAGCTCGTCGTCGGCTACCTCGTCGCGGGGTTCTTGACCGCGCTCGTGCCGATGGAATGGTGGAACAACCTGTTCCTGCACGGCCATGGGTTCTGGACAACGCTCGAGAACGTCGTGATCGGCCCGTTCATCGCGGTCATCAGCTTCGTGTGCTCGATCGGAAACGTGCCGATGGCGGCCGCGCTCTGGCACGGCGGGATCGGCTTCGGCGGCGTCGTGAGCTTCGTCTTCGCCGACCTCAT
Organism: Acidimicrobiia bacterium; assembly: GCA_035996165.1. GTDB lineage: Bacteria > Actinomycetota > Acidimicrobiia > IMCC26256 > PALSA-610 > PALSA-610. The sequence goes on from DASYJT010000441.1 coordinate 3,311, forward strand.
CACGATCCCGCTGCTGCTCATCTACCGGAAGTTCTACGGAACGGCGCTCACACTGCGGTTGTTCGCGACGTTCTGGGCGCTGATGTCGCTCGCCGGCCTCGCGATCGAGGGCATCTTCTCGGCGTTTGGCGCGATCCCGACGAATCGGCCCGAGGCGGTTGTTCCGCAACGTTTCCTCTGGAACTACACGACCTTCTTGAACATCGCGTTCCTCGCGGTCTTCGCCGCGCTCTACTTCTTGTCTCGTAAGCCGGAGGTCGACGATGCAAGTTCCGGCGGCGGGCGGTACGCGACCGACCCGATCTGCGGCATGCAGGTCGAGAAGGCGAACGCGCCCGCCCACATCGCGCGCGGCGGAGTGGAGGAGTGGTTCTGCTCCGACGGGTGCCGGGATCGCTACGAGACAACTCACGAGATCGGTGCCCCTCCGGCTCGGTAGCCTGGGCGTTCGATGAGCAAGATCGTCGACATCCTGGCGGCGGGGCCGAGTCACTCGTTCGAGTTCTTTCCCCCGAAGACGCCGGCCGCCGAGCTGCAGCTCGAGGAGACGATCCGCGAGCTGGAGCCGCTGCATCCGACCTTCGTTTCCGTCACGTACGGAGCCGGCGGCACGACCCGGGAGATGACGCACGACATCGTCACCCGTATCAATCGTGAGACGTCGCTCACCGCGATGGCACACCTCACGTGCGCGGCGCACACCCGCGAGCAGCTGACCGAGATCGTGCTGCGTTACGACGACGCCGGCATCCGCAACATCCTGGCGCTGCGCGGCGATCCTCCGAAGGATCTGAACCTGCCTCCGGGCGATCTCGACCACGCGACCGATCTCATCGAGCTCGTGCGCGGCGTCGGCGACTTCTCTGTCGGGGTCGCCGTACACCCCGAAGGACATCCGGCCTCCACCGATCGCACGACCGACCGCCACCGCCAGGCGGAGAAGTTGGCGCTGGCCGACTTCGGCGTCTCACAGTTCTTCTTCGAGGCGAGTGTGTGGTTCGAGTTCCTCGGCGACCTGCGCGAGCTCGGTGTCGACACGCGCGTGATCCCCGGGATCATGCCGGTGCTGAACGTGAAATCGGTGAAGCGCATGGCCGAGATGTCGGGGGCCGACTTCCCGCCGTGGCTCGAACGCCGGTTGCGCGCGGTCGAGGACGACGAAGAGGCGATGCGCGCGGTCGGCATCGAAGCGACGACAGAACTGTGCCGCGAGCTCATGGCCGGCGGCGTCGACTCATTCCACTTCTACACGCTGAACCGCTCGTCCGCGACTCGCGAGATCTACTCCAACCTCGGCTTCGCGCAATAGCGGAGGAGCTGATCCGCCTCGGGACGAACCCGACAGATGCGCGGAGAAGGAACGGCAACGTCATGAGTGAGCTCTCCGACGCTCCGGACAATACGGCGGTTCGGGTCGCCTTGTGGCGTGCCTTACACGTCGAGATCGATCCGCCGCCGCATGTGTTCGAGGACGAGATCGGCCTGCAACTCGCTGCACCCGAAGACGGTTGGCGCCAACGCGGCGACATGCACCCGGTTGGTACCCGGCGGTTCCGGGCGAGCATCGTCGCACGCGCCCGTTTCTCGGAGGACCTCGTCGCCGAGCAGGCCGAGCTCGGCGTCGCTCAATACGTCATCTTGGGGGCCGGTCTCGACACGTTCGCGCAGCGCCGACCGGAGATCGGGGCGCGCGTTCGGGTCTTCGAGGTCGACCAGCCCGACACCCAGGCGTGGAAGCGCGAACGGCTGATCCAGCTCGGCTACGACATTCCCGAGTTCTTGCGACTGGTGCCGGTCGACTTCCGGGCCGACGAGTCGTGGTTGGAGCGATTGGTGGCCGCCGGCTTCGACGCGGACCGGCCGACGATCGTCGTTTCCGCCGGCGTAAGCATGTATCTCACGCGCGACGCGAACGTGGCGACGCTGCGCCAAGTTGCCGCGCTCGCTCCAGGCTCGACGCTCGTCACGACATTCCTGTTGCCGCCCGAGCTCCTCGACGAAGAGGACCGCGTCGGGCTCGAGGCTGCGGAGCGAGGTGCGCGAGCATCGGGGACTCCCTTCATCAGCCTCTTTGCCCCCGAGGAAATGCAGGCACTCGCGCGCGACGCCGGCTTTCGAGAAGCCCGACACGTGTCGGCGGCCGATCTCAACCAGCGCTACTTCGCCGGAAGGACCGATGGCCTTCGAACGTCGAGAGGCGAAGAGCTGCTTGTTGCGACAACCCGGGAAGCGCCATTTTGACGGGTAGTCGAGGTCTCTGGAAAGGCCGAGTAGCCAGAGACAGGATCAGCGCGACCCTGCCTCTGACCTACTCGTTGATGGCGGAGGGACTGGGATTTGAACCCAGGGTGACTTGCGCCACAATGGTTTTCGAGACCATCCGATTCGGCCGCTCTCGCATCCCTCCGAGGCGAGATAGTACGGGATCAGGAGCCGCGCCTCGATCGGAAGAACGCGGTGAGCAGTTCGCTGCACTCCGGGGCCCGAACTCCGGGAACGACCTTCGTCTCGTGGTTGAGGCGCGGATCGGCGGCGAAGTTGTAGAGGCTTCCGGCGGCGCCGGCCTTCGGATCGGCGGCCCCGAAGATCACGCGCTCGATACGCGCCGCCCACGCCGCGCCCGCGCACATGGGGCACGGTTCCAGCGTGACCACGAGCGCGTGGTCGTCGAGGCGCCAGCTCCCGGCCTGTCGAGCGGCCGCCTGTAACGCAAGGATCTCGGCGTGCGCGGTCGGATCGTGATCGAGCTCTCGGGTGTTGTGGGCGCGCGCCACGATCTCGCCGGTCGAAAGCCGAACCACGACCGCGCCCACGGGAACGTCGTCGTGTTCGAGCGCGAGCGCGGCCTCGTGCAGTGCGTCGCCCATCCAGGCCTGTTCGAGGCCGTCGTCGCTTTGGGCCGGTGCCATGCTCCGCGCAATCTAGGCGGACCCGGTCAGTCTTCCGCGAGCCCGGTCAGTCTTCGGCGAGCCCGGTCAGTCTTCGGCAAGCATCGTGTAGATCTCCCGGCGCGCCCGCTTCAGGATCTCGAGCATGCGCTCGACCTGACTCTGGTTGCCCGAGGAACTGACCTGCTTCGATGCGACGATGAGGTCGCGGATCGCGCCGCGGAACTCCCCGACGCGGGTGTCGTTGCGCCCGGCGATCTCCCACGGAGTGCCGCCGGCTTCTTCGACGCGCCTCGTCGCTTCGGCGCGGCCGGCCTCGGTGATCTCGTACACGCGCTTGCCGTCGTGCTCGCCGGAGCGAGCAAGGCCTTCGTCTTCGAGGAGTTGGAGGGTGGGGTAGACGGAGCCCGGGCTGGGCCGCCATGCACCTTCGGTCTTCTCCTCGAGCCTTTGGATCAGGTCGTAACCATGACCGGACTCTTCGGCGAGGATCGCCAGCAGCGCGGTGCGGATGTCGCCCCGGCGCATGCGGCCACCGCGCCGGCGACCTTCCCAACTTTCACCGTCGTGGCGGTGGCCCCGATGGCCCCGTCCGATTTCTCGATCTCTCATGCGATTGCTCTCATGCGATTGGCTCCTTCTCGGTATCGCTCTATTACGATATATCGTAACCGGTCGAGTTGGTGGGATCAAGTCCTGCCAAATCATCCCAATACCTGGCGAGTCGGTCAGACGGGTCGATGAGTCCGCATGGGACGTCAACTCGCCTCGGTTCACCGAGCACAAGAACTCCTCCGGGCCGACCGCACGATGAAGAGCGTCATCGCCGAGCTCCAGACGTGCTTCGGCATGAGCTCCGCCGACGCGATCGCGGCGATCGTGGTCGGCCGATCACTCAATCGCTTCGCCGAACCCAGCCCGAACTGAGCGCGCGTTCGCCGCGTGCGTGCCGCTTCGGCGCGCGTGTCGGGTTGCGTCGTTTTGCCGACCGTTGACCTTCGGCGATTTACGATCGTCGGATGCTGCGCTCCCTGGCGGTCGCGAGCGCGTTCGCCGTCGCGCTCTTCGGCCTCACGTCATGTAGTGGCTCGAGCGGGCCGAAGGCGTCGAAGCAATCGATCCCGGCATCGTCGGCGAGTACGACGACCGTCGATCCGCCGGCCGCGAAGACCACTGTCGGTCCGCCGACCACGGTCGTTTCGCACGACATCTACGCGGCCGATCGTCCGAACGCGTTGTCGGCCATCGTGAAGAACGATCCGCCGCGCATCTACGTGCCGAACTCGCTCTCCAACACTGTCGACGTCATCGACCCGGCGACGGCCCAGGTGATCGACCACTTCGCGGTCGGCGATCTGCCGCAGCACGTGGTTCCGTCGTGGGACCTGAAGACGCTCTACGTCACGAACGATCGCAGCAATTCGTTGACGCCGATCGATCCGGTGACCGGCCGGCATGGCGCGCTGATCCCCGTCGAAGATCCGTACAACATGTACTTCACGCCGGATGGCAAGTACGCGATGGTCGTAGCGGAGCGGCTCGCCCGGCTCGACTTCCGCGACCCGCACACGTTCCAACTCGTCAAATCAGTCCACGTGAACTGCGTCGGCATCGACCACGTCGACTTCTCCGCCGACGGTCGTTATCTGATCGCGAGCTGTGAATTCTCGGGCCAACTCGTCAAGCTCGATGTCGCCACCCAGACCGTGGTCGGTGTGATCCCGTTGCACGGCGGTAACTCGAAGCCGCAGGACGTGAAGTTGGATCCGACCGGGCGCGTGTTCTACGTCGCCGACATGATCCGTGGTGGCGTGTACACCGTCGACGGCGACAACTTCACGGTGACCGGTTTCGTGCCGACCGGCGCGGGCGCCCACGGCTTGTACGTGAGTCGTGACTCCAAGGTGTTGTACGTCACGAACCGGAACGCGGGCACGATCTCGTTGATCGATTTCGCGACCGGCGCGGTCGCGCGTACGTGGGTGATCCCCGGCGGCGGTTCGCCCGACATGGGCGGCGTGTCGACCGACGGAAAAGTGCTCTGGGTCTCGGGCCGGTACAACGGCGTGGTGTACGCGATCGACACGACCACCGGCGCGCTCCTCCACAAGATCCGCGTCGGATCCGGACCCCACGGGCTCTCCGTGTTCCCGCAACCCGGCCGCTACTCGTTGGGACACACCGGGGTGTTCCGCTGATCGACGTCCGGCCCCGATCCTCGTTCGCCGTCCTCGTCGTCGCCGCGGTCCTCGTAACGGGGTGCGCGGGCGGTCGCAACGCGGGATCCCCAAACTCGTCGTCGACGAAGGCGTCGGTCACGACGGTCACGACCGGCCCTGCAGCGCCATCGAGCGGCAGCTCCACCACGTCTTCGCCGCCGCCCGGGAACCCGCAGCAGCAGGAGCCCGGGTTGCCGATGGCGATCCAGGAGTCGGCCGCGGCGAGCGTCGGCGACAGTCTGTACGTCGTCGGCGGCTACGACACCGCGCGCAACAGCAGTGCAGCCGTGTTCGTGTTGCGCGGATCGACATGGAACCGCGGGCCCGCGCTCCCGATCGCGGTCAACCACCCGGGTGCCGCCGCGATCGGTGGTGATGTGTACGTCGCCGGGGGCTTCACGGCCGCCGGGGCGACGAATCGCGCGTTCGTGCTCGGCTCGGGCGCGCAGGCCTGGCGCGAGCTTGCGCCGATGAGCCGCGCGCGCGGCGCGCTCGCGCTCGTCGCGCTCTCGGGTCGGTTGTACGCGATCGGTGGCCGCAACGGCGGTGCGCAGATCGCGACGCCCGAGTCGTACGACCCGGCGACGGGACACTGGAGCGACCAGCCTGCGATGCCCGCGCCGCGCAACCATGTCGGCGGGTATGTCGACGGCGCGCTCGCGTGCGTCGCCGGTGGGCGAACACCCGAGACGAGCGCGGCGATCGACTGTCTCGACCCGGTGACGTCCACCTGGCAGCGCCGGGCGGCGCTCCCCATCGGTACGTCGGGCGCCGCCGCATCCGTCGTGGGCGGGGTCACGCTGGTCGCCGGCGGTGAGCCCGCGGGCGAGACGAGCATCGTCGGCGTCATCCAATCGTTGCGGCAGGGCACGTGGACCTCGACGCCCATGCTCGTTCCGCGGCACGGCACCGCGTTCGCGATCTTCCGCGGGCGAATGTGGATGTGTGGCGGCGCGACTGCCCCCGGCTTCCACGCCGTCGCCGACTGCACGTCGACGAGCGGGTAGGGGTCGAACGGGAACGCTGTACGAGAACCACGTGTGCACGTAAGGTAACGACGTTCCGCCGGCTGTCCCCCGGGAGACGTCATCACGTGAGCGACACATGAGCGACGAGCGCAGCGGGCCCGACTGGCTCCTCGAGCCCCCGGCCGCCAACGAAGTGCACTTCCATTTCGCGACGGGCGACGACGTCGAGTTGTCGCCGGAAGCACGCCAAGCGATCGAGACGCTGCTCTCCGAGCTCAACTCCAGTGAGGTCGAGGGTTTCCGCTTCGGCATCTGGGACTGCGACGAGCTGAGCCGTCCGTCGTGCTCACCCGACAATTGCACGCTCATGAATTGTCAGCCGTTGACGACGACCCCGTCGTGCTTCGCGCACAGCCACTGCAAGATCGCGATGTAGAGCGATGACCGACGAGAACGCCGCGTCCGCACCGTCGCAATGGTTGCTCGAGCCGCCCGGCTCGGGCGAGGTCAACTTTCGCATCAGTGTCGGCTCCGACGTGGAGCTGTCGTCTGCCGCGCGCGAAGCGCTCGAGACGTTGCTGGCGGAACTCCAAGGCGACGACGTCTCGGGGTTCTCGAGCCACATCAGCTGCCCGAGCTTCCTGGAGACGTGCAATCCGTTCACGTGCACGCTCACCAACTGTCAGCCCATGACGTCGAGGCCGTGCCTGGCCGACATGGACTGCCACGTCGCGCAGATCTCTCGCCGCGGCGGATTCGGACTCTGATTCGTCGCTCTCTCTACTTGCTCCCGGATTCGGCGTCGATGCGCGCGATCGCGCGGTAGTAGCCCATCTCGAGCGCCGAGGCGCGTGGCCAACCGGCGTAGTAGGCGAAGTGCAGCACGACCTCCTGGAACTCCTCGCGGGAGATGTCGCCACTCGCGAGCGCGGCGTAGACGTGCTGTTGGATCGGCTCGTCGACGGCGGCGGCCGCCACGCACGCGAGCGTGATGAACCGCCGGTCGCGACGCGAGAGTCCCGGCCGGTTCCACAGCTCCCCGAACACCGAGTCGACGACGCCCTTTTCGATGTACGGGCTCACCGGCGGGGGCGCCTCGGAAACCATCACCTCTTGGTAACGCCGCCGCCCGGTCTCCGTGCGCGCCTCTGCTATCGCCCGGGCGATGCGCTCTTCGTCCTCGTTCACGCCTGTGCCTCCACTTTCGGTCGGTTCACGTCGGGCTCTGTCGTTGGTCCTGGTTGCTCATCGCCGCGATCAACCCGCCGTCGACGAGCACGTCGCAACCCGAGATGAACGACGCGCCCTCCGAGCAGAGGAACGCGACGGTTCGCGCGATGTCGTCGGTCCGGCCGGGAAGCACGGTGTCGGAACCCGATTCGTGCGTGCGCACGGGAGTGATCTCCGACATCCATGTCTTGATCGGGTTGTGCTGCAACTCGAGGCGGCCCATCCCGGTGTCGATCAGACCGGGAGACAGCGAGACCACTCGGCCACCCTGGCGGCCCCACGCCACCGCCGCCCGCGTGCAGAGGCGGATCACCGCGCGCTTGGCGAGCCGGTAGGTCGCCCCGGGGTCGGGCTCGTCGCCGTGCGCGGCGCGGAAGCGCGCGTCGAGGTCGGGCGCGAGCGGGTCGTCGAGGAGTGCGTCCATATCGGGATCGAACGCGCCCATGTGACCCGAGACCGACGCGAGGCAGACCGCGGCGCTGCCGCGCACGACGCGCGGGAGAAACGCGTCGAGGAGCGTCGCGACCGAGGCGAGGTCGACGCGCAGGATCTCGCGCCAGCCCGCCATCGACGGGGAAAGTCCGGCCGTATGCACGAGGGAGTGCAGCTCGCCGAGCTCGCCCGCGCGTGATGCAAGATTCGCGACGAAGCCCAAGTCACCGATGTCGCCAAGCGCGGTGTAGACGGCGGTATCGGAGTCGTGCGCGATCCCGGCCCCGACGTCCTCGATCCGGCCGTCGACGTCGGTGAGCAGCATCACATCGACATCGGGCGCGAGAGCACGCGCGCAGGCGGATCCCATCGCGCCCGCGGCTCCCGTGACAACGGCGACCGTGGTCATGCAAGTGGTCCGAGTCGCGCGCGGCGGCTCGGATCACCGATGGCGGCGCGCTCGCGCTCGAGTCGTTCCTGGGTTTCGCCTGCACTCGCGCGCCGGTCGTCCGGTCGGGGCGGCAGCGTGAATCCCGTGTACGCGACTCGACGCTCTCGACTCGTCGGGTGCGTTGAGCGGTGCAACGTGCACGAGAGGTGCACGGTGAGGTCGCCGCGTTCGGCGGTGAGTGTCACGTTCGGGAGATCGAGGCCCCGGTCGATCTGGGCGCGTGCGATGTTGGCGCGGTGCGAGCCGGCCGTCACGTCGAGGCCGCCGTGCGCGGCGTCGACCGGAGTCAGGCAGATGCCGATGGTGAGCCCGCAGCAGAACATCGAGTGGCCGCCGCGATCGCAGTCCTTGTGCCAAGGGAGACAGGCGAGTCCCTCTACGGAGCCGACCTGTTTCGAAAGACCCTCGGCGGTCACGTCGTCGAAGTGCTCGCCGAACGGATCGCCGGGGCGATGGCCGTCGCCGAGAATTTCTCCGATCGCGTCGAAACGCGAATCGGCGATCAGGCCGCGGAGCGTCTCCGACTTGCGGGTGAAGTTGAGGATGCGGCACGGATAGCGATCACCGTTGCGGGTCGCCGCCCACCACGACTCGCCGTCGTCGGGACGCGCGGATGCGACCGCGCGGTCGAAGTCGGAGTTGACCGCGTCCATCTCGGCATCGGAGAACACACCGGTCAGGAGCAGGAAACCGGCCTCGGCGAGGAAGTGCGCCGCGTCGGCGCGGCCCTCTCCGAGCCGGAACTTCCGGTCGAGGTCGAGCGGCGAACCGTCGGTCGCCTGAAGTGTCACGTCGCCGGGTCGGTACACGCCGCGACCGTCGATCACCGACCGGAGCACGGGATCCCACGCGCAGAACAATTCGTTGGCGGCCGGATCACCGGTCACGCGCGCGCCGATGACGAGTCCGAGCGCGGTTCGCTGTTCCGAGACGAGCTCGGCGAACGCAGACCGGTCGATGCCGACTTCGAGCTCGGCGTCGCGTCCCCGGACGACCTCGATCCCTCCCGCACCCGTGCGCAGGGTCCAGGCCTCGTCGTCGACCGCGATCGCGAGTGGCGCGAGCTCGAGGCGATCTGCGTCGGCCGCGGCGCGGTCGCCATTTCGCGCGATCGCGTCGCACCACGCCTCCGCCCAGAAGGTCGCGGGGTCGACCTCCGGGGCCCAGCCGGCGCCGCGCGTCCGCGTGTCGACGCTGCGACGTGGTGCGCGGTCGGGTGTGGTCATTGCCTACGCCCGCTCGTGTCGCGGTCGGGGGTCGGTCGCGGATGGCCGACGAGCGCGAGGAACCGGTCGGCGGAGTCGAGCAGCGCGTCGCGGTCGGAGTCGGTCGCGCGCCGAGTCTCGCACTCGAACAGGCCGACGTCCTTCGCCAAGATCGGACCGACGTGGTCGGCGATCGCGTCGAACGATCGAAGCCCGACGAACACCTCGAGCGAGAAGCTCCGCCCGCTCCCACTCCGTAACGCCTCGCCGAGCACCGAAGGATCGAGACCGGCCGACTCGCCGAGCGCCATCGCGTCGTGCGCGAGCGCGAAGTGTGCCGCGTTCAGCGCGTTGTTGATCAGCTTTGTCCGCAGCCCGCTCCCGAGGGGACCCATATGGAAAACGGGATCGCCGTAGGTGGCGAGTACCGGACGCGCACGCGCGACTGCGTCGTCGGTGCCGCCCACGTACACCGTGAGCTTCCCGGCCGCGGCTACCGCGCCGCCGCCGCTCACCGGGGCGTCGATCACGTGCACGCCGCTCGCCGA
>DASYJT010000442.1:0-12196 GCA_035996165.1 Acidimicrobiia bacterium
GAGGAAACTGACGGTCAGTACCAGCACGAGCAGATGGCCGGCTACCCAGCGCGGTCGTAAGAGCGTCACAACCCGCGTAGTCTCTCGCACCGAACCGCGACGTCCCGAGTCGGAGGCAGCATGTCCTTGATCGAAACCGCGCCGAGTGCCGTTCACATCGGCGCCGACGACCTGCCCTTCGTCGATATCGGCGACGGCAGCAAGCTCAAGGTCATCCAGGTCAAAGAACGGGAGGGCCTCTGGATTGTCGAGAACATCTTCACGGCCGGTTACGAGGTGCAAAAGCATCGTCACACCGGTCCGGTCTGGGGCTACACCGTCTCCGGCGCGTGGAAGTACAAGGAGTACGACTACGTCAACCGGGCTGGGAGTTTCCTGTACGAGCCCGCGGGGTCGGTGCACACGCTGCAGAGCATCGAGGACGACACGCGCGTGTGGTTCCACATGTACGGCGTGAACCTGAACCTCGACGCCGACGACAACGTCGAGAGTGTCGCCGACGGCGCGGGCTCGCTCGCGTTCTACCTCGCGATGTGCGAGCAGATGGGGCTTCCCCGCCCGAACGTGTTGGTCGAGTAGTGGCGACCGTCGACCTCTACGACCCCGACACCTACATCGCGGCGCCGCCTCACGAGATGCTCGCGGAACTGCGCCGCACGCAGCCCGTCTACTTCCAGCAGATGGCCGGCGAGCCCGGCTACTGGATGGTGTTGAAGCATGCCGACGTCGTGCACGTCGCGCGGGAGCCGAAGCTCTTCTCGGCGAGCGAGGGCGGCGTCATGCTCGAGAACCTCGCGCCCGAGCAGCTCGACATGATGCGCAACATGCTCCTGGCGATGGACCCGCCGCGCCACGTCGACTACCGCCGACCCATCGCGCCGCGCTTCAAGGCGCGCGTGATCGCGAACATGGAAGACCAGATCCGCATGATCTGCCGCGAGATCATGGCCGCCGCCGCCGAACAGCGAGACGTCGAGTTCGTGCACGACGTCACTTCGACTCTGCCGTCGCGCGTGATCGGTCAGCTGATGGGCCTGCCCGAGGCCGACCTGCCGTTCATCCACCGCCTCGCGGAGATGAACACGAGCGGTCAGGACTCCGACTACGCCGCCGACGTGTCGCAGGGCACGATCGACATGGCGATGTACGCGATCCAGTTCGCGGCCCAGCGCCGCCAAGAGGAACCGCGCGAGGACCTCACCACGCTGTTGCTCGAGACCGATTTCAACGGCACCTACATGACCGATCTCGACTTCGGCAGCTTCTTCGTGCAGCTGGTCACCGCGGGGAACGACACGACGAAGACGATGCTGTCGTCGGGCCTGCGGGCGCTGCTCGACCATCCCGGTCAGCTCGCCGACCTGCGCGCCGACCGCTCGCTCGTGCCCGGCGCGGTCGAGGAGATCCTCCGCTACGAGAACCCGCTCCACTATTTCCGGCGCACGGCCACCGCCGACGCGCAGCTTGCCAACGTCGACATCGTGACGGGCGACAAGGTCGTGATGTTCTACACGTCGGCCAACCGCGACGAAGAGGTCTTCGACGACCCGCAGCGCTTCGACATCCGGCGCGCGCCGAACCCGCACCTGTCGTTCGGCATCGCGGAGCACTTCTGCCTCGGCGTGCACCTTGCCCGGCTCGAAGGCCGCGTGTTCTTCGAGGAGCTCCTCGCGACGTTCCCGACGATCGAGATGACGGGCGAGCCGGTGCGCATCCGTTCCAACCTGAACAACGCGCTGAAGTCGCTGCCGGTCCGCCTCACCCGCTGAGCCCCAGGCGCTCTAAGCACGTAAACCCTGAGCCCGTAAGACCTAAGCCACGTCGATCGACTCGAACGCGCTCACGACCTCTTCGGCCACGGAGTTGGTCGCGACGGTGACGCGCGGGATCAGCAGCGACAGCGCCGCGCCGACCGCGACCACTCCGGCCGCGAAGTACATCGCCGGGCGCGCGCCGTTTGCGACCGCGGTAGGCGTCCCGCCGGTGCGGGTCGACGCGTCGATGAACGACGCGAAGGTCGCGATACCGAGTGCGAGCCCGACCTGGCGCACGGTCGTGTTCACGCCGCCCGCCACGCCCGCCTTCTCGCGATCGATGTCGGAGAGGATCACGTTCGTCAGCTGCGAGCTCGCGAAACCGACGCCGAGCCCGAACACGATCATCCCCGGCACCAGCGCCAAGAACGACACGTGCGGCGCGATCGCGAGCGCGACCAGGAGCAACCCGACCGCCTCGAGCGCCAGACCCCAGCGCACGATGCTCGTGATGCTGAATCGCCGGGTGAGACGCCCGCCGATGGGCGCCGATACCGCGATCAGGATGCCCTGCGGCAGCATCCACTCGCCGGTGCGCAGCGCCGACAGGTGTCTCCCGTTCTGCAACAGCACCGGCAGGATGAACAGCAGCCCGAACTGGCCCATCGCCAGCACCATCGTCGTGAGCAACCCGTAGCGGAACCCGAGGTGCCGCAGCTGGCCGAACTCGAACAACGGGTCGCGGTCGCCGCGCTCCATCGCGCGCTCGATGAACACGAATGCCACGAAGACCAGCAGCGCGAGCGCGAACGCGAACGGGATGATCGACACCGCGCGGGAGCCCGGCCACACGCGCCAAGTCCCGATCGTGAGGTCCTTGATCGGCTTCCACCAGCCGTAGGTCGTGCCCTCGCTCAAACCGAAGATCAGGCTGAACGAACCGAGCGCGATCAGCGCCGCGCCCCGCACGTCGATGTGCGGGCGCCGAGCGCCGCGGACGTCGGGCTTCATGAACAACAGCCCGCCGATGACGATGATCGGCGCCACGATGACGTTGATGCGGAACGCCCAGCGCCACGAGTACTGAGTGGTCAGGAATCCGCCGACGATCGGACCGAACGCCACCGACGCGCCCGCCACCGCGCCCCACGCCGCGAACGCCTTCGGCCGTTCCGCGCCCTGGAACGTGTTGGAGAGGATCGACAGCGTGGCCGGGATCATCATCGACGCGCCGATGCCTTCGATCAGCGCCTCGCCGACGAACAGGGTCGGCACCGACGTGGAGATCGACGCGAGCAACGACCCCACTCCGAAGATCGTCGCGCCGATCACGAACATGCGGCGATGACCGAAGATGTCGCCCAGCCGGCCGCCGATGATCAACAGCGTCGCGAGCGTCAGCGAGTAACCGGTGATGACCCACTGCAGGCTCGACAGTTGCGTGTGGAATTCACGCAGGATGGTGGGCACCGCGAGGTTCAAGATGGTGTTGTCGAGCACCGGGATCGCGACCGAGAGGATCGCGACCGACGCTGCGAACCAGCGCCGCGGATCCAGGGGTTCGTCGGTCTCGGTCATCATCCGCATCGATCTTGCCAGACGCCCGCGGAACCATCGGCCGAATAGTGTTCCGCTTCGTGAGTGTTCGCCCTTCGCATCTCGGACTCTGCGTCGGCGACCTCGAGCGATCGCTGCGCTTCTATTGCGAGGGTCTCGGGTTCACGAAGGCGGAGGGCTATGACCTCGACGACCAGATGCTCGCCGGGCTCGACCGCGCGCTCGAGGTAACGGGCCCGGTCCGCTTGCGCTCGCAGATGATCACGAACGGCGACCTCAAGATCGAGCTGTTGCACTTCGCCGAACCGCTGTCGACGGGCGCACCGTCGCCGTCGCGCGGCCAGATCGGCTTCACCCATCTGTCGTTCTTCGTCGACGATGCCGACGCGGTCGCCGCCCAACTCGAGCAGCTCGGCGGCACGATCCTCCCCGACACGCGCGCCCAACTCGGATACGAGGTCGTGTTCCTCGCCGATCCCGACGGCGCCCGGGTGGAGCTCATGGCCCCGCCCACGAAACGCCCGAGCGCGCCGAAGTCCTAAGCCGCGGCTTCTTCCAACGTGATCTCGATGCGGCCGCGGCCTTTGCGCTTGGCGCGGTACAACGCCTGATCGGCGCGGGCCAACAAGCCGTCGGCGTCGGCGGTTCGGCCGAACGCGATACCGATGCTCGAGTCGATCCCCACCGCGCCGACCGCGAGACCGAACGGGCGGGCGAGCGTCTCGCGGACCCGGGTGCCGATCGCGACGGCTTCTTCGGTCGATTCGAGGTCGCGACAGATCACGACGAACTCGTCGCCGCCCACGCGCGCGACCGTGTCGATCCCGCGGATCGCGGCGCGAATGCGCGACGCGACGCTGCACAGCAACTCGTCGCCGAGCATGTGCCCGAACCGGTCGTTCACTTCCTTGAACCCGTCGAGGTCGACGTACAGAGCCGCGGTCAGCGCGCCGCCGGCGAGGATCGGGGAGAGGACCTCGAAGAGCTCCTTGCGGTTCGCGACGCCCGTCAACGGGTCGCGGCGCGCCTCCTCCGCGAGCCGTTGTTCCAGCTCGCGTCGTTCCGTCACGTCGGTGACGAACACGACCGCGCCCAGGTAGGTGCCGTCGTGCTGGCGCACGGCGCTCGAGCGCAGCCGGGCCCACACGAGCCGCCCGTCGAGCGTCACGAGCCCGAGGTCTTCGTCGTCGAGCGCCTCGTCGCCGATGCCGCCGAGCCGGGCGCGCGCCTCGGGACGGCCGGCGTCGCCGATGTAGTCGAAGAGTGAACCGCCCAGGAGATCGTTCACGGACGTTCCGAGCAGGTCGGCCAGTGCGCGGTTCGCGTAGGTCGTGTGCCCGAGACCGTCCATGACGCAGATGCCCTCGCGGGCGAGCTCCACGATGAGTCGGTAGCGCTCCTCGCTGTCGCGCAGCGCACCCTCGGTGCGCATGCTCGCGGAGACGTCGCGCACGTTGAGCACCATGCCGGCGATCTCGGGGTCGTCGAGGTGGTTCATGCCGATGATCTCCGTCTCGAGCCAAGACCCGTCGGCGTGGCGCAACCGCACGAGCAGCGGCAGAGCCCGAGATCCGGGAGCGAGGGTCGACGTGAATCCCTCGAGGGCGCCGATCTGGTCGACGGGATGCACGAGGTCGAACGCGTTCACCCCGAGGAGCTCGCCGGGTTCATAGCCCAGCATGGTCTCCGCCGCGGGGCTCACGAACCGCAGCACCCCCGACGAGTCGACGACGGCGACGAGGTCAGGCGAAACGCGCACGAGCGCGGATGCGATGCTCAACCGACGAACTCTTCGAGGGTAACGACCGAGAAGTCGAGCTCCGCGGGCGGGCGGGCGGGACTGCAGAGGTAGCCCTGGAAGGCATCACATCCCATTTGGTCGAGGCGGGCGAGCTGCGACGCGTGCTCGACACCTTCGGCGACGACCCGCAACTTGAGCGAACCGGCGAGGCTGATGATGGCGCGCACGATTGCTTCGCTGCTGTCGTCCTCGTCGAGTCCCATGACGAAGGAGCGGTCGACCTTGAGCATCTCCACCGGAAACGCCTGGAGGTATGCGAGCGACGAGTAGCCGGTGCCGAAGTCGTCGACGACGAGGTGCACGCCGAGCGCGCGCAACGCGGTGAAGATGCGCGCCGCGGTGGGGGCGTCGTCCATCAACACGCTCTCGGTGATCTCGAGCCACAGCGCGTCGGGGTCGAGGCCCGTCGTGCGCAACACGGTTTCGACCTGGCTCAGCAGGTTCGGGTCGTAGAGCTGGCGCGCCGACAGGTTCACCGAGACGTAGAGGTCGCGGGCCGCGGGGTCGGTCGCGCGCCACTTGGCCGCTTGCGCGCAGGCCTTGGCGAGCACCGAGATACCGAGCGAGAGGATGAGGTCGGTCTCCTCCGCGCACGGGATGAACTCGTCGGGCGGGATCGATCCGAGCTCGGGGTGCTTGAACCGGGCGAGTGCCTCGACGCCGAGCACGTGGGGATCGCGCACCGACACGATTGGCTGGTAGTACACGTCGATCCCGTCGTGTTCGATCGCCGCGCGCAACCCGAGCTCGACCTGGCGGCGGCGTTCGGCTTGCACGCGCAGGTTGTCGTCGAAGATCTCGATGTGCGTGCCGCCCTGTTCCTTCGCGCGGCGCATGGCAACATGCGCGTCGCGCAGGAGTTCTTCGGCGTCGCCGTCGCCGCCCTCGGCGAACGCGATGCCGATGGTCGCGTGGATCACCGGCTGGCGTCCGTTCGAAAGGAAGATGGGCTGGGCGATCACCCGTTCGAGCTCGATCGCCCGTTGCGCGACCGGCTCGATGCCGGTGACGTCGTTGCACATCACGATGAACTCGTCGCCCGCGATGCGCCCGACCCGGTCCATCGCGCGCGTCGCGCCCTGGAGGCGCTTGGCGATCTCGGTCAGGACCTCGTCGCCGCTGGCGTGACCCAGCGTGTCGTTGACGAGCTTGAACCGGTCGAGGTCGATGAACAGCACCGCGGTGTTGGTCGACTGGCGGCGGCTGCGCGCGAGCGCATGGTGCAGGCTGTCGACGAACACGACGCGGTTGCACAATCCGGTGAGCTCGTCGTGCGTGGCGCGGTAGCTGAGCTCTTGTTGCGCCAGGATCACGTTGGTGACGTCGGCGAACGAACACACGGTGCCCGCCGCCGCGCCCGAGGTGGCCGGGAGGGGGCGGCAGCTCAGCGAGAGCCAGCGTTCCTCGTCGCCGTCGACGAGCCCGATCACCACGTCGCGTATCGGCTCGTAGCGGACGATCGCGCGGGCAACCGGGTGTTCGCCCGGCGCGAACGGCCGGCGGTCGGCCGCGACCGCACCGTCCGGGCCGGCGATGCAGTCGACGAGCCGGGTGCCGATCTCCGGGCTGAGCGGGAGGATGCGCAGCGCGGCCGGGTTGGCCGCGACCACCACCCCGGCGGCGTCGGCCACGACGATGCCCTCGTCGACCGCTTCGATCACGGTGCTGTGCAGCTGCTCCACCGCGCGCCGTTCTTCCTCGGCGCGCCGGCGTTCGGTCGTGTCGTTGCACACGACGACGAAGCCGGTCTCGTTGCCCGCTTCGTCGAACATGCGGGTGACCGACACGCGCACGCACACCACGGCGCCGTCGGGCCGGTGGTGCTGCGCTTCGACGTCGCGCATGGGCGTCTCGCCGAAGCCTTCGGGTAACCCCACGAGCTCATGGAGCGCGACGCCGATGGCGGCGTCGCTCGGCACGCCGTAGATCACTTCCGCGGCCCGGTTCCAGCTCTCGACCCGGCCGTGCGAGTCGACGCCGATGATCGCGTCCGACACGTGCTCGATCAGGTTCGCCTGATATCGCAGCGCCGCTTCCGCGCGCTTGCGGTCGGTGAGGTCGCGCAGGATCACCTGATACGCGTCGTCGCCTTCCCAACGCGTGAGCACGCTGACCGACTCGACAACCCACGGTGACCCGTCGAGCCGAACGAGGGTGGCCTCGGCGGGCTCCGAGACCGGAGCATCCTCGGTGAGCTGGCCGATGCGCTCCAGGGTCGGCGCGAGCGAGCTCGGGTGGACGAAGTCGATGATCGAGCGGCCGATCAGTTGGTCGGCGCTCGTCGCGCCGACGGTCTCGACGCCCGCGCGGTTCGCGTAGACGATGCGGCCCATCTGGTGGACGACGATGCCGTCGGGACTCAGGTCGACGAGGCGGCGGTAGCGGTCGATGAGCTCACGGAGATTCGACTCGATCAAGTGGCGGTCGCTGATATCGACCACCAGACCGGCGAGACCTACGACCTTGCCGGCCTTACGCACCTGCCGGGCGCGCACCAAGAAGTGCTGCACCTCGCCGCTCGTGCTCTCGATCCGCTGCTGCAGCTCGTAGTCGCGCCACGGCGCACCGGCCTGCAAGGTGGTGACGATCGGGGCGACGAGCCAGTCGGCGATCTCGGCCGATGTCGGCTCGTCGCCGTCGGCGGGCGTGACCGTCACGACGTCGCGCGGGGCGATCGCCAGGATCGATCCGATCGGCGCATGCCACGCGACCGCCCGGTGGTCGAGCTCGAACTCCCAGCCGACGACCCGCAGGGTCTCGCGGGTCAGCTGGCGAATTTCGGTCGCGGTGGACGACGTGATGTGCGATCGCTTCTCCGACGCGTCGACGACACGGAGTGCCGTCTCTCGCCGGATCGCGTTCGGCGTGCTGCCCACCAAGTTCTCCTCGCGACCCGCTTGTCTCCTATGTATTCATCGACAAGGGGTGGAGGTCGCTTGACGCGTTCCGTCGGAGGTCACACGTCGTCGAGCGCGATCACGGCGTTGTGGCCGCCCATTCCGATCGACGACTTCAGCATGATTCCGGGCTTTCGGGGCGTGGGGCCGCCCAAAAGTCGGGGATGACCGGGCGCGACCGGCCTGGGTGCTGGGATCAAGCCCGTCTCGAACGCCATGCACGCGGCGGCGATCTCGACCGCCGACGACGCCGCCTGGCAGTGACCCGTCAGCGGCTTCACCGAGAAAATTCCCTCGGCCTCCTCGAACATGGTGTCGAGGATGCCCGATTCGGCCGCATCGCACTGGGCCGTCCCGGGTCCGTGGGCGTTCAGGTACTTCACGTCGCCCCGGTCGATCCCGGCGTCGTCGAGCGCGAGCTCGAAGCAGCGGCGGATCTCCTTGTACTGCGGATCGATCGACACCACATGGAAGCCGTCGTGGGTCATGGCCCCGCCCAGCATCTTCAGGTACGCGGGCTCGGGCTGGCGCGACACGACGAACGCGACCGACGCCTCTCCCAGCAAGAACCCCTTGCTGTCGTTCTGGAAGGGCCGGCACGCCTCGAACGGCGGGCGGTCGACGAACAACACGCCGAGGTCGACGAAATGGCGGATGTTGTCGGTTGTGCCCGAGATGTCGGTCGCGACCACCACCACGTCGGTGACCACGCCGGCGTCGAGCCACATCTTGGCGGTGAGCATGGCGGCATTGCCGGAGGCGCACATCGCGGTCACCGACATGGCCGGGCCGTGGAAGTCGTGGCGCTGCATCTGCGTCGACAGGATCGTCGACGGCATCAGCTGCAGGTATTCGCGCTTGCTCAGCCGGCGGTCGCGTTCCATGTAGAACTCGCGCCACACGTCGACCTCGCCGAGCACGATGGCGTGGATGAGGCCGACGACCGGCCCCGGCTTCCAACCCCGGTCGTACGCGTCCTCGATCGCTTCGTCGACGGCCGATTCCATCGCCCGGGCGTAGCGGCTGCGGGGGTCCTCGTGGGGAACGTCGATGACCTTGCCCATGTAGGCGACGTCGTGGCCGAGGGTGTCGGCCCACCCGCTCGACGCCACGACCGCGGACTCGCCGCTCTCGAGCCCGTCCCACAGATTCTTGCGACCCCAGCCGTAGGCGGTGACTGCGCCTACTCCGCAGACCGTTGCGGGTGAACGACCTTTCGTCGCGCTTTCACTCTCATAGCTCCGGCTTGCGCCCATGATGCCTCCCGATCCCCTGCAAAATCCCGAAACACCGCAACGCGCGGCCCCTCGGGCACTCACCGCCCCGTATGGAGGGTACATAGGTCACGTTCCCTACGCATATGGCCGGAAACGGATGAGGCTGGTGGGGCTACTCGTCATACGGAGAAAACCCGGATTCGCGGCTGCGGACTTCTGCCCACGGACGGCCCGGGCTCCCGGAGTCGGCGCTATTCGTCACGACCCGAACGAAATTCCTGAATCTTCGCGAACCCCGGCCGATGCAGTTCGCGGTATCACGAACAGAGTTCGCGGAAGCACGAACCGCGTGTGCCGCATGTGACGAAGGGATGGTGTCGCGATGTCGAACGACCAGACAGACGCCGACAAGTTGCTGACGCCCGCCGAAGTCGCGGCCATGTTCCGTGTGAACGCGAAGACGGTCACTCGGTGGGCACGGTCCGGCCGGTTGAGCGCGATCAAGACGATGGGTGGCCACCGCCGCTACCGCCTCTCCGAGGTGCGCCGCGCGGTCGAGGCCATCAACACCGACGCCTAGGCCGGCTCAGCGCTTGTTCAACCGGTCCGCGCTCCCTTCAGGGGAGCGCGGAACCGGGAAAGCCGCGTACGGGCATCAAGGGTGGCTCGTGACGGTCGCGGTGCGGGTTGCCGTCGATCCGCCGGCTCCGTGCGCGGTCAACGTGAACGTGTGCGGGCCGGGGCAGCCGTAGGGGATCGAGATCGATCCCGACGAGCCGATGTTGCTCTGGTAGACGCCCGGGCCGTCGACCGACACGTCGACGCGCGACGCGTTCTCCGTCGACCATCCCAGGGTGACCTCCGGGTTCGAGGGCGGGAGGGTCGAGCTGGCTACCGGGTTCGGCACGCGGCACTGGACCGATTGGGTCGCGCTGAACGACGTGAATTTCACGGGCGCCGGCGCGGCCGTTGTCGGTGGAGTCGTGGGCACGACGACGGGGAGGGTTGTCGGCGCGACGGTGGTGGCCGTCGTCGACGACGAAGTGGATGACGACGACGATGACGACGACGTGCTCGATGACGACGAGCTCGATGTCGGCGTGGTAACGGCGGGCTTCGAGTTACTCCGGGTCAGGGCGAACACGACCAGGCCGAGCAGGAGCGCCGCGAGCACGATGCCTCCGACGATGAGCGCGATCCGGCGCCGGCGGCGGCGCTCGTCTTCGTAGGGGTCGTACGGCGGGGGTGACCCGCCCGGGACCGCCGGGAGCATCTGGGTCGGTGGTCCGCTCGCGGAACGGGGGGTGATGACGGTCGGCTGTTCGACGACCGGCGTCTCGATCGTCGGTTCTTCGTCGTCGCCGGTCGGCGGACCCGTCCCCATTGGCATGGCCTTTCTGCGTTCTGCGGTGACGGCGAGACGCTAGTGGTCCGACGGCGCGGATACCGGCGGTCCCACGGGTGGTCCTTACTCGATATGTCAGGATCCTCGGATGACGACGGACGACCTCGACGGCAAGGTGATCGTGGTGACCGGCGCGTCGCGCGGCATCGGCAAGGGACTGGCCACCTACTTGGCGCGCGCGGGCGCGGCGGTGGTGTGCGCGGCGCGCACGGTCGATCGGGCGGCGGGGGAGTTCCCGGGAACGATCCACGAGACGGTCGACGCGATCAGGGCGAGCGGCGGGACCGCCACGGCGATCCGTTGCGACATCGGCTCGGCCGACGACATCTCGGCGTTGGTCGCGGGAACGGTTGCCGAGTACGGACGGCTCGACGTGCTGGTGAACAACGCGATGACACCTACGCACGCGCCGCTCGCCGAATCCACGATCGAGATGTGGGACGACTCGATGCGCGTCAACGTGCGCAGCCTGTTTCTGTTCATGCAAGCGGTGACGCCGGTGATGCAGCGCGGTGGCGGCGGCAGCATCGTCAACATCTCGTCGGGGGCGGCCGCGCACGAGGTGAGCGCGTTGATGCCGCCCGGCTACACGATCTATTCGGTGGCGAAGGCCGCGCTCGAGCGCTTCTCGTCGGCTGCGGCGCCGGAGCTGCGGCCGCTGGGGATCAACCTCAACGCGCTGCGTCCGGGCGCGGTGAAGACGGAGCACACGACCGAGGAGTTCGGCGCCGACTTCGACTGGAGTGGTTGGGCCGAGCCCGAAGACGTCGGCCCGCCGGTCGCGTATCTCGCCGCGCAGATCGACACCGACTTCACCGGTCGGGTGCTCGACGTGTCGGGTTACGGAAAGACGTGGGGACCGGGTCTCTGACCGGCGCTCACGGGCGGGCAATACCGATGGTCTGGCGCGGTGAGCCGGTGGGGAACGGGGTGGCGCCGGTCGATCCGAGGAATGGTGCGGCGAACGAGAACAGGCCGCCGTCGCGGGTGGCGAGCCAGTAGCCGAGGCCGTCGGGGTCGGCGGCCATGCCGACGACGGGCGAGGTGATGTGGAACGCGCCGGTCGATCCGGAGAAGCGGGCGGTGCCGAAGGAGAAGATGCCGCCGTCGCCGGCGACGAGCCAGTAGCCGTTGTTGTCGACGGTTGCGGCCATGCCGACGATCGGCATGTTCAATCGCCGCCCGCCCATCGAGCCGTGGAAGCGGGCGCTGCCGAACGCGAAGATGCCGCCGTCGCGGGCGACGAGCCAGTAGCCGTGGCCGTCGTGGGTTGCGGCCATGCCGACGATCGGCTGGTTGAGTCGGATCGCGCCGGTGGAACCGTAGAACCGCGCCGATCCGAACGAGAAGATGCCGCCGTCGCGGGCGACCATCCAGTAGCCGTTGCCGTCGGGCGTGGCTGCGATGCCGACGATGGGTTGGTTCAGGTGGCGGCCGCCCATGGAGCCGTGGAAGGTCGCGGCGCCGAACGAGAACACGCCTCCGTCGGACGCCACGCTCCAGTTGCCGGGCGCGGCCGGATCGAACGCGGTCCCGACGATCGGCCGGTTGAGAGGGATGCCGGC
>DASYJT010000443.1:0-8571 GCA_035996165.1 Acidimicrobiia bacterium
CGCGGCCGCAACCTTGTTGGAGGAGCGAGCATGAGCACCGCGACGAGTCTGTCCACCGAGCCGCTGGCGGCCCTCGACATCGCGTCGCGCCTCGGTCGCCTCCGTGCGCGTCTCGCCGACGACGCGCTCGACGCGCTGCTGGTGACCAAGCTCGCGAACGTGCGGTACCTCACGGGGTTCACCGGATCCTCGGGTCTGTTGCTCGTGACGAGCGACGACGCCCGGTTCGTGACCGACGGTCGCTACACGCAACGCGCGCAGGAGGAGCTCGCGGCGGCGGGCGCCGCGGCGCGTATCGAGATCGCCCTCACCGGTGCCGCCCAAAAACAGATCCTCGTCGACGCAGTCCCCGCGGGCGCTCGCCTCGGCCTCGAACAGCACAACGTCACGTGGGCGCAGCAGATCGACTACGCAAGCGCGCTCGCGGGCGTCGAGCTGGTGCCCGCGGGCGAGCTCGTCGAGGAGTTCCGTCGGGTAAAGGACCTCGGCGAGATCGATCGGATCCGGCGGGCGTGCGCGATCGCCGACGACGCGTTCCAGGCGCTGCTGCCGATGCTCGCAGACCACCCGACCGAGCGCGAGTTCGCGGTCGCGCTCGAGTTCGCGATGCGAGAGCGCGGCGCGAGTGGCAACAGCTTCGATCCCATCGTCGCCTCCGGGCCGAACGGGTCCAAGCCGCATCACGTACCGAGCGACCGGGTGATCGAGCACAACGAGCTGATCGTGTGCGACTTCGGGTGCATCGTCGAGGGGTATTGCTCCGACATGACGAGAACGGTCTCGGTCGGCGATCCCGGCCCCGACGCGCGCCACCTCTACGACGTCGTCCTTCACAGTCAGGCGGTCGGTCGCGCCGCGGTCGCCGCCGACGTCGAGTGCGCGGCGGTCGATCGGGCGTCCCGTGACGTGATCGCGGAGGCGGGCTGGGCCGAGGCGTTCTCCCACTCGACCGGCCACGGTGTCGGCCTCGAGATCCACGAGGCACCGCGGGTCGCCAGCACCGCCGGTGATACCTTGCTCCTCAACGACGTCGTCACCGTCGAGCCCGGCGTCTACCTTCCCGGCGTTGGCGGTGTGCGCATCGAAGACACGCTCGTCGTCGGTGCGACCGGATCCGTCGCCCTCACCCTGACCCCCAAGGATCTCGTGTTGTGAGCATCTCCACGAACGACCTGAAGAACGGCATGGCCCTCGCGCTGCCCGAAGGGCTGGTGACGGTCGTCGAGTTCCAGCACGTCAAGCCGGGCAAGGGCGGCGCGTTCGTGCGCACCAAGCTGAAGAACGTGCGCAACGGCGCCGTGCTCGACCGCACGTTCCGCGCCGACGAGAAGGTCAAGACCGCGGTCATCGACAAGCGCGAGATGCAGTTCCTCTACCGCGAGGGCACCGACTACGTCTTCATGGACAACGAGACGTACGACCAGATCCAGGTTCCCGCCGAGAACGTGGGAAGCGCGTCGAACTACCTCAAGGAGGGCGACACCGCGGTACTGCCCACCTACGAAGAAGAGGTGATCGGTGTCGACCTGCCGGCCTCGGTAGAGCTCGACGTCACCGAGACCGAGCCCGGCATGCAGGGAGATCGGGTGTCGGGCGCGCGTAAGGCAGCGACCCTCGAGACCGGTTTCGTCGTGCAGGTGCCGCTCTTCGTCAACATCGGTGACCGCGTGAAGGTCGACACGCGCACCGGCGAGTATCTGTCCCGCTCCTGAGCGGGCGGAGGGGAGACACCGGTGGCGACGCGCCGCGCTGCGCGGGAACGGGCACTGGGTCTCGCGTACGAGAGTGAGCTGCGCGCATTGAGCGCGGCCGATCTCATCGCGGAACTGCCCGTCGAACCCGACGAATACGCGTGCCGCATCGTGCTCGGCGCCGACGATCATCGGGAAGAGATCGACGCGCTCATCCGAAAGTTCTCCGAGCACTGGTCGCTCGAGCGCATGCCGGTGATCGACCGCGCGTTGTTGCGGCTCGGCACGTTCGAGCTCGCCTGGGTGCCCGAGACCCCGACCGGCGCGATCATCACCGAAGCAGTCGAGCTCGCGAAGCAGTACTCCACGAAGGACTCGGGCCGGTTCGTCAACGGCCTGCTCGCGCGCATCGCCGACGACGTGCGCGCGGCAGACACGCCCGTCTCGGAGTGATGACCGCTCCCGATATCTCCGAGATCACGATCCCCGACACCGTCGAGGAACTGCTCGGCGCGGAGGAAGCCCGGCCCGACGTTCCGTGGGTCGTGCTCGTGTGGAACGATCCCGTGAACACCTTCGCCTACGTCATCTTCGTGTTCCAAAAGCTGTTCGGGTATTCGCGGGCGAAGGCGAGCCGCTTGACGAATCAGGTGCACTTCGAGGGTAAGGCCGTCGTCGCAAGTGGCGCCCGCGAAAAGTGTGAAGCCGACGTCGCTCGGCTGCACGCGTTCGGTCTGTGGGCGACCATGCAGAAGGACGACTGATGGCCCGCGCGATGTTCCGGCGGGCGCGCGGGGGAGCGCTCGTCGTGACGCTCCACACCCAAGAGGTCGAGCTGCTGGTCATGACCGCTCGCGACATGATCGCGATCGTCGAGGAGCCCCCGGACGGCGATGTCCGCGATCGTCTGTATCCGCGTGCGTACCTCGACCCGACCGAGGAAAAGGCCCAGGGCGAGTACGACGCGCTCGTGCACGGCGATCTCGTGCAGGCGCGCCGGGCCGCGCTCGCGGCGGTCGCGGACGGGCTCGAGGGCGCCGCTCCCAACAGCAAGGGACTGGTCGAGGTCAACCTGACGCCCGAGGAAGAGTCGCAATGGCTGACGGCGCTGAACGACGCCCGGCTGGTCATCGGTACCGCGCTGGGCGTCACCGAGGAGACCGACACCGATTACGCACCCGGCGACCCGCGCTACGAATACGGGGTTCTCTACAGCTGGCTCACACAATTGCATTTCGAGCTCGTGGAGTTGCTCCTCGACGAGATCGGCGAGACCGGTTCGGACGACCCGGGCGTTATCGACCCCTCGTCCTGAGGCACCCTCGCGGTGGCCTACCCTTGACCACGATATGCAGCTGCCGACTTCGCCTGTCGACGAACCTCGCGACCCGCGAACGGTCGCCGTCGACGTGTTCCATGCGGTGTGCCGATCGATGCGGGGCGCCGACGACGTCGTCGGGCTCGCAGTCGTCGCGTTGCTGTCGGGCGGTCACCTCCTCGTCGAGGGGGTGCCCGGAACCGGTAAGACCCTCCTCGCGAAGTCGCTGGCGAACGCGATCGGCGGCCACTTCGGGCGGGTGCAGTGCACCCCCGACCTGCTCCCGGCCGACGTCACGGGAACGTCCGTCTACAGCCCGGCAACCGGTGAGTGGGAGTTCCGCGCCGGTCCGGTGTTCGCGAACGTGCTCCTCGTCGACGAGGTGAACCGCGCCTCGCCCCGCACGCAGGCCGCGCTCCTCGAGCCGATGGAGGAACACCAGGTCACGGTCGACGGCGCCACGCATCCGCTGCCCGCACCGTTCTTCCTCGTCGCCACGGAGAACCCGTTCGGTCATGCCGGCACGTTTCCGCTGCCCGACAGCCAACTCGACCGGTTCGCGATGGTGTGCACCATCGGCCGGCCCGGGCGCGCCGCCGAACGCGAGATCCTGAGCGGCGGTGGCGGGGTCGAGGCGCTCGACGAGATCCAAGCGGTCACCACTCCCGACGAGCTCGCGCAGGCGATGGCCGCGGTTCGCCACGTGCATTGCGCGCACAACGTTCTCGACTACGTCCTCGACGTCGCCGACGCCACGCGGAACCACCCCGGGGTCGCGCTCGGCGCATCGCCGCGGGCGAGCCTGAGCCTGTTGCGCGCGTCGCAGGCGCACGCCACGGTCACCGGCCGTGATTTCGTCTCGCCCGACGACGTGAAAGCGGTCGCGGCGGCCTCGCTCGCGCACCGCATCGTGCTCGCGAGCGGCGTCGACGTCGCCGCCGGCGCGCGCGTCGTCACCGAGATCGTGGAACGCGTCGCCGCCCCGCGCGGATGATCACCTCGTGTCGCTGACGCCGGCCGACCGGACGACCACGACCGGTCGCGGTCCCGGCGCGGCACTGCGCGGCAGTGGCGGTGGGCACCAAGGCCCGGGCGATCTCACACTGACCTCGATCGTGCTCTTCACACTCGGCGCGTACGGCGTGGCCGCGGGCGCGGCAACCGGCCAGGAAGCCGTCGTCGCCGTCGGAGTGTTCGCGTTCACGTTGTTCGTCGTCGGCATCGTGTGGCCGATCGCGTCGCTGGCGCGGCTCGGGGTCTCCGCGATCGCACCAACGGACGCAACAGTTGGCGATTCGATCGAGCTGCGCATCACGATCACCGGCCGCGCGTCGCGGGTCGACGTGCGCGCCCTGGATCCGCCTGCAACGTGGAGAAGTTGTGCCGCGCCGACCGACGGACGCCTCCCGCACTCGGCGGCGCGTCGCGGAGTGTTTCGATCCGTGCGCATCCAGTTGCGCACCTCGGCGCCGCTCGGCGTCTTCGTCCGCACCCGAACCGTGCGCGTCGCGCTGCCGGCCCCGATCCTCGTCGCCCCGCGCCCGAACGTCGCGCGGGCCATATTGCAACCGATTCCCGACGAACGCGTCTCGAGCGCGTCGCCGTTGCTGGTACGCGGCGGCGGGGACACTGTTCGCGCCGTCCGCCCGTACGCACCCGGCGACGCGGCGCGGCTCGTCCACTGGCCTACGAGCGCGCGCCGCGGCGAGATCGTGGTGCGCGAGCACGAGCCTCCGCCCGCACTCGGCATCGCGCTCGTCGTCGACCTCCGCGGCCCGACTCCGGAGGCCGCGGCAAGCCTCGCGATGGGCATCGGTACCGCGACGCTGGCGGCGGGCGGGGTCGTCTGGTGCGGCACGTTCGAAGTCGACCAGCCCGTCGGCGAGATGGTCTCCGATGCGCGCGCGCTCGGCCGCCGGCTCGCACGCGCGTCCTCCGGGCCCCCGCCCGAGCCACCCGCCGACTGGCCGGCGGAAGTGGTGCACGCGTGAGCGCGCCCGACGTGTCCTCGTCGGAGTCGCCGGGCCGGGCTCGCAAGGTCGCACCCGTGTTTCGCATCGTCGCCATCCCGGCCGCGGTCGCCCTCGGATCGGTCGGCGGCATCGCGGCCGAGCACGGTGGTCTGCCGTGGATCACGGGTGCGGTCGCCGGCGCGGTCGCCGCGGTCCTGGGCGTACTCGCGTTGCCGTCGATACCCACGCGCCGCGCCACCGTCGTGCTGCTCGGCCTCGGCGGTCTGGCCGCGCTGCGGCACTCGTCGTTCGCGGGCGCCGACCGCAGCTGGCTGCTCTTGCTCTGGGCCGCGGCCACGATGCTCACGCTCGTATTCGTAGACCGGGCCGATGCCGAGACTGTGCCTGCCCTCGCCGACGGCGTTCCGATCGCGCGTCGGTGGCCCGAGCTCGCACGCGTCGGCGGCGTCATCGCGCTGGTCGTCGTGGTCGTCGCGGTCGCGTTCGTCCCGACCGTCACGGCGCGCCTCGGCCGCCACGTGTGGCCGGGAGCTCTACCGAGCGGCGGCGACATCGACGGCGCGCCGTCGTCGCTGCGGACGAGCAGCCAACTGAGCTTGACGTCGCGACCTCGGCTCTCCGGCGCGGTCGTGTTCACCGTCGATGCGTCGCACCCCGACTTCTGGCGAGGAGAGACGTTCGACGAGTACCACGGTTCGAATTGGTCGAACAGCCGACCGGGCCGCGTCGACGACTCCCTCGCGCACGACGACGGCAACCGGGTGAACGTCGCACCCGCGCTGTACGACGTCGGCGCGCAGTCCGGGGCGGAGTTCCGCCAGACGTTCCACGTGGAGACCGGCTACACCGAGGTCGTGTTCGCCGCGCCCAGCCCGAGAGTGGTCGAGACCGACCGGGTCTTGAACCGGCGCTCCGACGGCACCGTCCAGGTCGCCGGCTCGAGCGGATTCGGCAAGGGCGCGGTTTACACCGTGATCAGCCGCAGCCTTCCCGTGACCGAGGCCAAGCTGCGCGCGGCCGACGCCTCGGCCATCCCCGAGCCTGTCCTCCAGCAGTACGTGCAGTCGGCGAACAGCAAAGCGACGACGGCGCGGGTGGCCGCGCTGGCGAGGTCGATCACCGCGGGAGCGACGAACACCTTCGACAAGGTGCGTGCGATCGAGACCTGGATGGGCGAGAACCTGCAGTACTCGCTGAACGCGCCCCTCTCGCCGCCTGGTGACGTCGTCGCCGATTTCCTGTTTCACACGCGGGTCGGTTGGTGCGAGCAGATCGCGAGCAGCCTGGTGGTGCTGGCGCGCAGCATCGGCATTCCGGCCCGGCTGGCCACCGGCTTCGCACCGGGCGCGCGCGACTCGCTCACCGGCCGGTTCGTCGTGCGCGAGCGCGACGCCCACGCGTGGGCCGAGATCTACTTCGCCGGCATCGGCTGGCAGGGTTTCGACCCGACGGCGGCGGTGCCGCTCGCGGGCGACGCCAAAGCGGGCGGGTCGTGGCTTGCCGACGCCCGCCACAACGCGATCCCACTGACGATCGCGGTCGTGCTGTTGGGGCTCGCCGTGTTCGCCGCTCCCCAGCTCGTCGCCGCGTCCCGCCGCCGGCGCGCCCGCAAGGCATCGTGGAGCGCGGGAGCGTTGCACCGTTTGGAGCGCGCCGGGCGCAAGGCCGGGCGGGCGCGCGCGCCATCCGAGACCCCGCACGAGTACGCCCGCGCGCTCGCAGATCGCCTCGGTGACGACCGTCTCGACGCGGTCGGGGCCACCCTCGACGCCGCGCTGTATTCGGCGCACGGTGCGTCCGAGGCCGATCGCGCCGACGCGGACGCGGTGCTAACCTCCATCCGACCGTGAAGGGGATCCTGTGAGGTCCCTACGGAGGAGTTGGCGATGTCGCCTCAGCAGGCCGGTGAACGAGACGCGCGCGACGGTGGCGCTTCAGTCGTTCCCGATGCAGTCGTTCCCGATGCAGTCCTCCGCACGCATGTCTTCGACGCTGCCGATCTCCGGCGGGCGCTGACTCGCATCGCGCACGAGATCGTCGAGCGCAATCACGGCGCCGACGACGTCGTCCTGGTCGGCCTCTACACCCGCGGGGTCGCGCTCGCGCACCGCATCGCGGCGGCGATCGCGTCCTTCGAGGCCGTCGAGCCCGCGGTGGGAGCACTCGATGTCGCGTTCTACCGCGACGACATCGGCCTCCGTCCCGTCGCACCCCTCGGCCCGACCGAGGTTCCCGACATCTCGGGCAATGTCGTCGTCCTGGTCGACGACGTGCTGTTCACCGGCCGAACGGCCCGCGCCGCCCTCGACGCCCTCCACGAGCTCGGCCGGCCCCGGGCGGTGCAGCTCGCGGTGCTGGTCGATCGAGGTCACCGCGAGCTCCCGCTGCGCGCCGACTACGTCGGCAAGAACCTTCCGACCCGAACGAGCGAAGACGTACGAGTGCGACTCACCGAGGTCGACGGCGACGACGGCGTCGACCTGTGGGGGACCCCCGAGCGGGAGGACGAGCGCCGATGAAGCACCTGCTGTCGGTCGACGACCTGGGCGGCCGAGCCGGGATCGAGGCGATGCTCGATCTCACCGAGTCGTTCCTCGAGGTGACGCAACGCGATATCCCGAAGATTCCCGCGCTGCGGGGTCGCACCGTCGTGTCGTTGTTCTACGAGGACTCGACCCGCACGCGGCTGTCGTTCGAGACCGCGGCAAAGCGACTCTCGGCCGACACGATGACCTTCTCGGTGTCGACCTCGTCGGTGAAGAAGGGTGAGAGCCTCCTCGACACCGTGCAGACGATCGACGCGATGGGTGTCGACGCGATCGTCGTGCGCCATTCGGCCGCCGGCGCGCCGCACCGGGTCGCGTCGTGGAGCTCGGCGCGCGTCGTCAACGCCGGCGACGGGTGCCACGAGCACCCCACGCAGGCGCTGCTCGACGCGTTCACGCTGCGCCGCCATCGCGGCCCCTCGCTCGACGGCTGCCGCATCGCGATCGTCGGCGACATCCGCCACTCGCGGGTCGCGCGCAGCGACGTGATGGCGTTTCACGCGCTCGGTTGCGAGCTCACACTCGTCGGACCTCCTACGCTGATGCCCGAACGGCTCGACGGGTGGCCGGTCGCGGTCACGAGTGATCTCGACGAGGTGTTGCCCGACGTCGACGTTGTTTATCTCCTGCGCATCCAACGCGAACGGATCGGCCAGGCGCTGTTCCCGTCGCTGCGGGAGTACTCCGCGCGCTGGGGACTCAGCGTCGAGCGCGCGGCGCGCTGCAAGCCCGACACCCTCGTGATGCACCCCGGTCCCATGAACCGCGGCATCGAGATCGCGGGCGAGGTCGCGGATTCCGCGCGTTCTCTCGTCACCGAGCAGGTCGCGAACGGGGTGGCCGTGCGCATGGCGGTGCTCTGGTCGCTGCTGGGCTCCGGAGGGCCAATTGTCTAACGGTGAAGTGTTGATCCAGGGTGGGCGCGTCGTCGACGCGACCGGGGAGCGGACGGCCGATGTCCGCATCGTCGACGGAGTCATCGCCGAGGTCGGACCCGCGCTCTCACCTGCGGCGGGAGCCACCCGGCTCGACGCCGAGGGGTG
>DASYJT010000444.1:0-9627 GCA_035996165.1 Acidimicrobiia bacterium
GCTGGGATTGCCGTCGATCCACTCGGGCGAGTGGGACCCGTTCTTCGTCGCGTGCCAAGAGACGAACACCGTGGTGTGCATGCACATCGGTTCGTCGTCGCAGATGCCGGCCACGTCGGGCGACGCGCCCGTCGCGGTTGCAGCCACGCTCAGCTTCAACAACGCGATGGCGTCGCTTTCCGACTTCTTGTTCTCCGGCGTACTCGTGCGGTTCCCCGAGTTGAAGCTCGCGTACTCGGAGGGTCAGATCGGTTGGCTGCCGTACGTGCTCGAGCGCGCCGACGACGTGTGGCGAGAGCACCGGGCGTGGGGCGGCGTGAAAGACCTCGTGCCCGAGCCGCCGTCGACGTATTACTACCGCCAGATCTACGGCTGCTTCTTCCGCGATCGGCACGGCCTGGAGTCGCTCGATCGGGTCGGCGTCGACAACATCACCTTCGAGACCGACTACCCGCACACCGATTCCACGTGGCCCGACACGAAGAAGATCGCCGAGGAAATGGTGCAGGGCCTCTCCGACGAAGCGGTCTACAAGATCATGCGGGGCAACGCGATCCGCATGCTGTCGCTCGACGTCACCTGACGCCGCTCACGTGCAGCGCGCGCCGAGTGCCGGCGCGACGAGATCGATCAGGTAGTGGTCGACCATCGAGTCGACGCACTGGTTCGCTCGCCCGTACGACGTGTGGCTCGCGGCCTCGACGGTGACGAGGTGGGCCGATTTCAGCTGACGCGCCACCGCGGTGGCCCACGAGTACGGCGTCGCGGGATCGTGGGTCGTGCCGACGACAACGATCGCGGGCGCGCCCGGCGCATGGATCTCCGCGACCTTGCCGACGACCGGCGCCGGCCACCGCGTGCACGGCAGTCCGAGCCACACCGTCGTCGGACCGAAGCGGGGCGCGACGCGAGCGGCTCGTGTCGCGAGGTTCTGCACCGCAGTGATCGTCGGCGGCGCGGGGGCATCGATGCAGCCGACGGCGAACGACGCGGCCGTCTCGTTCGAGTACTTCCCGCCCGTCGTTCGGCCCGTGTACGCGTCGGCCAGGGCGAGCATCCGGTCGCCGCTGCCGCGTCCGGCCTGGGCGAGCGCCGCCGCCAGCGTGTCGTAGCCGCCCGCGCCCGCGTACAGCGCGCTCGCCACTCCGATGTCGAGCTCACCCGGGCCGAGGGTGCGGCGCTCACCGTCGACGGTGGCGGGGATGGGCTCCTGGCGGATCGTGTGCACGAGGTCGTCGTACGCGACGGCCGGGTCGGCGTTTCGGGCGAACGCGCACGACGAGTCCGCTCGGCAATGTTCGAAGAACGCGCTCAGGTCGTCGTCGAAGCTCGTGGCCTGATCGAGTGTGGTCTGGGCGTACGAACGCGCGGGATCGACCACGCCGTCGAGCACCATCGCCCGGACGTGGGTCGGGAAGCGATCGGCGTACATCTCGCCGATCAACGTGCCGTACGAGAAACCGACGAAGCTGATCTGGCGCTCCCCGAGAGCCGCGCGGATCGAGTCGAGATCGCGCACGGTCGCCTCGGTCGAGACGAACGGCAGCAGGCCGCCGCTGTTCTGCTCGCACGCGGCGACGAACGCATTGGTCGCCGAGACGTTTCTCGCGACGCCGGCCGCGTTCTTCGGATTTCGGTCGACCGCGTAGAAGGGGTCGAGGTCGTCGAGACAGTGCACGGGCGCGCTCCCACCGACGCCGCGCGGATCCCACGAGACGAGGTCGAACGAATCGCGGATCTCGGTCGGGAACACCTGCGCCGCCGCCCGCAGGAACTCGACGCCCGAACCGCCCGGTCCGCCCGGGTTGGTGAACAACACACCGATCCGCTTGCGCGCTGCGGGCAGACGCGCCAGTGCGAGCGTGATGTGGGAACCGGTCGGATTGCGATAGTCGAGCGGCACCGAGAGCGAGCCGCACTCGACCTCCGCGCACCTCGTCCAGTCGATCGCCCCGACTCGTTCGTCGCGAAGACGAACCCCGGTGCCGCCGCACCCCACCGTGGCGACCGCAAGCGCGACGAGCACTCCCAGTAATGGTCGTCTCGCCACGCCGTCACCCTAGGCTGCGCCCGTGTTCCGTCTCAGCGCGCAGGCCGACCCCGCCTTCCTCGCCGAGATGCTGTACGAAGCGGTCAACTGGCTCGACGACGGAGCCGAGGAACGCCCTCCGCTCGAGGCGGTGCTCGCCGTCTCCGAGAACGCGCGCTACATCGCCGACTGGGGACGCACGGGCGACGTCGCGTTGTGCGCGCTCGATCGTCGCGACGAACCTGTGGGCGCGGTGTGGTTGCGCCGCTTCGATGCCGGCTCGCCGGGTTACGGATACGTGGCCGACGACATCCCCGAGCTGTCGATCGCGGTCTATCCGGAGTTCCGGGGTCAGCGGGTGGGCACGCTGCTGATGGGCTCGATCATCGCCCGCGCCGAGCGCGACTCCACCCGCGCAATCAGCCTCAGCGTGAATCGCGAGAACCCCGCCAAACGCCTCTACGCGCGCAACGGCTTCGAGGTCGTCGCCGAACAAGCCGACACCCTCACCATGCTCCTCCCCCTCCCCTGATCCATTTTTCCCACCAACAGTTGGCAGGAATTTCGTTCCCCACCAACGATTTTCCTGACAACAGTTGGCAGGGTTTTCGTTCCCCACCAACGATTTTCCTGACAAGTGTTGGCAGGGTTTTCGGTTCCCAGCAACGTTTTTCCTGACAAGTGTTGGTGGGGTTTGGGTTCCCGGTTCGCTCCGGCGACGGGTCGTCCGAGAGGATGCAGCGATGCGCGACGAGCCCCGGGAGCCGGTTGGGTCGGGGGATGCCGACGAGACGCCGGCGGCGCCCGCGTTCGAAGCACCGCACTCGAACGGCGCGGTGCACCAGACCGAGCCGCCCGGGCGGAAGCACGCCCCGTGGGAATTCCTCATCCTGAGCTTGTTCGTCGCGATCCTCTGCATCGGCATCATCCTCGGGTGGACGCTGGTGGGCTCCCACTCTCCGGAGAAGCTCGACGTCGCCTCGGCCGCCGCGATCTCCGCCGCCTGCGACCGGGCCCAGACGAAGCTGAAGGCACTCCCCAACCCGAATCCGAAGCTCGGCGCCGACCGTGTGGCCCGGGTACGCGCGGAGAACGTGCCGTTGCGGGCGATGGTCGCGGAGTTCGCAACCGTGCACCCAACATCGAGCACGCCGGCGAAGGCCGTCGAAGGCTGGAGCACCGACTGGGGACACATGATCGACGCGCGCGCGACGTACGCGACCGCGCTCGAGAACGCGGCCGGCACCGACACCAAGGTGCGGCTCATCTATCCGGCCGTGAACGCGATCAAGCCGGTGACCAACCAGATGGACAACTTCGTGCGGGAGAACAATCCGCGGCTCGACGCGTGCTTCACCGAGGCGCTGCAGCTCGAGGTCGTGGAAGGACCCCGCGAGTACAAGAAGGTGACGAAATGACGGGAAGACTCGCCGGCAAGGTCGCGCTGATCACGGGCGCGGGGAGCGGGATGGGACGCGCCGCGGCGGAGTTGTTCGCGAGCGAGGGCGCCCAGGTCGTGGTGTCCGACGTCGTGGCCGACGCGGGGAACGCGGCCGTCGACGCGGTCCGCGCCGCGGGCGGCGAGGCCACATTCGTGCGCGCCGACGTGTCGCAGTGGAGCGACTGCGAGGCGATGGTCAAATGCGCGACCGACAGGTACGGCGCGCTGCACGTGCTCTACAACAACGCCGGCATCTTTCCCGCCGACGACGGAGGCGTGCTCGACACGCCCGAGTCGACGTGGGAAAAAGTGATGGACATCAACCTCAAGGGCGTGTGGCTCGGGTGCCGGGCCGGCATCCCGGCGATGATCGCGTCGGGCGGCGGGAGCATCGTCAACGTGGCGTCGTTCGTCGCGCTGATGGGTGCGGCGACCGCGCAGATCGCTTACACAGCCAGCAAGGGTGGCGTGCTCTCGATGACGCGCGAGATCGCGGTGGAGTACGCCCGCCAGGGCATCCGGGCGAACGCGCTGTGCCCCGGACCGATCCAAACCCCCCTGCTCGAAGAGCTCCTCTCGGATCCCGACCGCCGCGCCCGCCGCATGGTGCACATCCCGATGGGACGCCTCGGCCGCGCCGAGGAGTTGGCCCAGGCCGCGTTGTTCCTCGCCTCCGACGACGCCTCGTTCATGACGGGCGCGTCGCTCGTCGTCGACGGTGGCATCACCGCCGCGTACGTGACGCCCGAGTAAATAGGCTGGTCCGATGACCGTGCGCGGGATGCTGGACGCCACCGAGCTCGCGGAGTCGATCCGCACGGGCGCGATCGACACCGTGCTGGTCGCGTTCCCCGACCTGCAGGGTCGCCTCGTCGGCAAGCGGGTCACCGGTAGCTACTGGCGCGAGCACATGGGTGCGGGCGTGGAACCGCTCCACATGTGCAACTACCTCCTCGCCGTCGACAGCGAGATGAACGTGCTGCCCGGCTACGAGTTCGCGAGCTGGGACCAGGGCTACGGCGACATGGCCGCCCAGCCCGACCTTGCGACCATCCGCGTGATTCCCTGGCTCGAGAAGACCGCGCTGGTGCTCTGCGACCTCCTCGACGAGGAGACGGGCGCGCCCATCGAGGTGTCGCCCCGCCGCATCCTGCAACGCCAGGTGGAACGCGCCGCGGCCGCGGGCTTCACGTTGAACTTCGCGAGTGAGCTCGAGTTCTTCGTCTTCCGCGAGTCGTTGGAGGAGGCGGCGGCGAAGGATTTCGCCAACCTCACCCCGCATTCACTCGTCGTCGAGGACTACCACATCCTCCAGACGACCCGTGAGGAATACCTCATCCGCGACATCCGCAACGGCATCGACGGCGCGGGAGTGCCGGTGGAGTTCTCCAAGGGCGAAGCGGGCAAGGGCCAGCACGAGATCAACCTGGTGTACTCGAACGCGGTCGAGATGGCCGACCGCCATGTCATCTACAAGAACGGCGTCAAGGAGATCGCGGCGCAGCACAACCGCGCGGTTACCTTCATGGCGAAGTTCTCCTCCGACGAGGTCGGTTCGTCGTGCCACGTGCACTCGAGCCTCTGGTCGACCGACGGCGCCGACGCGCTGATGTGGGACGCCACCGCGCCCGATCACCTCTCGCCCGCCATGCGCGGTTGGCTCGGCGGGCAGATCGCGTGCGGCCGCGAGTTCGCGTGGATGTACGCGCCGACGGTCAACTCCTACAAGCGCTACCAACCCGAGTCGTGGGCGCCGACCGCGCTCGCGTGGAGCGTCGACAATCGCACGTGCGGCTACCGCATCGTCGGCCACGGCGCCTCGTTCCGGCTCGAGTCACGCATCCCGGGCGCCGACGCGAATCCGTACCTCGCGTTCGCGGCGACGATCGCCGCGGGCTTGCACGGCATCGAGCACGGCATCGACCCGGGTCCGCGGTTCAACGGCAACGCGTATGCGGATCCCGACCTCGCCCGCGTCCCCGACAACCTCGTGGAAGCGATCGACGCGCTCGCCGGCTCGAAGGTGGCGGCCGACGCGTTCGGCGTCGACGTCCACGATCACCTGCTGAACACCGCCCGCCAAGAGTGGGCGCACTTCAATCGCGCCGTCACCGACTGGGAACGGCGCCGGAACTTCGACCAATGGTGATCCCGACATGGTGATCCCGAGATGGTGATAGTCGCGCTCACCGGTCGGCGGCTGGGCCGCACCGACAAGTGGCCGTACTCGGGCGCGGCCGCGCTCCCCTACCGCTACGTCGACGCGGTGCTGCGCGCCGGGGGCCAGCCCGTCATCGTGAACGACGCCCGCGACCCGAAAGAGCTGCTCGCACGCGTCGACGCGCTGGTGCTCACCGGCGGCCCCGACGTCGACCCCGCCCGCTACGGCGAAGCTCCGCATCCGAGCGTCTACGGAGTCGACGCCGCCGACGACGACTTCGAGTGCGCGCTCGCGGAAGCGGCGACGATCCGATCGGTGCCCACGCTCGCGATCTGTCGCGGCATCCAGATCCTCAACGTCGCCCGGGGCGGCACGCTGCACCAGCACATCGCCGAAGACCCCGGAGTTCCTGCGCACGGCCAGCCCGGAGTTGCGGGCGGCGCCCGCGAGCACGAGGTGACGCTCGACGCCGGGTCGCTCGTCGCCGACGTCATGGACACGACCAAGATCGTCGCGTCGTGCCATCACCATCAGGCCATCGATCAGCTCGGCGACGGCCTGCGCGTTGTAGGCCGGGCCACGGACGGCATCGTCGAAGCGCTGGAGCTCGACGGCGCGTTCCTCCTCGCGGTGCA
The DNA here is from genome assembly GCA_035996165.1 of Acidimicrobiia bacterium. Classification (GTDB taxonomy): domain Bacteria; phylum Actinomycetota; class Acidimicrobiia; order IMCC26256; family PALSA-610; genus PALSA-610. Next base: position 6,267 of record DASYJT010000444.1, read on the forward strand.
GTGGCACCCGGAAGACACCGCCGACACCGATCCGGCGCAGCAGCGGCTGTTCGACGCGCTCGTCAACCGCGCGGGGGGATGATCCGGGCTCGGAGCTCGTGCTTGGGCACTTTGCCGCTCGGGTTGCGCGGCATGGCGTCGATGACTTCGATGCGCTCGGGGATCTTCTGTGTCATCAGCCCGACGCTCTTGCAGTACTCGCGCACGTCGGGAATCGTCGGCGGGTCGTCGGCCTCCTTCGGCACTACGAACGCGACGACCATCTCGCCGCGGTCCTCGTCGGGGATGCCGAGCACCGCGACGTCGGCGACCTTCGGATGGCCGTACAGCACGTCCTCGACCTCTTTCGCCGAGACGTTCTCGCCCTTACGGATGATGACGTCCTTGATGCGCCCGGTGATGAGGATCGCACCGTGCTCGTCGAACCGGCCCATGTCGCCGGTGCGGAGGAACCCGTCGGCGGTGAACGCGTCGGCGTCGAGCGAGCTGTCGACGTAGCCGCGCATCACCTGCGGTCCCTTCACCACGATCTCGCCGTTCTCGAGGATCTTCATGGTGACGCCGCGGCTCGGCGTGCCCTCGGCGGTCGCCTTCGAGCTGTCGGGAGCGTCGACATCGGTCTGGGCGACGATCGGCGCCTCGGTCATGCCGTAGCCCGATGTCGTACCGATCGAGCTCGGGATCACCTTCTTCAACTCGTCGTGCAGATGCGGAGGCTTCGTGGAACCGCCGCCGGGGAAGTCGCGCACGGTCGCGTACGCGGCCGGATCGACGCGGGCTTCTTCGATCAGCGCGGTGTGGATCGCGGCCGCGCCGTTGGCCAACGTCACCTTGTGCCGGCCGATCAGCTCGGTCGAGGTCGCGGCCGTCCACGACTCCATCAGGACCGCGGCCGAGCCCGTCAGCAACGGTGTGTACACACCGATGATGATCCCGCCGATGTGCGTGAACGGGAACGCGACGAGCGCGATGTCGTCGGCCACGACGTGCGTGCGCTCGGCGTACGCGATCGCGCCGGCGAGGACGGTGCGATCGGTGTGCTGCGCGCCCTTCGGGTCGGCGGTCGTGCCCGACGTGTAGAAGATCCACCGCACCGGATCCTGCGCGGGATCGTCGAACACGGCGGGCGGCGGCGGCAGTGTGGCCGGGTCGCTCTCGGGATTGAAGTGGTCGGCGACGAGCGTGTGCATGTCGTTGCTCTCGCCCGCGACCTGTTCGGCGACGGCTTGATAGTCGAACTTGTTCCAGATCGACGGCGTGATCAGCAGTTCGCAGTGCGTCTGCTTGGCGATGAACGAGATCTCCTTGTAACGGTAGATCGGGAGCATCGGGTTCTGGATCGCGCCGAGCCGGCACAACGCGCCCACGAGCACGGCCGACTCCGTCCACGTCGGCAACTGCCACGAGACGTTCATGCCCTCGGTGACACCGAGCGCGTGCAGCCCGGCGGCCGCGCGCTCGCACAGCGCCTGGTACTCGGCGAAGGTCGTGGTGCGATCGCCGTCGTACAGCATCACGCGATCGGGCGTGGCCGCGGTTCGCCGCTCGACGAGCTCCCACACGCTGCGCGCGTCGTCGATCATGGCATCGGCCGCAGCTGGGCTCATACCGTGATGCCGCCGTCGATCGAGACGATCGAACCGGTCATGTAGCGGCAGTCGTCGGACGCGACGAACGCGACGACGTTCGCGATCTCCTCCGGCTGCGAGTTACCGAGCGGTGACATCGCCTTGCGCATCGACTTCCAGTCGGCACCCTCGGGGAACTCGAAGAACGCCTCCTGCAGCGGGGTCTCCATGCCGCCGGGCGCCACGCAGTTCGAGCGCACGCCCCGCTTCAGGTACTCGTCGGCGATGACCTTCGTGAGGTGGATGACACCCGCCTTCGACGAGCAGTACGCCGCCGAGAACGGCTGGGAGCGGATACCCGCGTTCGAGGCGATGTTCACGATCGAGCCGCCGCCGTCGAGGAGGTGCGGCAACGCCGCCTGGCAGACGAGGAACGTGCCGGTGAGGTTGACGCCGATGATCTTCTGCCATTCCGCGAACGGCGTCTCGTGGGTATTCGAGAAGCGCCCGATGCCCGCGCTGTTCACGACCACCTGCGGCCGGCCGAGGTCGCTCGCCGCGCTCGCCATCGCGTCCTTGACCGAGTCGGGGTCGGAGACGTCGACGCGATACGCGCGCCCCGTCCCACCGGTCTCACCGATCTCCGCGGCGGTCTTCTCCGCCGCGTCCACCGCGATGTCGAAGCACGCGACCAGCGCACCTTCGCTCGCCAATTGGCGCGCGGTGGCGTGCCCGAGCCCCGATCCCGCGCCCGTCACGACTGCTACCCGTCCGTCAAAACGTCCCATCCGCCGACGCTAACGCGCGTCCGAAGGCAGCTTCCAAAGATGTAAATGCGAGAGAACGATCCAATTTCAACGGCCCGCCGGTGCGTGAACCGGCGGGCCGTCGCGCGCTTTGCCGCCCCTGGGGGGAGGGGGCAGGGAAGCGGTTCCCGCTGGCATCATCGGCGCCGCCGGGTTGCGGATGAGGAAACGCGCCGAACCCGGGTTAGCCCTCCATCACGGTGAAGGGGACGCGGCCTACGAGGTCCTGGTCGATCTCGACCTGCCATTCGTAACGACCGGGCGCCAGGGGCAGGCCGGCGATGTTGACGGCGAAGGGCGCGTCGAGCTCGCTGCCGGGCGGCATCCCCGCGGGACGCCCGGCTTCGAACCGGCCCTGGAACTCGACCCGGGTCGCGCCCGCGCCGCCCTCGGGCTTCGGCAGGACCGGATCGTGGCCGTCCTCGGTGACGAGGCGCGCGGCGAAGTCGTGCGGGATGTTCGCCGCGTCCCACGGGATCGAGATCTTGACCGCCAGGCCCATCGTCACGGGAGCGCCGCGGTAGATGCTCCAGCCGCCGCCGAGGATGTAGAGCTTGCCCGCGACCTCTTGCGCGTGGTCACAGAGGAGCAGCGTCATCTTCACGCCGACGACGCTAGATCACAGCTCGTCGGCGTAGGTATCAGTGCCCGGGACGACGGCAAGGAACGGGCTCGCGAAGCCGCAGCGGGCGACTGCCGGCGCGACCGCCGCAAACTCGCCGATCGGATCGCCCGCGCAGAATCCGAGCACGAGATCGTGGGGCGGCGGTTCGGCCTGCGAGACGATGGTGCGTTTGAGTCGCAGCTCGACAGAGACGGCGAGATCGAGGCGCGGCGCGGCGCGCTCGTCGGCGACGACGATCACACCGGCGTGCCCGCGGTCGAGTGCAACGACCGCGTCGACCGCATCCGTGCTGGAGGTCCACTCGTAGACCGCGGTGTGCACGTGATCCCGGCCGGGAAACAACCGGTCGTGCGCGGCGAGCG
>DASYJT010000445.1:0-4358 GCA_035996165.1 Acidimicrobiia bacterium
CACGCGCTCTGCGTCGAAGAGGTCGCACGCGTCTGCGCGTCGTCGTCGCTGTTCACCTTCATCTCGAAGCTCGCGATGACACCCGTACTCGATCACGGCAGCGCCGCGCTCCGCCAGAAGTACCTGCCGCGCGTTGCCGACGGCGAGTGCCAGGCGTCGTACTGCCTCTCGGAAGCCGACGCGGGCAGCGACGTGGCCGGCATGCGCACCCATGCCGTGCGCGACGGCGACCACTACGTATTGACCGGCCGCAAGCTCTGGATCACGAACGCGGGTGTGAGCGACTTCTACACCGTGTTCGCGAAGACCGATCCCGACGCCGGGCACCGTGGCATCAGCTGTTTCGTCGTCGAGAAGGACTTTGCCGGATTCTCCGTGTCGAAGCTCGAGCGCAAGATGGGCGTGCGAGGATCGCCGACCGGCGAGGTCGTCCTCGACGAATGCGCCGTGCCGGCGGAGAACCTGATCGGCGAAGCAGGCCAGGGTTTCGCGTACGCGATGGGAGCGCTCGACCGTTCCCGCCCGCTGGTCGGCGCGCAGGCGCTCGGAATCGCGCAGGGCGCGCTCGACCTCGCGGTTGGCTACGTGCAAGAGCGCAAGCAGTTCGGTCGTCATATCGCCGAGTTTCAGGGCTTGCAGTTCATGCTGGCCGACATGGCAACGGCCGTCGACGCCGCCCGCCTGCTCGTTTACCGGGCGTGCGCGCTGCTCGACGACGGCCTGGGCGGTACGCCCGAGACCGCGAGCGCGTCGTCGATGGCGAAGTTGTTCGCGTCGGACACCGCGATGCGGGTCACGACCGACTGCGTTCAGCTCCTGGGTGGGATCGGGTACACCAAGGACATGCCGGCCGAGCGATTCATGCGCGACGCGAAGATCACGCAGATTTACGAGGGCACGAACCAGATCCAGCGTGTCGTCATCGCCAAGCGGCTCCTCGGGGGATGACGGCATGACTCAGGTCCGCCTCCGATTCTCGCCCGCACCGACGGGGTTCTTGCACATCGGCAGCGTGCGCACCGCGCTCTACAACTGGCTCCAGGCGCGCCATGTGGGCGGCACGTTCATCCTGCGCATCGAGGACACCGACGTCGCCCGTTCGACGCAGGAGTCGGTCGACCAGATTCAACAGGTGATGCACTGGCTCGGTCTGGAGTGGGACGAGGGCCCTTACCTCCAGAGTGCGCGGTTCGACGCGTACCTCGCCGCCGCCGCGAAGTTGGTCGACGCGCACCTCGCGTACGAGTGCTACTGCACCGAGGCCGAGGTAAAGGAGCGCAACGAGCAGGCGATGCGCGAAGGTCGTCCGCCCGGGTACGGCGGGCAGTGCCGCGATCTCACCGCCGAGGAGCGGGCCGCGCGCGCGGCCGAGGGTCGTCCGGTGTCGATCCGCTTCCGCACCCCGGACGAGGGCCGCAGCACGTTCACCGACGTGATCCGGGGCGAGGTCTCGGTCGATTGGTCGACGATCTCCGACTTCGTGATCGTGCGGTCGAATGGGACGCCCGTGTTCTTCCTCGCCAATGCCGTCGACGACGTCGATATGCAGATCACCCACGTGCTCCGCGGCGAGGACCTCATCGACTCCACCCACCGGGTGCTCGCCCTGCGGCATGCGCTCGGCCACGACGATCAGCCCGTCTACGCCCACATGCCGCTGATCCTCGGTCCGGGCGGAGGAAAGTTGTCGAAACGGCACGGCGCCGTGTCGGTCGAGGAGTACCGCGACGCCGGCTATCTACCCGAGGCGCTCACCAACTACCTCGCCCTGTTGGGATGGGGTCCCGACGACGGACGCGAAGTGCTGACGGTCGACGAGATCATCGCCGAGTTCGAGCTCGAGCGGGTCAACACCTCGTCGGCGACGTTCGATCCGAAGAAGCTCGAATGGATGAACGGGGAGCACATCCGGGCGCGGCCGCTGCCCGAACTGGTTTCTGCGGTGTTGCCGTTCGCCCGCACCCGCTACGGGGCACGGCTGGACATCGGGCGCTTCGAGCGAGCGGTCGAGCTCGCCCAGGTGCGGGCGACCACGCTCGTGCAGATCGCCGATCAGATGGCGTTCCTGTTCACCCCCGACGAGGAGATCGAGATCGACCCCGCGTCGCTGGAAAAGGCGACGAAGGCCGAGCGCGCGGCCGAGATCCTCGACGCCGTGATCGAATTCGTCGAAGGCTGCGAGTGGACCGCGGAGATCGACCCGCGCCACGCGATCGAGGCGCTCGGTGTAAAGCCGGGCAAGGTGATGCACATTCTCTACACGGCCATCGAAGGGCGCGGTCAGGGCCTCCCGCTCTTCGACTCCATCGGCATGCTCGGACGCGAATCGTCGCTCCGGCGTCTGCGAGCTCTGCGCGCCCGGCTGTGAGGCGGCTGCTCAAGATCGGCCGGCGCGTCGCGATGGCGGTGTTCGCCGTCGCGTTCGTGTACCTGACGGTTGTGTTCGTGCAGGTATACATGGCGGCGCGTCGTGACGACGCCCGACCCGCCGACGCGATCATCGTGCTCGGCGCCGCGCAGTTCGACGGACGCGCCTCGAAGATCCTTGCGGCCCGGCTCGACCACGCGATCGAGCTGTACCGGCGCGGAATCGCACCCGTCGTCGTCGTGACCGGTGGCAAACAGCCGGGCGATCGGTTCACCGAGGCGAGTGTCGGCGCCACCTATCTCCATGATCACGCGGTTCCCGAACGCGCCATCCTGCGGGAGACGACGGGCCGCACGTCGTGGCAGTCGCTCGCGGCGGCGGCCCGCTTCTTGAAGGACCGCCGCCGCACGAGCGTCGTGCTCGTTTCCGATCCGTACCATTCGGCGCGCATCGAGGATCTCGCGCACGACGTCGGACTGAAGGCCGCAACGTCGCCCACGCGCACGAGTCCGATCAAGGGTGGAGGAGAGTGGCGGCGGTTCTTCACCGAGACGATCCGCGTCGCGGCGGGTCGTCTCTTCGGGTACGGCCGCCTCGACCGACACCGTCAGGTCGAGAAGCTCGTGCCCGGTCTGGCTACAATGTGGCCTCCTTTGCGGCGGCCGGATGGACGTTCTGACCGACCTCGCAAGGGCACCCATTCGGGGGTGGTGTAATCGGCAACACGGCAGGTTCTGGTCCTGTAGTTGGGGGTTCAATTCCTCCCCCCCGAGCGCATCCGTTGACTTGCCCCGTTCGTCTAGAGGCCCAGGACGCCAGGTTCTCATCCTGGTAACACGGGTTCAAATCCCGTACGGGGTGCCATGTGGCCCGAGCAAAAGCGCTCGGGCCACATTTCTTTTCGAGATTGTTTCCGGGCTCACTTGCTCACGCTGTGCGCGCATCACCCGAGCGCCGCGCGTGCGCGCAAGCGGCGATCGACGTGACGAACGCGTGCACGCGCGCGTGACGGCGCGCACGTAGCAGTCGTCGTGACGCGCGCTATTGCGCGACGCGTATCTCGTTGTCGCGCACGATCAGCGTGCACGCGAGACCGACGAGTGAAAGCGGATCGCGCGCGACAAAACTGCTGGTCACGATGTTGATGAGGTCGCCGCGACGTTCGCCCGACGTGATCGTGCACTCCAGCGCGACCCCGTCGTCGCGTTGCTCGGCCCAGATGATGAACGCGTCGTAGGTTCCGTCGTTCAGCGTTGTCATGAGCGTGACGCGCGTCGAGGACGCGCGAACTCCGAGCGATGTGCATGCGCGTCTCCGCGCATCCGAGAATCTTCGCACCAGTCGCGCAACGAGTGGTGGATGCCACGCGCTATCCGTGGCAAATGCTTGACGTATGTGTGTGAATAAGTTCTCATAACAGCGAACACAACACGCGGTGCGTGGAGGTTTACGTGAACAAAGGCGAACTCGTCGACGCAATCGCGTCCGACGCGAATCTCAGCAAGACGGATGCAGAGAGCGCGCTCAACGCGTTCATCAACGCGGTGCAGTCCGCCATCACCGGCGGCGAGAAGGTGACGCTCCCGGGGTTTGGGACGTTCTCGCCGGCATTGCGCAAGGCTCGAACGGGTATGGACCCGCGCACTCGTGCGCCCGTGCAGATCCCCGAGCGCAAGAGCGCGAAGTTCTCCGTGGGCTCGAAATTCAAAGCCCAGGTGCAAGGGTCCTGATCGCGTAGGGCGTGGGGTCGCACTCCCTCGCGCACCGAATTAGCTACGAAGTTCGAACTTCCCCGAGTGAGAGCTCTCAGGAAAGGTGGTGACCGTGCCTCCGGCTAAAAAGGCAACGAAGAAAAGGGCTGCCAAAAAGGCTCCGGCCAAGCGCAAGGCCGTGAAGAAGGCCCCCGCGAAGCGTAAGGCGGCCAAGAAGACCGTCAAGCGTAAAGCGGCCAAGAAGAAGGCTCCCGCCAAGCGCAAGGCAGCCAAGAAGA
>DASYJT010000446.1:0-13597 GCA_035996165.1 Acidimicrobiia bacterium
CGCGGTTCGTTCGCGTCGATGCACAATGCGTCGAGGAACAGCGCGTCGAGCCGCGCGGTCATCTCGTCGTGCCCCACTCGGCGCGCCGAATCATCCCGTGCAATGGCAATGGCAATGGCAATGGCATTGGCATTCGCCTTATGCCAGCTCCTTCAAGACTTTCTCGACCTTCGGCACCGTGTCCTTCGGGCTGACCTTGTAGAAGACGCCGGCAAGCTTGCCCTTCTCGTCGATCACGAACGCCGAGCGGATGATGCCCATGAACTTCCGGCCGTAGAGCGACTTCTCGCCCCAAACACCGAACGCCTCCGCGACCTTGTGCTCGGTGTCAGCCAGGAGCGGGAAGCCGAGCTCGTACTTGTCGTCGAACTTCTTCTGCTTCTCGACGGGGTCCGGGCTGATGCCGTAGACGACGGCCTTCAGCTTCTTCAACTGCGGAAACGCGTCGCGCAGGCTGCACGACTGTTGGGTGCATCCCGGCGTGTCGGCCTTCGGATAGAAGTACACGACGACGCGCTTTCCCTTCCCGTCGGAGAGCTTCACGCTCTTGCCGTTCTGGTCCTTCAGCGTGAACGCCGGGGCCTTGTCGCCGACGGCCAAGGTAGTCATGTGACCCTCCGAGATGAGTGTGGGCTGCGCCCGTAGCATGCCGCGCGTGGCGCGGTCTTCGCTCGTCCGGCTCGCGGCACCCGCCGACGCGGTGCGCGCCGCGGCCGTCGAGCACCTGCGGGCGACGCCGGTCGAGCCGAACATTCTCCAAGTTCCGCCGCTCCCCGACCGTCAGCCCGAGATCCCCCTCACGCTCGAGGTTGCGGAGCACGACGGCGCCACCGACGTCACGATCACCTCGTCGGGCGGTATCGACATCCCGTTCTTCGGCTGGTTCTTCGTGCCCCTCGTGGCGATCGCGCAGCGCCGCGCCCGCGGCTACGGCGCGCAGACCCTGCAAGCGGCCATCGCCGGCGCGCCGCTTCCGCCGCCCCCGAAGCAGGTGGTCGCGCTCCCGCCCGTGGCATTCACGCCCGACCAGTCCCGCCTCATCGCCACGGCGGCCGCGGCCACCGCGGTCGTGGCGTTCGCGGGCGCGCTGTTCGGCCAGCTCAACAGCGCGATCAGCGACGCGTTCCATTCGTCCGACCCCGCGATCGCGAACGCGGCCGCCGTCACGCGCGCGGGCGCGCTGTTCGCGCTCGTCGCCATCTCACTCGCCGACCGCCGCGGTCGGAGGAAGTCGATCCTCATCGGCGTGGTGGGCTCGGCGGTCGCGTGCGCGCTATCGGCCGTCGCGCCGAACCTGATCGTGCTCACCGGCGCGCAACTCCTCCAACGCGCGTTCCTGGGCACCACCGCCACGGTGGCCTTCATCGCAGTAGTGGAAGAGGCGCCCGAAGGGGCCCGGGCGTACACCGCGTCGATGCTCGCACTCGCCGGAGGCTTCGGATTCTCTCTCTCGGTGGTGATGCTTCCGTTCGGCGACCTGGGGAACTGGGGGTGGCGGATCCCGTTCCTCGTCGGCGCGGCATCGATCGGCCTCGCACCGTTCATCGCGCGTCACCTCGCCGAGACCACTCGTTACACCGCGCTGGCGGGGCGGACCGACGTGCTCCGCGGCCGCATGCGCGACGTCTTCGAGCAACATCGTCATCGTTTCGTGCTGCTCGCGATCGTCGCATTCATGACGAGCGTCTTCAACGCCCCGTCGTCGACGTTCATGAACAAGTACCTGACCGACGTGCGCGGTTTCTCGAACAGTGGCATCGCCCTGTTCCGAACGGTCACCACGGCCCTTCCCGGTCTCGTCGGGCTGTTGGTCGGGGGCCACCTCGCCGACGCCCGAGGCCGGCGACCGGTCGCGGCGATCGCGCTCGCCATCGCGACGGCAACGCAGATGACCTTCTTCCTCACGGGCGGCCCGACCCTCTGGTTGATGGCTGCGACGTCGATCTTCATGGCCGGGGCCAGCGGGATCGCGTTGGCCACGCTCGACGCGGAGCTCTTCTCCACCGAGGTCCGCTCGACCTCGAACGCGCTGCTCCTCGTCATCGGCGTGATCGGTTCGGTGGCCGGGCTCCTGATCGCGGGTGGACTGTCGGACCAGCTCGGCGGGATCGGGCGCTCGACCGCGGTCACGGGTGTCGGTGCGCTGGTCGTCGCGCTCCTCGTCGTGCCGCTCCTGCCCGAACCCGCCTCCCGCTCGCTCGACGAGATCAGTCCCGTCCACACGACCGAGCGGCACGATCGCGGCGATCCCGGCGAGTACCGTCTCGACCCGTGAGTGTCCGCACAACCACCGTTGTCCTCGACGGCCTTGCGTTCCCCGAGGGTCCGCGCTGGCACGAGGATCGGCTCTGGTTCTCCGATCAGCACGACAAGCGCGTCGTCGCCATGAGTGTCGACGGCACCACCGAGTCCGTCGTCGACGTTCCGCAGCAGGCTTCGGGACTCGGCTGGCTCCCCGACGGACGAATGCTCGTGGTGTCGATGCTCGACCGCAAGGTCATGCGCCTCGAAGCCGGCGGGGTTCTCGTCGAACACGCAGATCTTTCGGCGCTCGCGCCCGGCGCGTGCAACGACATGGTCGTCGACGCGCACGGGCGCGCGTACGTCGGCAACTTCGGCTTCGACATGTACGCGGGCGAGAAGCCGAGCGACACGTGTGTGATCCGGGTCGACCCCGACGGAACGTGCAGCATCGCAGCCGACGGTCTCGGCTTCCCGAACGGCTCGGTGATCACGCCCGATGGCGCGACGCTCATGGTCGGCGAGAGCATGGCGCAACGCATCTCCGCGTTCGACATCGCCCCCGATGGCACGTTGAGCAACCGGCGCGTGTGGGCCCAGATCGAGCACGCCACCGTCGACGGCATGTGCCTCGATGCGGAGAACGCGATCTGGGCTGCCTGCCCGTATACCGGACGCGTGATGCGTATCCGCGAAGGCGGCGAGGTCGTCGACGAGGTGAAGGGCACGCACCCCGGCGCGTTCGCGTGCATGCTCGGTGGCGCCGACCGCCGCACGCTCTACTTGTGCACCGCGCCGACCCACGTGCCTGAAGATGCACGTGTTGCTCATGGCGGTCGGATCGAAGCGGTCGTCGTCGACGTGCCCGGCGCGGGTTTGCCCTAATTCCCGACAAGCCCGGTCGGATCACTCAAGGAACGGCCGGGTTCCAGTCGATGACGGATCGGCGGGTTGGGGAGACCGGGAAACTAGGGGGACGACGTGCCGCTTCCTGCGAACGTCGCGCATTTGCTTCGACGCGCCGGCTTCGGCGGCTCCAACGCTCAGGTCGCGACGCTCGCGGCCCAACCGTGGGACACGACCGTCGACCAACTACTCGACTTCTCGAGCGAGCCCGCTCCCCTGCAGCCGGGCATCCTCACTGCTCCCAACACCGGCGACTGGGAGAAGGAGTACCGCCTCCAGCAATGGTGGCTCGACCGGATGGCGACGTCGACGGCGCCGCTCCAGGAGAAGCTCACGCTCTTCTGGCACGGGCACTTCGCGACCGCCAACTACAAGGTCTCCGACATGCTGCTGATGTACCAGCAGAACGCGCTGTTCCGCGCCAACGCCACGGGGAACTTCCGCGATCTCGTGCACTCCATGTCGCTGCAGCCCGCGATGCTGATCTGGCTCGACAACGACCCGAACGTCAAGGGCAGCCCGAACGAGAACTTCGCGCGCGAGCTGATGGAGTTGTTCACCCTCGGCGTGGGCAACTACAGCCAGACCGATGTGGTCGCGTCGGCGCGGGCGTGGACCGGCCACAACACGCTCGACGGTGATCGGGAGCAATACCACTTCTATCCGACCCGCCACGACGCCGATCCCAAGACCTTCATGGGCGTGACCCAGAACTGGGACGGCCCCGACATCATCGATTTCATCCTCAACGGCGACGCCTCGCACAAGCAGACCGCCGCACGGTTCATCGCCGCCAAGATGTGGACCTTCTTCGCGTATGCCGACCCGGAGCCGGCGGTCGTCACGAGCCTCGCCGATGCCTTCCTCGCCAACGACCTGTCGATCCACGATCTCGTGCGCGCGATCTTCATGCACCCGAACTTCTTGTCGCCCAAGGCGATGACCGGGCTCGTGCGTACTCCCGCGGAATGGGTGGCCGCGTGCATGCGAATCGTCGGACTCAACGGCGACAACGCCAACCCGCAATGGTTCATGGACGACATGGGCCAGACGCTCTTCGAACCACCGAATGTCTCCGGTTGGCGGCCGAACGAGTACTGGCTCACCACGTCGCGATTGTGGGCGCGCGCGAATTGGGCGCGCTACATCACGTGGCAAGACCCCGTCCCCAACACCTTGAGCGCGATCACCGCCAAGAATGTGCACGACGCGGTGCAGTACGGCTTCGACTACTTCGGCATCGACACCCCGTCGGCGCACACGCGTTCGAAGCTCGAGGCGTGGCTCACGCAGCAGCGGGCCGACACGAACGCATGGACGAACTACACGTTCATCAACCTGCTGACCCTGCTGATGCTCAGCCCGGAATTCAACCTCGCCTAGGAGCGCGATCGTGACGACATCCGGACCCACAATCTTCGAGCGCCATGCCTTCTCCCGCCGCCGCTTCATCCAGTACGGCGCGGTCGGGACCGGCGTGGTCGCCGCGAGCCCGTACCTCTCGAAGTTGCAGGCGTTCGCGGCGCCGCCGGTCGCCGACAACCAGGGGATCCTGATCACGATCAACCTGGCCGGCGGCAACGACGGCCTGAACATGGTGATCCCCTACGCCGACCCGCGCTACGCGCAGCTGCGGTCGTCGCTGCGGGTGACGAACTCTCTGCCGATCGGCAGTGGCCTCGGCCTGCACCCTTCACTGCCCAAGCTGAAGGCGCGCTTCGATCAAGGAAAAGTCGCGGTAGTGCGCGGGGTCGGGTACAAGCCGCCCGACCTGAGCCACTTCACGTCCGGCGACATCTGGATGCACGGATGGGGTGGTTCGAGCTCCGTCGCGTCGGGTTGGGTCGGCCGAGCGCTCGACCGCCTTCCCAACGCCGCGCACGAGTCGTTGTACGGCGTCTCCCTGCACGGTTCGGTGAGCGAACATCTCCAAGGCGACGTCGGCCACCCGTCGTCGTTGCCGCTCAACATCGGCGATGCGTTCGGCATCGACCGGCGCGACCGGTCGGACGCCCGCATGTTCGACGCGGTGGCAAGCTTCGGTACGGGTGCGTCGGGTCTCGGCGAGCTCGGCGACCTCTACGACCAGACCGAGTCCGACCTGATGATGCTGACGCAGCGCATCCGTCCGGCGTACGGCTTCGCCAATCAGCCGAGCAACCTCCAACAGCAGCTCGTCCTCGCGGCGCACCTGATCAACGCGAATCTCGGCATCCGCGTGATCGACACCGAGATCGACGGATTCGACACGCACTCCGACCAGCGCGACTGGCACGCGACGCTCATGGCGACCCTCGACAACGCGATCGCGGCGTTCTTCACGACGCTGTCGGCCCGCTGGTTGCCGCACGTCGCGCTCATGACCTTCTCCGAGTTCGGGCGCCGGCCCGAGGAGAACGGTGACGCGGGAACCGACCACGGAACCGCGGCGCCCCACTTCGTGATCGGCGACCACGTCCGCGGCGGTCTGCACGGCGTCCAACCGAGTCTGACGCAGCTCGACAACGACGGGAACCTGGTCCCGAGCGTCGACTTCCACCAGATGTACGCGCCCATCCTCAAGACCTGGCTGGGCGCCGACGATCGTGCCGTGCTCGGCAAGGCGTATTCGCCGCTCGGGCTGTTCAAGTCGGGGCCGGGGATCCCCGCGGCCGTGAAGCCGCCGACGACGTCGAGCGCGGGGTACTGGCTGGCGGGACCGACCGGTCACGTACACGGCGTGGGCACCGCCACGAAGTTCAGCTCGATCGCGCACGTCGCGCTCCCGCTCGTCGCGGGCGCCAGCACCCACACGCACAAAGGCCTGTGGCTCGCCGGATCCGACGGAGGCATCTTCAGCTTCGGCGACGCGACGTTCCACGGGTCGACGGGCGGGATGCGCTTGAACAAGCCGATCGTCGCGATGGCGGCAACACCCACGGGCAAGGGCTACTGGCTCTGCGCGAGCGACGGCGGGATCTTCGCCTACGGCGACGCACACTTCTACGGGTCGACCGGCAACATGCGACTGAACAAGCCGATCGTCGCGATGGCGGCAACGCCCACGGGCAAGGGCTACTGGCTCTGCGCGAGCGACGGCGGGATCTTCGCCTACGGCGACGCACACTTCTACGGGTCGACGGGCGCCATCCGTCTGAACAGTCCCATCGTCGCGATGGCTGCGACCCCGTTGGGACGCGGCTACTGGCTCTGCGCGAGCGACGGCGGGATCTTCAGCTACGGCGACGCCAAGTTCCACGGCGCGAAGGTCGCTACGTCGGCGAAGGTGTGCGGCTTCGCGCCCTCGTTGTCCGGGAAGGGCTACTGGATCGCGGCGGCCGACGGCACCGTCGGCGCATTCGGCGACGCGCCTGTGCTCGGCGCCGTCTCCGACATCACCTCTGTACTCGTCGCGTAGGGCGCGTGTTGCCGCGGCGTGTCAGGCGAACGTACGCCGGTACAGGTCGTCGACGTAGCCGTCCATCTCCGCTTGCTTCCAGAACGTGAAGCCGAGCTTCCCGATGACGTTGCTCGAGGCGCGGTTCGTCGGATCGATCATCGCGAGCAGCTCCCCGTGGAAGGTCGCGGCGGCGACGGCGAGCAGCGCTCGTCCGGCCTCGGTCGCGTATCCGCGGCCCCGAGCTTCGGGCGCGAGCCGATAGCCGTACTCGAGCCGGCGCGCTCCCTCGAAGTCGAACCAGGCGACGCCGGAGTAACCGACGATCGTGTTCGTCGCCCGCTCGATCACGGGTTGCTTGGCGAACGGCAAGCCGTTCGACGTGCGCAGCATCTCGTCGAAGCGAGCCTGCGCCGAATGCTCGTCGTGAACCCCGTCCGAGAACACCATGAATTCGGGATCACCGAACAGCTCGACGAACCGGCTGCGATCCGCCTCCCGAACCGGCCGCACCTCGAGCCGCTCGGTGAGCATCAGTCGGCCGCGATGCCTTCCCAGCCGGGCGGAGGTGGCGCGAGGCGCCAGAACTGCTCGGGGGCGGGCGCGTCGAGCTTGGCGCCGATCTGCCAGTCGTCTTCCAGCGCGAGGAGCTGCGACGGATAACAGGCGACGGCCGCGGCCTTTCGATCGCCGAGCGGGTCGGCCGCCGGACACACGGGAGTGGGCCACAGCCCGCGTCGGAACAACGACGACACGCGCCACGCGAGCATCCCGGGAATGTGCTTGTAGCCGTTGTCTTCGTAACACCACCACGACACCGCGGCATCCATCCGGTCGCGCGCCAGCATCGAGCCGCGGTGCGTCACGTCGTGATCGGGATTCGCGAGGCCGAACGGCGCGACGACGAGCGTGGGATCGAGGTCGGTCAAGGCCCGGACCAGCCCGTCGGCGATGAGATCGGGCGCGACCGGCCGATCGCCGGGATTGTACGAGTGCTCGATGAAGCCGAGGTGCAACGGGATCGCATCGACGTGGGCGAGCGCGGCACGGTCTTCGGCGCGCCGGACCGCCATCACGTCGTCGTCCGGTCCGAAACCGCTCTGCACGTCCCAGGTACGCATCGGAACCGGGTAGGCGTCGGGGTTGCCCGCGAACACGGTCACCACCGTCACGCCCGGATGCACTGCCATGAACCGCGCGCAACCGAGCACCGCGTCGTCGAGGTGCGGCGACACGATCACGATCCGATCGAGCTCGCCCGGTTCGGGGAGTCCCCACGCGCGCATCGGGAACGAGTCGTCGCGCATGCGCTCAGGTTCCGCGACCGACATGGCGCTTCGTCCTCCGGCTCGTCTGCTTGTGCAGCACGCGGAACTCCGCGTAGCGGTCGTCGTACACCGTGACATTCTCGCGATCGGGCACGAAGGTCTGCGTGATGCGGACGTTCCGGGCGAGATCTTCGGCGCCGATCCGGCCGAGCGCGACGCCGGCCAGCAGTGCCGCGCCGCGGGCATTGGCTCGGATCGGGTGCTCGACCTGGCGGATCTCGCGTTGCAACACGTCGGCCATGATCCTGCACCAGAGCTCCGACTGCGCTCCCCCGCCGATGAAGTGCAACCACGGGAACGGCCGACCGACGAATTTCTCCACCGTCGCGAGCAGCCACCGACTGTTGTACCCGACGCCCTCGAGTACCGAGCGAACCAACTCGGCGCGAGTGGTCGCGAGCGAGAGGTTGTGCCATCCTGCGCGCAACGTGTGGTCGTCGACCGGCGTGCGCTCGCCGTTGAGCCACGGCGTGAAGATCACACCGTTGCTCCCGGCCGCGACCGCGCCCGCGATCGCGTCGAGCTTCGCCAGGTCGTCGTCGGTCTCGAGCGCGTGCTCCCGCAGCCACGCGAGACAGCCACCGGCGACCTCTTGCTCGTCGGCCACGTAGTACTTGCCGGGCAGCGGCGACGGCAGCGACGCGATGCCGTGGAACAGGTCGGTCTTCTTGAACGGCACGTGGCAGGTGAGCCACGACGACGTTCCCACGTAGAGATGACCTTCGAAGTCGCGCACCGCACCGGATCCGATCGCGGCCGACTGCAGGTCGGGAGTGCCACCGACCACGGCGATGCCGGCGGGAACGCCAAGCTCCTGGGCGGCGTGTTCGGTCAAGGTGCCGACGACCGAGGTCGCGGGAACGAGATCCGGCAACTGCGCGCGGTCGAGATGCGCGATTCGGAGCAGGTCGGGGTCGTAGTCGACCCGGGCGGGGTCGCGGTTGTCGGTGACCCAGTGCAGGACGATCGAATCATGAGTCGCCGCCGCCCGTCCCGTCAGCCGGTAGTTCAGCCAGTCCTTCGGCTCGAGGTACTTCCAGGTCGCGCGCGCGATCTCGGGTCGTTCGCTTTGCAACCAGAGGATGTGGGAGATGGAGTCCTTGCCCGACAGCGCGGGAGCGCCTCCGGTGCGGCTGATCCAGGTGCGCAGCTTGCGCGGCTCGTAGCCCTGGAGCCGCACCGCGCCCCCCACGACGCGCCGGGTCTCGGCCGCGCCCCGCGCGTCCATCCAGATGATCGCGTCGTGCAGCACCTCGCCGGCGCGGTCGATCGGCACCGTTCCCGACCATTGCGACGTCACGGCGACCGCGACGACGTCCGCCGGCGATACCGCCGCGCGCCCCATCACCCGCTGGGCCGCGTCGACGACGCCGTCCCACCATGAGCGGGGCGACTGCTCGACGCCGCCGTCGGGAAGGACGTGGAGATCGACGGGCGTGAAGTCGCCGTCGACGAACGACCCGTCGAACGTGAACAGCGCGACCTTCGGACCCGAAGTGCCGAGGTCGATGGTGAGAACGTGCTCGGTCACCGGCGACTCCGACGCGAGGCGTTCCGGGTCACTCTCCGCGCCGCTTGAGGCCGTGTCCGAAGAACCCACCCTGCGGCCGCGCGTGCGCGTGATAGTGGTCGGGAATGTTGCGCATGTTGTCGTCGACGTAGTGCTCGAACGTGAAGTTCTCCGACACCACCATCGCCAGCTTGTCGTGCATGTGCGCGAGCTGATCGGTCGGCGGTTTCACTCCGTGGCTACGCCAGACCACCATTGGCACCGCGCAGATCTCGCACTCCGCGATCCAGCAGATGTCGTCCTCGTGGAACCACGGTGTGATGCGCGCGGCTTCGCACAAGTCACAGTCGGCGTCGTGCACCAGATCGTCGGCCATGCCGGAACGTTACGACAGGCGAGTCCGTCGCCGGGCCACTGCAACGCCGAGCGCACCGAGACCCAACCCGAGGAATCCGGTGACGGGTAGTGCGTCGCTCGAGCCGGTGAAGGGCAACGTCGCCGTCGTCGACACCGGCGTGACCGTCGTCGGGCTCGTCGAACCCTGCACTCCCACGCCGCCGTCGGTCGTGGTGGTCGGCGCGACGGTCGACGTATCGGTCCGAACCGTCGTCGTCGTGTCCCGCGCGACCGTGGTGCCCTCGACGTCGATCGACGTCGTCGTCGTCTCCTCGGAGAAGGTGGTCGTCGTCTCGTCCGGGACAGTTGTCGTCTCGTCGGGGACCGTCGTCGTCTCGTCCGGCACCGTGGTCGTCGGCGCCTCGGTCGTCGTGGTCGGTGCGTCGGTGGTGGTCGTCGGTGCCTCGGTGGTCGTGGTGACCAGGACCGTGGTGGTCGTCGGCGCGAGCGTCGAGGTCGTCGTCGACGGGCCGCAGTTGTTGTTGTCGGAATGGTGCCAGTGGTGCGCCCACGCGGGCGCCGCGGAGGTGACTACCGCCACCACGACTACCGAACTTCCTACCGCCACTCGGCGTAGTCGCCCGGCCACGACCTTGTTGGAACGCGCCTGTCCGATCCGCATCTTTGCCCCCCAGCCGGCTCACCGGCGTTGCCACTCCCAGTGGTAGCGTAAACCCGGAACGTGTCCGGAACAACGGTGACGTGTGTCACTACGAAGTGTTCGACCTCGGTAGGCGGCAACCGGACGATGCAATATGCTCTGACGCTCCGCCGGCATCTGCCGACGCGTGAGCGGCGCCCGAAATCACGCGAGTAGCGATGGGAACTCAATGAAGGGCTTGATCCTGGCGGGCGGCGCCGGTACCCGGCTGCGGCCGATCACCCACACGAGCGCCAAGCAGCTCGTGCCCATCGCGAACAAGCCAATTCTGTTCTACGTGGTCGACGACATGGCCGCGGCGGGGATCAAGAACATCGGCGTCGTGGTCTCCCCCGAGAGCGGAGGCGAGATCGCGGCGGCGCTCGGCGACGGGTCGCAGTTCGGCGTCGAGCTCACGTTCATCCCCCAGGCCGAGCCGCTGGGCCTGGCCCACTGCGTCTTGATCGCCGCCGATTTCCTGGGCGACGACGACTTCGTCATGTACCTGGGCGACAACATGCTCCAGCAGCAGTTGAAGCCGCTCGTCGACCGGTTCGTCGCCGAACGGACCCGCCCGCTCGAGCTCGACGAACCCAATTCGCAGCTCCCGGCCGCGCAGATCCTCTTGGCCCACGTCGACGATCCCCGCCAGTTCGGCGTCGCCGAGGTCGACGCCCACGGCGGAGTCGTGCGGCTCGTGGAGAAGCCCGCCGATCCGCCCTCCGATCTCGCGCTCACCGGCGTCTACATCTTCGACAAGCGCATCCTCGAGGCGGTCAACGCGATCGAGCCGTCGCCGCGCGGCGAGCTCGAGATCACCGACGCCATCCAGTGGCTCATCGACCGCGGTTACCCCGTCATGCACGAGGTGCTCGAAGGCTGGTGGATCGACACGGGCAAGAAGGATCCGCTGTTGCACTGCAACCGCCTCGTCCTCGACACGATCGAGCCGCGCATCGACGGTCAGGTCGACGAGAATTCGCGCGTCGAAGGACGCGTCGTCATCGAGGCCGGCGCGCGGCTCGAGGGTTCGGTCGTGCGCGGCCCGGCGATCATCGGCGCCGGAGCCGTGCTGGTCGACACCTACGTCGGCCCGTACACCGCGATCGGCGCCGGCTGCGAGCTCAACGACGCCGAGATCGAGCATTCCGTGGTGCTCGAGCGCAGCCGGATCATCGGCGTGCACCACATCCACGATTCGCTGCTCGGACGCGAGGTCGAGGTCGTGCGCACCGGCGAACGCCCCAAGGCGACCCGCCTGATGCTCGGCGATCACTCCCGAGCCGACCTGGAGTAGGCGATGGCAACCGTTACCGAAAGCAAGCTGATCACCGGCGTGTACCACGTCGTCCCCACCGTCCATCGCGACAACCGCGGTCTCTTCGTCGAGACCTACCGCCGCGAGTGGATCCCGAGCGGGCGCGAGATGATCCAGTCGAATCGCGCCGACCGCACGGCGGGCTGCATCGTCGGATTGCACTACCACCTGCACCAGGCCGATTACTGGTACGTACCGTTCGGCCGCGCGCGTGTGGTGCTGCACGACCTGCGCGCGGGCGGCGCGACCGACGGCACGACCGAGGTCTTCGACCTGGGTGAGCCCGACTCGGGCGAGAACAACCACGCGGGTGTGCTCATCCCGCCCGGGGTCGCGCACGGATTCGCGTCGCTCACCGACTTGACGATCACCTACCTCGTCGACGGCTACTACAACGCGGCCGACGAGCTCGGGGTTGCATGGGACGATCCGCAGATCGCGGCCGACTGGGGTCTCACCAACCCCGAGCTCTCCGGCCGCGATGCAGCGAATCCCAAGCGCGCCGAGATCTCCGAGCGCGCCCGGCCGGCATGGCCGATGCGGACATGAACATCCTCGTCACCGGCGGGGCCGGCTTCATCGGATCCAACTTCGTCCGCTGGTGGGCGCGGGAACGCCCGGGCGACACCGTCGTCGCGTACGACGCGCTCACGTACGCCGGCAACCGCGAGAGCCTCGAGGGCGTCCCGCACGAGTTCGTCCACGGCGACATCGGCGACCTCGACTTCGCCGAGCAGACGCTGCGCGACCACGAGATCGACACGATCGTGAACTTCGCGGCCGAGTCGCACAACTCGTACGCGATCACGAACCCGGGAGTCTTCTTCCGCACGAACGTCGTCGGCACGCAGACGTTGTGCGAAGCCGTTCGCCGCATCGGCGT
The DNA here is from genome assembly GCA_035996165.1 of Acidimicrobiia bacterium. Lineage (GTDB taxonomy): Bacteria > Actinomycetota > Acidimicrobiia > IMCC26256 > PALSA-610 > PALSA-610. The sequence goes on from DASYJT010000446.1 coordinate 12,599, forward strand.
CGGTCGCTTCCATCGGTTCCACCACGTGTCCACCTGCGAGGTCTACGGCGACCTCGCACTCGACGCGACGGAGCCCTTCAACGAGTCGTCGCCCTACGCGCCGCGCACTCCCTACAACGCGTCCAAGGCGGGCGGCGACCACGCGGTCCGCGCCTACTACGAGACCTTCGACCTACCGATCTCGATCACGAACTGCGCGAACAACTACGGGCCGTATCAGTTCCCGGAGAAGGTGATCCCGCTCTTCACGACGCGCGCGATCAACGACCAGGACATCCCGCTGTACGCGTCGACTCAGAATCGCCGCGAATGGATCCACGCCGACGACCACTGCCGCGCGATCGCGCGCATCCTCGACGACGGCCGGGTCGGCGAGACGTATCACGTGGGTACCGGCGAGGAACGCAGCATCGAGGAGATCGCCGACGGCGTGCTCGCCGCGCTCGGCAAGCCGGCGTCGCTGAAGACGATCGTCCCCGATCGCCCCGGCCACGACCGGCGCTACCTGCTCGACGCGTCCAAGATCCGCGCCGAGCTCGGATGGGAACCCCTCGTCGGTTTCGAGGCCGGACTCACGGAGACGGTGCAGTGGTACGCGGCGAATCGCGACTGGTGGGAACCGCTGCTCCAGCGCGCACCCGTCGACGAGACCGCCGCATGGAAGTGACCTGAGCCTTGCGCGTCCTGGTAACCGGCGCGGGCGGCATTGTCGGCCGCGAGGTCGTCGAAGCGCTCGCCGGCCACGATGTCATCGGCCTCGACCGCGCGGCGCTCGACGTGGGCGACCGCGACTCGGCGCTCGGGGCGATCGGCTCCCATCGGCCCGACGCGATCGTTCACTGCGCGGCGATGACTGCGGTCGACGCGTGCGAGACCGACCAGGACCAGGCGTTCCTGGTCAACGCACTCGGCGTGCGGTTCGTCATGGAGGCCGCGCGCCGGGTCGGCGCTTACGTGGTGGCGCTCTCGACCGACTACGTGTTCGACGGCTCGAAATCG
>DASYJT010000447.1:0-7520 GCA_035996165.1 Acidimicrobiia bacterium
TGGCGTGCCGAGCCCGCGCTCCAGATGACGAGCACGCTCGCGGGGATCCTCAACCGGCTCCCGACCGCGACCACCACCGCCCTGTTCGGCGGCATGGAACTGCTCGCTCACTTCGTCGACCTCGTGCCGGATGCGCCCGAACGACCCGACCGGGAGATACCCGCCGCGCTCGCGCCCGAGGACGCGCGGATGCTCGGCATCGTGCGCGACTCGATCGCACACGGCCGCCGACGCGCCTTCGGTATCGCGCAACGCATGCCGACCGAGGTCGCGCACGCGACGATCCGCGCGATCCGCGACCCGATCGGCCGCGCGTCCGACCTGTTGCGCACCACCCGTTCCGTCGCCCGAACTCTTGCGCCCGCAACGGGCCCGATGTCGACGGTGATGCTCGGCCGCGGCCTCGGCCGGCGCCTCGAGGTCTTCGACGTCGCACTCGACGACATGAAGCGCGTGGCCAAGACGACGGAAGCAAGTCTCAACGACGTGTTCGTCGCCGCGGTCGTCGGCGGTGTGCGGCGCTACCACGAGCGGCACGGCGCGGCGCCCGTCGAGTTGCGCATGACCTTGCCCATCAACTTGCGCCAGGGCGACGACGACGCGGGCGGTAATCGATTCGCCCCCGCACGCTTTCCCGTGCCGACCGCGATCGACGATCCCCGCGACCGCATCAAAGCGGTCGGCGCGCTCGTGCGCGAATGGCGTGCCGAGCCCGCGCTCCAGATGACGAGCACGCTCGCGGGGATCCTCAACCGGCTCCCGACCGCGACCACCACCGCCCTGTTCGGCGGCATGCTCAAGTGCTGCGACTTCGTCACGTCGAACATCCCGGGTGCGCCGGTGCCGGTATACGTGGCGGGCGCTCGCGTCGATCGGCTGTACGCGTTCGCGCCGCCCGCGGGTGCCGCGTTCAACGTCGCGCTCATCTCCCACTGCGGCACGTGTTGCGTCGGCGTCGTGATCGACACCACGGCGATCCCTGATCCGGAGGTGCTGCTCAGCTGCCTTCGCGCCGGATTTTCCGAGGTGCTCGCGTTGGCCTGACCCCTAGAGTTGGGTCATGAGCGCCGACGATCTGCAGCTTCCGCCCGAGCTCCTGCCGACCGACGGACGGTTCGGGTCCGGTCCGTCGAAGGTGCGCGACGAGGCCGTCGCCGAGTTGCACGCCGCCGCGCACGGCTACCTCGGGACCAGCCATCGCCGGGAGGGCGTGCGCTCCGTCGTCAGCTCGACCCGCCGGGGACTGCGCGACCTCTTCTCGCTCCCCGACGACTACGAGGTGCTGCTCGGCCTGGGCGGCTCGACCCTCTTCTGGGACGCCGCGTCGTTCGGGCTCGTCGAGCGCAAGAGCACGCACATCGTCATCGGCGAGTTCTCCTCGAAGTTCGCGGCGGTGACCCGGGCCGCGCCCCACCTCGACGATCCGCAGGTGTGCGAGACCGCGCCGGGAGACACACCGATCCGCCCCGACCCGGTCGAGGGCGACGTGTACGCATACCCGCACAACGAGACCTCGACCGGCGTGACCGTGGATCTGCACCGACCGGAAGGCGACGCGCTCGTCGTCGTCGACGGCACGTCGGCCGCGGGAGGGATGCGCGTCGACCCCCACGCTTTCGACGTCTACTACTTCGCGCCTCAGAAGTGCTTCGCGGGCGACGGTGGGCTCTGGCTCGCGCTGTGCAGTCCGAAGGCGCTCGAACGCATCGCGAAGCTCGAGGGAACCCGCTGGACACCCGCGACCCTCGACCTCTCGATTGCGGTGGAGAACTCCCGCTTGGAGCAGACGTACAACACTCCCGCGCTGGCGACGATCTTCCTGCTCGACCAACAGGTGCGCTGGATGCTCGAGAACGGCGGGCTCGACTTCACGGTCGGCCGTTGCGATCGTTCCGCCGCCACGGTCTACGGCTGGGCCGACGGGCACAAGTACGCGTCGCCGTTCGTGAAGGACACCGCGCACCGGAGCCCCGTCAGCGCGACGATCGACTTCGACGAGCGCGTCGACGCGGCCGCCCTCGCCGCAGCCCTGCGCGCGAATGGGATCGTCGACGTCGAGCCCTACCGCAAGCTCGGGCGCAACCAGCTCCGCATCGGACTGTTCCCCGCGATCGAGCCCGACGACGTCGCCGTCCTGACCCGCGCAATCGACTTCCTGCTGGAGCGCATGGCAGTCTGACCCCATGCTGTTGCTGCACGAGGTCCACACGGTCGCCGGGCGTCACGAGGACGAATTCGAGGACGCCTTCCGCAAAGGCTGGATGAGCGCGCTCGCCAACGACGGCGACGCGCGCTTGCTCTATTACCTGAAGCTCGCGCACGGCACCGGGCGCGCTTACCACCACACCACGATCACCGCGCTCGCCGACGGCGCTGCGTACGAACGCCTCGCGCGTCGCATCCAAACCGGCGACCTGCGCACCTGGGCGGCCGACATCGACGGCATGCGCCACGAGGTGAAGGGCAAGCTGCTATTGCCGGTCGAGTGGTCGCCGTTGCGCGAGCTCGACTTCGCCTCCGTGCCCACCGATGGCCGGGAGCACGACGCCGTGCTCTACATGGAAGACAGCGCGTGGCCGTACGAAGCAAAGCTCGACACCTACCTCGAGAAGGCCCGCACGCACTACGCGCCGAGTCTCGAGCAACGTTCGGAGCGGTCGTTGCTCACGTTGCTCGCCGTGTTCCAAGCCGCGCTCGGCGCGCCGCGTCGGCGCGAGGTGATCCTGTGGCAGCGGGTCGACTTCCCCGAACGCCTGCCGGGCCTGTTCACCCGTGAGCTTCCCGGGCACGTGAAGGGCCCGGGCACGTGGATGCACGACGCGCTCGAGGTGCGCGACGACTGGGAGAGTCGTCTGTTGCGCAGCGCGCCGTGGTCGCCGCTCGGCTGAGCCGAGTCGGGGTCGGGCCGTCGGGCGTCGGGGTCGCGGTCGGGTGGTTACGACAACTTGCTCGGGTGCGGGGCGTCGTACGCGGTGCCGCCGAGGCGACCACCGAGGTCGGGGCACTCCCCGCTGAACGTGCCCCAGCTGCACGAGATGCCGGGCACGATCCAGGCGTGCACCATCCACACGTCGGTGAGCAGCGTCTTGCGGCCGCCCACCGCCGCGCATTCCTGACGCGTCGACTCTTCGCCCGCGACCACGACTGCACCCTTGAGGCACAAGCCGCCATTCGCGTTGTGCTGGTGCCAACGGTCGTTCGGACCGGCGAAGCCCGGCGGCGGACCGTTGCTGTGCCACACGAGGTAGCTCAAACCAACGAGCTTGGAATCGGGCTGCGTGCCGGTGTACAGGAGCTCCGACGGATGCGCAGGGTCGAAGTGCGACGCGAAGCCGATGTTCGTGTAGTGCGCGCCGATGCACGGCACGTACACCGTCGACATCATGTAGCCGGCGGCGAGCGCGTCTTTCACGGTGGGGTAAGCGCGCGCAACGGTCTTGGCCGATGCCATCTGCACGGCGAGTGCTGCCTTTTCGGCCGGAGTCAACGGGACGGGCTGCACCGCGCCGCGCACTCCGTGCTCGGACGCCTGCACTCCCGCCTTGCTGGTGACCGCCGCGCTGCCCCCCTGGCCGGCGCCGACCTGGCCCGGTGAGGCAGGTGTCGGCGCGGCTTCCTCACACGGCGACTTGCCGGTCGCGCTGCCGGGGATCACGCGCACTGCGTTCTCGGACACGATCGCCTGCGTCGGGGGCGCGATCGTGGTGCGGTGCGGCGGCGCCGAGGTGGTCGTCGCCACTCCCGCCGTGGACTTGGCGCCCGAACCGCAACCCGCGGCCACGATCGCCAGCAGGCCGACACCGATGACGGCGGTAGAGAGACCGAATCGCGAATGCATGATTTCCCCCGAGCGTTCGACTCCGCTCATCGTATGACCTGTACAGCCGACGGGCCGAGCGGGTTCCCGTCGGGCTACTCCGGACCCGCCAAACCGGTCTCGGCGAGCAGGACTCGTCTCGGTCCGGCCGGGAACAATTCGGTCTCGCCCGGTCGGGGCCACGACCGCAGCCGGTGCCACCTCGCCCGCGCCGCGACCACGACCCGGCCCGCGAGCACCGTCATACCGACCGTCGAGATCACGATTGCCACCTGCGTGCCCATCCGGCTCACATCGGACGTCCGCGGGTGCACCTGAGCGCGGACGATCAGGACGCGATACAGCTCGCGGCGCGGCTCGCGATGCCGCTCGTTCGGCGCCACTGACGGATCTGGTGCTGGTCGAGACCGTTCGTGAGGTAACAGAACGAAAGTCCCGTCGCGGGATCGGCCCAGGCGATCTGGCCGCCCGCACCGTTGTGCCCGAACGCGCGCGCCGACACCGTGTGGCCCATGCCCCGAGCCGGCGCCCCTCCGTCGTCGCCCGCGATCACGAGGCCGAGCGAACGGTTGGCGGGCGTGCCCATGTGGTCGGGCAAGCGGTTGCGGACGTTGGCGGTCACGTCGGCGATGACCTCCGGCTTCCAGATGCCGGCCGGATCGTCGAGCAGCGCCTGGTAGTAGAGCGCGAGATCCGCGGCCGTCGTCACGCCGCCACCACCCGGCACGCCGACCGCGAGCACCTCGGGCTGATTGAACGACATCAACGCTTCGGGAGTGACCTCGGTCAGGGGCAACGACCGGACGCCGATCGCGGCCTCGAGCTCGTCGGGCGAGGCGACCTCTCCGGTGAGGACCAGACCGTTGACGTCGCCCTGTTGATCGCGCGGCACGCCGATCTGAAGGCCGGTGAGGCCGAGCGGGTCGAGGATCCGGTCGCGGATGAAGGTGCGGAAATCCTCGCCGGTGCACCGCTCGATGATCTCGGCGAGCACCCAGTGCGCCGAACTCGGGTGGTACTCGTACCGCGTTCCCGGTTCCCAGTTGCAACGCCACTTCGAGAACCGGGCGAGGCGTCGGTCGCGATCGTCCCAGTCGAGCGGCGCGAACGGCGCACGCGGGAAGCCGGACGTGTGGAGCATGACCTGCTCCACCGTGATCGCCGCTTTGTCGTTGGGCGCGAACTCCGGGATCAGTGCGGCGACCGGGAGCGTGACGTCGAGCTGTCCCTCGCCCATCAGGATCCACACCGCGCCCGCGACCACGGCCTTCGTCGCGGAGAACATGACGTAGCGCGATTCCACCGGCGCGTCGCCGAACGCGCGCCACACGCCGATCCGCCCGTCCCGGGCCAGCGCGATCTGGCACGACGGGAGACGCCCGGCGTCGACGTCGACCTGCACTCGCGCGAACAACGCGTCGAGCGCATCGGGATCGAGCCCGAGCTCGGTCGGATCGGCAATCGGGCGGCGGTCGTACCGGGCGCTGACCATGGTGGCGGATCGTACGACCGGATCATCGGCGGGACAATCACGCCGAACCCGGCGCGCGGACCCGAGGTTGCGGGTGGGCGGAACCCGGACCGAGACTGCGCCGCATGGACTTCAACGACACCACCGAGGAAGCCGCCTGGCGCGCCGAGTTCCGGGCGTGGCTCGAGGAGAACGCCCCGAAGGTCGTCGGCCAACCGCCCGAGCACGAAATGGAGGTCGGCGGCGGCGACTACGTCGAGCGCGCCAAGCGCTGGCAGGCGATGAAGTTCGACGCAGGGCTCGCGCGCATCACGTGGGAACCCGAATACGGCGGCCGCAACGGAACCACGGTCGAACAGATCATCTTCGGACAAGAGGAGGGTCGGTTCACGGTCCCGAACGAGGCGTTCATCATCGGGCTCGGGATGATCGCGCCGACGTTGCGCGCGGTCGGCACACCCGCGCAAAAGGAGCGCTACCTGACGAAGCTGCTGCGCGGGGAGGAGATCTGGTCGCAGCTGTTCAGCGAGCCGGGCGCGGGCTCCGATGTCGCGTCGCTCGCGACAACCGCGACCCGCGACGGCGACGAATGGGTGATCAACGGTCAGAAGGTGTGGACGTCGGGCGCGCAGATCTCCGACTTCGGCGAGATCGTGTGCCGCACGAACCCCGAGGCCGAAAAGCACAAGGGGATCACCGCGTTCATCGTCGACCTGCGAGCGCCCGGAGTCACGATCAAGCCGTTGAAGCAGATGAACGGCGGCGCGGGTTTCAACGAGGTGTTCTTCGACGACGTGCGCGTTCCGCACGATCATGTGCTCGGTGACGTCAACGAAGGCTGGACCGTCGCGATCACGACGCTCATGAACGAGCGGGTTGCGATCGGTTCCGGAGGTGGTGGAGGCGGCCGCGGTTCCGTGCAGCAACTGATCTCGCTCGCGCAAGAACGCGGAGTCAGCACGGACGCCCGGGTGCGCCAGCAGCTCGCCGACCTCTATACGAAGACCCGCATCCAGAAGTTCCTGTCGATGCGCACGCTCACCGCGGCGACCAAGGGGAAGATCCCGGGCCCGGAGGGATCCATCGGCAAATTGCTCGGCGGCCGCATCATGACCCAGCTCGGCGATCTCGCCGTCTCACTCGCCGGACCGGATGCCGTCGCCGGTCAGACCCGCTTCGCGCAGACGATGCTCGCCGCGCCCGCCGGTCACATCGCGGGCGGCTCCGACGAGGTGATGAAGAACATCATCGGGGAGCGCGTGCTCGGCCTTCCGGGTGAGCCGCGACCCGACAAGGGCGTCGCCTGGCGCGACGTTCCGCGCTAGGCCGACCGCGGCCGCGCTCGGCAATCGCTCAAGATCCGCGGGCGATTCTGCCGTTACCGAAGTGTCAGTAGCGAGACACGCTGAGGGGCTCACCGCTGCACGCACCTGCCGTTGGTGCGCGCACTCCTGTCGTACGCGAGTGCGACCGCCGGAAAGGCTTCCAACATGCGTGAAATGCTCCGAGGTGGTTTCGGTCGGCGCCTCGCAACCCTCGGCGTCGTCGCAGCGACGGGCGCAACCGCCGTGACGGTCGGGCTCGTGACGATGTCGGGCGCGGGCGCGACGACCGCGCATCACTTCGACGCACACCCGGCCGCGTGCATAGCGAGACACCACCATCGGCCCGGGCACCGTCATCGGTTCCACCACGGCGTGCCCAACTGCGAGCCGTCGACATCGACATCGACGACCACTGTCGAACCCACCACCACGACAGTCGAACCCACCACGACCACGACCGTCGCGTCACCGCCGACGACGCTGCCGTGTCTCGGCGTCATCATCAACGGCATCTGCTTCTTCTCGCCGTAACGCGCAGGAACCGTGCGAGCGCGCCGGTGGCGCGGCTTCGCACGGTTCCGTGCAAGTGATCCCGGTGCCGGGGCGATCAGGTAGAGGGCGCCTCGATGGCCCCCGGCTCCACGACCTCCGGCGCACTCGGCCGGTCGCCGTTCGCACCGTTGGAGTTGTTGCCCGTGCCGAGCGTGCGCATCAACGTCGCGGCCAAGCCTTCGATCGCGCCGCCACCTCCGGTGACGAGCACCTCGGGCACGACGGTGATGTGGCCGTCGGCAACCGCGTTCGCCACCGCGACGAGCGCGGTCGCTGACTGACCCAATGCCTCGGTTTGCGCCTGGAAGCCCGCGGCGCGGGCCAGGCCCAACGCCTCGGTCGCCTTCGCCTCGGC
>DASYJT010000448.1:0-11278 GCA_035996165.1 Acidimicrobiia bacterium
CTCGTCGTGCGCGACGAACAATTGCACCGCCGCTCAACAGCCCGACCGCGAGCGCGACCGTCAGCACAACTGCGGCGCCCGCATATCGCGTGAGGAACGCGCCCGCCGCCAAAGTCGTCGCGATCGCGATCGCTCTGGTCCTTCGGGGTTCCGGCGACCCGACCGCGGTACATGCAGCAAGCAGGGCACCGTTCGTGAACAACGTAAAGAGCGGTTCGCTCGCGATCGCGATGTGCAGTTGAAGCCATCCGAAAACGAGCGACGAGTCGGAGAAGAACAGAAGCAGAACGGCAGGAAGCGCCGCGACGAGCGCGGACCGATAGGCCGTCAGTCGCGCAGTCAGCACGCCCAGGAGAAGAACGTTCATACCGAGGCACACAACGTCGATCGCGCGGGCGGCACCGCGAGCTCCGCCGCTCACTGTCGAGACGGCCGCGAGAGCGGTCGGATATCCGGGGGGATAGTGACTCGACGGGACGTGCCCCCCGAATCCGAGTGCAGTCTCCGGCCGGTAACTGTCCCACGCGAAGGTCGACGGCACCGTCGGACCGTGCCAATGTCGAATCTCGTCCGCGGTGCCGAGATAGACCGCGGAATCCGCCCACGAAAGCATGTTGTGCGTTGTGGCCACGATCGACCACACCGATGCCCACAACGCGAGGGCGATGACGGGCGAGAGCACGAGAAGGTGCGCGCGGTGCGATCGGATTGTCTGCCGGAGAAGATTGCGGCCCCGTCGTGGTGCCGTCTTTACAAGACTTGATAGACGGTCCAGGCCCCGCGTGCTCTCGTACCCGGCCCGCATCGCAGAAAGGTACCTTCCGCGATCCGCGTGCTCCATTAGCTCGGACTCACGCAGCGAGCGTCGTCGTGAGTTCGGAGAGCAGCAACCCCGGATGCCTCGTCACCTTGTCCCACGTTGCCAGAACGATTCGGTACCCGTGGCGGCCCGGCACACTCCATTTCTCGTGGTCGTGTTCGAAGTCGTTCGGGTCGTCGTGCCACCGACGTCCGTTGGTCTCGAGGATCGTGCGTTCGCGCTCGAATCCGAAGTCGAAGAGGTAGCGCCGGTTGTTCCACGTGAGTGGGAACTCGCGCACGAAGGAGCGAATTCCGTGCGCGACAAGGAGGCGACGCGTCTTCACTTCCAGCGTCGACCGAGCCGCGTGGACCGGATCCAGCTCGTCGAGCGACGCGCGTAGGCGGGCAGCACCTGCGCGACCGCCGTAACGAGCCAGATGCGCGCGCAGAGCAGGCATGGAAGTGAGGTTCCGGCGACGAGCATCCTCACATGCGATCTCGAACGCTTCCCCGCCCAGCATGGCTGCCAACGCCACCAACGTCGGCTCCACCCCCGTAACCGCGAAGCCGCGATACCGCCTGGTCCTCAGCGCGCCGCGATCGTCGCTCCGGTGCACGACGACTTCGTTCGATCGAAGGCGCTGCCGACGACGCACGATGATCTCCGGAACCGGAGCGTGAACCCCTTCGAGCCCGTAGATCTCCGCGGCCGAACGTCCGCCGGCGATCGCATCCGGTCCGGCCCAGAGGAGAGCCGCGCTCAGGGACTGTTGGCTCGATCGGGGCACGGCCGTGATGCGATAGGTAGAAGGAAGCACGCGTTCGATGACGCCGGCGTTCCGGAGCGCGGCGATCTGTTTCGGCGTCACGCCGAGACGCACCGCGTTATCGACGCGGAAGACGCCGTGCGACGTCTCGGTCAGCCCGGAAATCGTCGCGAGCGCGTGACGATGGGACATTCGGTGCCCCCTGAGGGTACGGACGGTCCCGTGACGGGCTCGTTCGACGACCGGCAGGAGGAAGTGGATGAGTACGCCCCCCGGGACTCGAACCCGGAACCTGCAGATTAAGAGTCTGATGCTCTAACCAGTTGAGCTAGGGGCGCAGGGAGCGCACATGGTAACCCAGGAGCCCGTACATTTCGGATGTGGACGTAGCGATCAGCGGAGCGAGTGGCCTTTTGGGTTCGGCGCTCGCCGCATCGTTGCAGGCCGACGGTCACCAGGTGCTGCGATTCAAGCGCGGCGGAATCACCAAGGACGACGAGATCGGCTGGGATCCCGACGCCGGTCGCATCGATGCACCGGCGCTCGAAGGTATCGATGCCGTGGTGCACCTGGCCGGCGAGGGCATTGGCGAAAAGCGCTGGAGTGATGTTCAGAAGAAGCGCATCCTGACGAGTCGCACCACGGGTACCGCGATACTCGCGGCGGCGGTGGCGAGCCGCGAGCGCAAGCCGAGCGTCCTGGTCTCGGCGTCCGCGGTGGGGTACTACGGCGATCGCGGCGACGAGATCCTCACCGAAGCAAGCGCTCCGGGCGAGGGCTTCCTCGCCGACGTCTGCAAGGCCTGGGAAGCCGAGACCCGACCCGCGGCCGACGCGGGAGTGCGCACGGTCAACGTTCGCACCGGCATCGTGCTCGCGAAGCACGGCGGCGCCTTGCAACGGATGTTGTTGCCCTTCCGGCTCGGCGTCGGCGGCCGGCAAGGGTCCGGCAGGCAATGGATGAGCTGGATCACGCTCGACGACGAGGTCGCGGCCCTCCGCGCCGCGATCGACGACGAGCGCCTGCGCGGCCCGGTCGACCTCACCGCGCCCAACCCGGTGACGAATGCCGATTTCGCGCGCGCGCTCGGTCGGGTGCTGCGCCGTCCTACGGTGTTGCCCACGCCGATGTTCCCGTTGAAGCTGCGCTACGGAGGAGAGCTCGTCGACTCGCTGTTGCTCGCGAGCCAGCGCGTGCTTCCGGCCCGCCTGGAGGCGATCTCCTTCCCGTTCCGCTATCCCGTCCTCCAGCCGGCGCTCGAAGCGATTCTGCGCGGGCGCTGAGTTGCGGCTCTGGATCGACACCGACGCCGGCGACAATCCCGACGACACCATCGCGCTCTGGTGTGCCGCGCGAGCAGCCGACATCGACCTGGTCGGGGTCAGCACCGTCGACGGTGACGTCGAGCAGCGGGCCGCGTTCGTGCGCCAACTCCTCCCCGAAGTCGACGTGGTCGCGGGCCCACCTCCGTCCGTACGCGTGGCCAACGTCGACGTGCTCCTCGGCATCGGACCCTGGACGCACGTCGCCGGCTTGGCCGACGAAGAGGCGCTTCCGCGGCGGGTCGTGCTCATGGGAGGCGCGCTCGCGCCCATCAAGCACCGGGGTGAGCTGCGCCGGATCGAGCACAACGTCGGTGCCGACCCGGTCGCGGCGGCGCGCCTGCTGCGCACGACGGGCAACCTGATCGTCGTCCCGCTCGACGCCACGGCCCGCCTCCACGCCCACAAGCGTGACGAGAAGGTTCTCGAGCGATCGATCCCGGGCTTTCGCGAGCAACTCGCGCAGTGGCGTCAGGGGAGTGAGTCCGACGACGACGTCCCGCTCGTCGTCCACGACGTGGCCGCGCTGCTCGTCGCCCTGGGCGACCGCGTGTCCCGCATGGAATCGCGCCGGCTCACGATCGAACCCGACGGCACGATGTGGGCTTCGGTCGACGGACCGCTCCAGCACGTCGTGGCGCATCTGAACGACGACGAGACTCGCGCCCGAATGCGCGAGCTCGTGTCGGAGGGTGGCTGACGGGGTTCGAACCCGCGACCTTCGGCACCACAAGCCGACGCTCTAACCAACTGAGCTACAACCACCATGGTTCCGGTCGGGGCAAGCCCCGATCGGGAGACGCCATTGTAGGGCGCGGCGGCGGGACCGTTCCCCGAGAGTTCATTCGCCGGGTGCGCGCAGCCGGGTTTCGGGCTTGTACGGTGACGCCCTTTGCCCGCTCGGATGGAGGTGACGCGTGGACGCGACCGGGGTCGGAAGGCACGCGATATGTGAGTTCTGGGGAGCAACGCACCTCGACTCCGTCGAACGGGCCGAGCACGCGCTGCGGACGGCCGCAGCCGCGGGCAACGTCACGCTGATCGACGTCTTCGTGCACCAGTTTTCTCCCCACGGCGTCTCCGGTGTCGCCGTGATCGCCGAGAGCCATCTCGCCATCCACACCTGGCCCGAGCTCGACTACGTCGCGGCCGACCTCTTCACGTGCGGCGAGAACGTCGATATGGACGCGATCATCGGTGTGCTGCGGGACGCGTTCGAGGCCGACCACGTCGACGTGCGGTTCCTGCAGCGGGGGATCCCGGCGGAGACCACCGCCCGCCGCTTCGAGGAGTTCGAGCCCGGGAGCGCATCGCATGCCTCGTACGACATGACCGTGGTGCTCGAGCAACGCCGCACCGAGTTCCAAGAGGTCGTGATGTTCGAGTCGCCGCGGCTCGGGCGGGTCATGGCGCTCGACGGCATCATCCAGATGACCGACCTCGACACGTACGTGTACCACGAGATGCTGGCGCATCCCGCGCTGTTCTCGCACCCGAACCCGCGCGATGTGGCGGTCGTGGGCGGCGGCGACGTGCACCTCGTTGCGGAGGTCCTGAAGCACCCGGGTATCGAGCGCGTGTACCTCCTCGAGCTCGACGAAGAGGTCGTCCAGGTTTCTCGCAAGCACTACGAGGTGGCGCGTGAGGCGCTCAACGATCCGCGCGTCGAAGTGCGGCCGAGCGACGCGTTCGACTCGATCGCGGAGCTCCACGGCGAGCTCGACGTGATCATGGTCGACCTCACCGACCCGATCGGACCCGCGGCGCGCTTGTTCGAAGACGAGTTCTACGCGCTGTGCGAACGGTCGTTGCGGCCCGACGGCATGCTCGTCGCCCAGACGGAGTCGATCCATTTCCATCCCGAGGTCGTGCGCGACTGCTTCACAACGCTCTCACGCCGCTTCGCGCACACTGGTCTGCTCTGGGCGGCGATCGCCACCTATCCGGGTGCGTTCTGGACGTTCGGGTTCGCGTCGAAGGAGCACGACCCGCGCACGGTGCGGCGCCGGCCGAAGGTCGAGTCCCGGCTCTACGACGTCGACGCGCACGACTGGTTCTTCATCCCGGAACCCGTGCGGCACCGGCTGCTCGGTATCTAGATCTCCGGGCGCGTCGACGCGGTCAAGGCCCCGGCGGCGGTACGGCGTCGACGAACTCCAACGCGGCGTCGATGCAGTCGAACTCGGTCGGTGTGCGGAAATGATCGACGCCGCGCAACACGACGAGCTGCGCGTTCGGCAGCGCGTCGACCAACGGTTCGGGCGGTCCGGCGAAGTCGCGGTCGCCGATGATGACCAGCGTGGGGCACGTCACGCGCGCCGCGTCGGCGGGCGTGAACGGCTCCGACGGACGGCGGAGGCACGCGGCCATCGCGAGCGGATCGTTGCCCGCGCTGCGCGCCAGTTGCACGAATACGCGCATGCCGATGTCGTCGGGCTCCTCGTCACGTTCGAACAGCTCCGCGAGCGCGTGCGTGTCGTCGGTGCGAAAGACGTTCTCGCCGGCGCCGATCAGGACGAGGCGGCCGAAGCGCTCCGGCGTGCGCGCCGCGATGCGCAGGAGCATCTGCGCGCCCAGCGAGAACCCGATCGCATCCACACTGTCGGGTCCGGTGTCGGGTAACGCCATCTCTATCGAGGTCTCGAGGTGCGCGTACTTGGCGGGGTCGTGGGGCGCGTCGGCGGTTCCGTGCCCGAGCAGATCGACCGGGATGACGTCGCGTTGCGCGTCGGCGAGGAGGTCGACCCAGCCCGGCGCGCGCCAGCCGTGCTCGAACGACGAGCCGAGTCCGTGCACGAGAACGACGGGCTGGGTGCGCATCACCGCAGAGTAGAGCGCAGTTCTCAGAACTGAGCGGCGTAGTCGCGCCACGAGCGCGGCGGGTAGCCGTCGGTCTGACGGACGAACTCGCTGAGGAACCAGATCCAGAACCTGCGGATCTCGTCGCTCGGTGCGAGCGTGAGGAGACCACCGTTCCGGCAGTACTCGTCGGCCTCGAGCAGCAGCGGCGCGAGGTCGAGCGTGTCGCCCTTCACGCGCGCCGGCACCGCGAGCTCGACGTCGAGGAACTCGACGTTCTTCGAGGCCGCCGCGTAGATCGCGTCGTCGGCGTCGTCGTTGAGCCCGGCGTACTGCTCGTCGAGGATGGTCGCGATCTCGATGAGGCGCTTGGGGACATCGGCCTGCTCGCCACCGCCGAAGGCGATGATGGCGAACTCCCGCAATAGCGCGGCGCGGTGCCGATAGGCCCGCCCGGCCACCCGCAGAGGGAAGTCGGCGAGAACCACCCGGTTGGAAGCGTCCCCACGCATCCCGGGAAGTTTACGCCGACAGAGAACGGCCCCCGTCCGAAGTCCCGGGGGCCGCAGCTCTGATGTTCGGTTGTACGCCGTTGCCGGCCTGGTCTCAGCGGCTTAGGGGGGAGAAGCCGCCGGGACAAGAGATGTATCGGTCCCCGCCGGGCGGTCGTTCAGCGCCGCCGCCGAACTGTGACCGGTTGCACTCTGGTCCGGCTTACGGTGGTCGGTCCGCTACCATGACGGCCGCACCGCACCGCCGGGTCTGTCCGCTGCACAGCAGCTGGGGCCTAGTGAGCGTGAGATCGCTCCCCGGCGACTTCGCGAATATCGAAACTTTCGTGCGCGGTGCCGTCCAGAACCAGGAGCACTGTGTCAATCAGCTTTGCCGATCTCGGCGTTTCCGCCGACCTCATCGACGCGCTCGACAAGCGTCGAATCACCCAGCCCTTCCCGATCCAGGCCGCAGCCATCCCCGACGCCCTCGCCGGGCGCGACATCTCGGGCCGCGCACCCACCGGTTCGGGCAAGACCCTCGCCTTCGGGATCCCCATGATCGAGCGGGTGCCCCGCGCCCGGCGCCTTCGCCCCGGTGGTCTCATCCTCGCCCCGACCCGCGAGCTCGCCGCCCAGATCCAGCGCGATCTGCTTCCGCTCGCGAAGACCCGCGGGCGCCGCGTCATCGCCGTGTACGGCGGTGTCGGCTACGACACGCAGATCCGTGAGCTTCGTCGCGGTGTCGACGTGCTGGTCGCGTGTCCCGGTCGTCTGATCGACCTGGTCGAGCGGCGCGCGGTGGAGCTCGACGGCGTCGAGATCGTCGTCATCGACGAAGCCGACCGCATGGCCGACATGGGCTTCCTGCCGCAGGTCCGCAAGCTGCTCGACCTCGTCTCGAAGAATCGCCAGACGATCCTGTTCTCCGCGACGCTCGACGGCGACATCGGCCTGCTCGCGAAGAACTACCAGAACGACCCGGTGCGCCACGAGGTCGGCGACACCGAGCCCGATCTCGAAGCGTCGACGCACGCGTTCTGGCACATCGAGGCGACCGAACGGCCGCGTCACACCGCCACGCTGATCAACAAGCACGGGTCGACGATCGTGTTCTGTCGCACCCGCCACGGCGCCGATCGGCTCGTGAAGCAGCTCTCCGCCGCAGGAGTCTCGGCTGCTTCCATCCATGGCGGTCGTTCTCAGGGCCAGCGTGATCGCGCACTGCAGTCGTTCAAGCAGGGCGACGTCGACGCGCTGATCGCCACCGACGTTGCGGCGCGAGGCATTCACGTCGACGGCGTCGAGTGCGTCGTGCACTTCGACATCGCCGAAGACGCCAAGGCGTACATGCACCGGTCGGGTCGTACCGGTCGTGCAGGCGCCACCGGTGTGGTCGTCACATTGGTGTCCGACGCGTTGGTCCGCGACGTTCGTCGCCTCCAAAAGGACGTCGGCCTCGTGGGCGAGCTCGAGCGCATCGGTCGCGCGCCGGCAACATCGAACAACGGCGGAACCGGCGCTCCCGCGTCGACTCCGCGGCGCGCGGAAGCGCGTCCGGCTCGCAACGGCGCGCGCCGGCCGGAGGGTGCGCCCCCGCGGCGCGCCGGCCAAGGTGCGCGCGATCGCGACCGTGCCCGCGGCCGCCAGCGGCGCGGCTGAGCGTTCTTCAGTTCGTGGTCGGCGGCGTGGCGCGCGAGCGCCGCGCCGCTTCGATCAGCTCGTCGACGAGCGCACCGGTTCGTGCGATTGTGTCGGCGTCGGTGATCGCACCGTTCTCGTCGAGCTTGGGCCGTACGCCGTCTACCTCGAGACGCGCGACTACGTCGGAGCCTTGCGCCCGCAGGGTCTGTTCGAGTGCGTCCAGCGCGCGCTGACCGCCGCTGAGCCCCGCGCACATCAGTCCGACCGGCTTCTCGTAGAGCTCACCGGAACCGACGAGCCAGTCGAGTGCGTTCTTGAGCGAGCCGGGCAACGAATGCGCGTACTCGGGGCTCGCGATGAGCACTGCGTCGGCCTCGGCGATCGCGCGGCGCCACTCGGCGACTGAAGGCAGGGCATCCGCGTCGAGGTCGGAATTGAAGTGCGGGATGTCTCCGATGCCGTCGTACGACGACACTCGCGCGGTCCCGTCGGCGTGCCGTGCCGCCACGTCGAGCAGCGCCCGGTTCGCCGACCTGCGTTGCAGGCTGCCGGAGATCAGCAGCAGATGCACGGCGTCCACGGGCCGATGCTACGGCTGACCATTGTCGGCAAAAGCCATGAACCGTTGCGGGTCGCCGGCCGTACCTCAATCGAGTTGCAAGACCCACCGGACGAACCGACGACAGGTGGCGAGATCGATGAAGACAACGATGAACCGCAGAATCGCGCCGTTGGCGCTTGCCTTGACGACTGCCATCGCGCTCGCCGCGTGCGGTTCGTCCGGGTCGTCGAAGGCGGCAGTGACACCGGCCGCGCCGCCGAACGGCACGACATCGACGGTGAAGACGCCGCCGACGACGCCGAAGGCCGCGACCGCCGCCATCGTGAAGTCGATGACGAATGCGAAGTTCGGCGCGGTGTTGGTCGACGCCCGGGGCATGACGCTCTATACGTTGACGAACGACTCGCCTTCGCATCCGTGCTCGGGTCAGTGCGCGACCGCGTGGCCGCCGCTCCTGCTGCCGTCGGGGACCGTCACCGCGGTCGGCGCCGCGGGCGTGAGCGGACTCGGATCCGCAGCCGTTCCGAGTGGAACGCAGGTGACCGACAAGGGCGCCCTGCTCTACCGCTTCTCCGGCGACCAGGCGCCCGGTGATGCGCGCGGTGAGGGCATCTCGAGCTTCGGCGGCGTGTGGCACGTCGTGAAAGCGACGCAACAGGGCACCGTCACTGCACCGGCGGCGACGAACCCACCGACATCCAATGCGCCCGCGCCGACGCCCACGACCGCGTACTCGTACGGCTACTGACCGGCCGGAGCGAGTTACGAGCGGTCGAGAATTTCGGCGGCGGCACGTTCGCCCGAACGGACCGCGCCGTCGATGGACCCGTGCGACTTCGCCGCCGTCTCGGTGCCGGCCCAGTGCACCCGACCGAATGGTTGCTGCAGCAGCGGTCCGTAGCGAGTGAGGATCCCGGGCGGCAGGTGTGCCATCGAGCAGCCGCGCGTCCATTCCTCTTGCCACCACGCCGTCTCGATGAAGTCGATCGGCGATGCCGCGCGCGGACCGAGTCGTGCGGTGAGCGCGTCGACCACCGCCTTCCTGCGCACCGATGGATCGAGCGCATATGCGCTTTCCGCGACGCGACCGAACGTGAACGAGGCGATCACGCCCGGCGCGCCGGACGCTGGAGTCGCGTCGAGCGTTACTTCGGAGACCGAACCGGGCTCCGACGTCTGGCCGCTGAATCCTTCGCCACGCCAGAACGGCTCGTCGTACACGACCAACGTCTTCGACTCGGGACCGGCTACCGCTTTGCGATACAGCGTCTGACGATCGTCGGGCAGCACCGGATCGAACTCGATCCCGAGCACGAGCGAGGGTGGGGTAGTGACCACTGCGTAGCGCGCCGACACTTCGATGTCGTTCGCCGCGACGACGACGTGATCCTCGTGCTGGGAGATCGATCGGACGGCCGCGTTCAGATGCACCGCGTCGCCGAGGGCGTCGGCGACGCGCTGCGCGATCACGCCGGCTCCGCCGTCGACGAGATTCTCCTGCGATCCCTTCTCGATGGAGAAGAGATTGTTGATGCTCCCGTGCGCATGCACGAGCCACAACAAGTGGAGATACGACGTGTCCTCGAGGTCGCCGGTGAACAGTCCGCGCACCGCCATCTCGAAGAGCTCGAGCCCGATGCCCTTGCGGATACCGCAGTGCGCGAGGTAGTCGGCGACGGTGCGCGCGTCGAATTCCTCGGCCCGCTCGGCTGTCCACGGCGCATCGAGTGGAACCTTCCGCGCAGTTCGGTCGAGCTTGAGCTGAGCGAGCGCGATCGATCCCACTGCGAGCGGGCTGATCTTCGGGATCAATCCCGTGTAGCGACGGATGCGATCGCCGTCGACGAGCAGGTGGGCGCCCTTCACCCATGTCTTGTACGTCGACACGCCGACCTCGTCGGCGAGCGCAAGGATCCGGTCGTGGTACGGCGCGAGCCAGCCCGCGCCGCGGTCGACCGGCGCGCCGCCCGCGAGATGTTGGGTCCAGACCCGCCCGCCAATGCGGTCGCGGGCCTCGAGCACGACGACCGACTTCCCGCTCTGACTCAGCCGGCGCGCCGCGGTGAGTCCCGCGTATCCGGCCCCGACGACACAGACGTCCGCGTCGATCTTTTCCGCCACGAGCGCCGACCGTACATTCACCGTGTGGCTGCGTCGAGCGGAGCGCGGGCCCGGTCTCGGGCAGAATCGCGCCATGCTCTGTGCTTTCTCGATCACGCCGTTGGGTGTCGGAGACTCGGTCGGTGACGCGGTCGCCGAGGCTGTTCGCATCGTGCGCGACAGCGGTCTGCCCAACGAGACGAACTCCATGTTCACCGTCGTCGAAGGCGAGTGGGACGAGGTGATGGCCGTGGTGAGGCGCTGTGTCGACGCGGTCGCCACTCGCGCGCCGAGAGTCAGCCTGGTCGTGAAGGTCGACTACCGACCCGGAGTCTCCGACATGTTGCACACGAAGGTCGCGTCCATCGAGGAACGCCTTCGCGGAAGCTGACGCGCGCCCGGGAGGATTCGAACCTCCGACCCACGGCTTAGAAGGCCGTCGCTCTATCCAACTGAGCTACGGGCGCTGGGGACGGCGAGAATCATGGCGCGTAATGCGTCAACGCCGTCGTTTGCGGCTCGATGCTAGGCGTTGGTCCGAGTCCCTTGCCGTTTCGGTGTGCGGGAGCCGGTGACCGCCCGTCCAATGCAGTTCCGTTTCAGCACGCCGAGACGAGACGGCGTCGCCGTCTGCGAATGACCGCACACGCCCTCCAACTCAGACAGGGAACCTTTGAAACGTGACGGCGTACGGACAGCGCACGATCTCGCCTGCCGCGCGTGCTCTCCCTCGCAGAAACTGGTCCGGGTCGAAGGCGTCATCATCGAGCCCGTCGAGATAGGCCCGGTGTT
>DASYJT010000449.1:0-2574 GCA_035996165.1 Acidimicrobiia bacterium
AGCTCGCGGACCGTGTCGGACCACGTGCGGCCCTCGAGCGGACCGTGGAGCTCGACGCCGAAGCGGAACCGATGCGCGCTCAATGCGCGACCGGGCAGACGCGCTCCCCCGGCGGGTACTTCACCGGCATGTGTTTGATGCCGGCGATGAAGTTGGAACGGAGCGGCTCCGCGTCGCCGGTGCGCTCCAGCGTGGGCATCCGCTTCGCCATCTCCTCGAGCAGCACGTAGATCTCCATGCGCGCGAGGTTCATGCCGAGGCAGTGGTGCGGCCCCCCGCCGCCGAAGCCCACGTGCTCGTTCGGGCTGCGCCGGATGTCGAACTCGAACGGGCGCTCGAAGACGTCTTCGTCGCGGTTCGCGGAGATGTACCAGATGCTGACCTTGTCGCCTTCCTTCAGCTCCTGGCCGCGCAGCACGGTGTCCTTCGTGACGTTGCGGCGGAAGTACATGACCGGCGACGCCCAGCGCACGATTTCGTCGGTGGCCGACTGCGCGAGCGTGGGGTCGTCGACGAGCAACTGGTACTGCTCGGGGAAGTCGCAGAACGCCTTGATGCCGTGCGAGATCGAGTTACGAGTGGTCTCGTTGCCGGCCACCGCGATGAGCAGGAAGAAGAGGTTGAAGTCCATCTCCGACAGCGTGTCGCCGTCGACCTCGGCGTTGAGCAGCGCGGTGATGATGTCGTCGCGCGGCTCGGCCCGGCGCTTCGCGGCGAGCTCGTTCGCGTACATGAACATCTCGACCTGCGCGTTCATGACCTCCTCTTCGGAGACGATGTACTCGGGGTCCTCGGACCCGATCATCCGGTTGCTCCACTCGAACAACTTGTGCCGGTCTTCCTGCGGCACACCGAGCATCTCCGCGATGACCTGCAACGGCACCTCGGCCGCGACGTCGACGACGTAGTCGCAACCACCCTTCTCGATCACCTCGTCGATGATCTGGGCGGTCAGCTCGCGGATGTGGGGCTCGAGCATTCGCATCTGGCGAGGCGTGAACCCACGGTTCACGAGCTTGCGGTAACGCGTGTGCTCGGGCGCGTCCATGGTGAGCATGAGGTTGCCCCCCTGCTCGAACTCGTTCATCTGGGTTTCCTCGAGCACGACCACGCCACCGCGCTTTTGGTCGGAGGAGAACGTCGCGCCGTCGCGACCGACGGCCACCACGTCTTCGTGCTTGGTGATCACCCAGAAGCCCGGACCGTCGGGCTCGGGATGCTTGAACACCGGTGCGTTCGCCCGCAGGTAGGTGAACCACTCGTGCGGCACGCCGTGCGTGAACACGTCCCGGTCCAACAGGTTGATGTCGCTCAGCTCCATTGCGCTGCTCCCTCGATCGTCGTGGGCAAAACTACACGGCTCGGTCCGGACGAAAAGCCCGGACCACGACGCCGGCGTCGTAGAACTCGCGCCAGTTCGCGATCCGGCCGTCGTCGTCGAATGTGAAGAACGTGACGTAGTGATTGCAGTACGGACGGCCGTTCTCGGCGACGACCGCGGTGCTGCGGTGCTCCGCCACGACCACGTTCGGATCGCCCGTCTCGTGCACGGCATCGACCGTCATCGCGAACTCGCTGAACGCGTCCCGCGCGAAGCGTTGGAAGTCGGCGATCGCTTGCTTGCCCACATGGCGTCGAGGCATCCGGCCGGGCGCGAACGGAAGCTCCATCACGGCATCGTCGGCGAACAGTTCGACGAGCTCGTCGACGCGCATCTCGTCGGCGAGCTTCATGATCTCGCGCACGCGGTCGACGTTGCTCATGTTCATGCGGCTGCGATCTCTGGCCCTGCGATCTCCGGCCCTCGATCGCCCGTGCGTCGCGCGAGAACGTCCGGGCCTGCGATCTGCGCCTGGCTTTTCACGGCTTCTTGTTCCCGACCACCCACATCGAGAAGAACTGCGACCCGCCGCCGTACGCCTGGCCGAGCGCGCGACCCGTCTTCAGCTCGACTTGGTAGTCGCCGGCGCGCTCGCGCACCTGCTGGGCAACCTCGCCGAAACGGACCATGCCCGACGCGCCGATCGGGTTCGACGAGAGCACGCCGCCCGACATGTTCCAGGGAATGTCGCCGTCGGGTCCGGTCGCGCCCGACTCGGTGAGCTTCCAACCGTCGTTCTCGGCGCAGAAGCCGAGGTTCTCGAGCCACATCGGCTCGTACCACGAGAACGGCACGTACACCTCGGCGGTGTCGAAGTCCTTGCGCGGGTCGGTGACGCCCGCCTGCGCGTACACGTCCTTGGCACAGTCCTTGCCCGCTTGCGGGCTGACCTGGTCGCGACGCGCGAACATCGTCGGCTCGCTGCGCATCGCCATGCCGTGGATCCACGCGACCGGGCCTTCCGACGCGTCGGCGACCTTCTCGCTGCCGAGCACCATCGCCATCGCACCGTCGGAACTGGGGCACACGTCGAGATAGCGCAACGGATCCCACAAGAGGAACGACTCCTCGACCATCTTCAGGTCGATGTCGGGGATATGCAGGTGCGCCTTCGGGTTGCGCAACGCGGCCAGACGGTCCTTCACCGCGACGAGGTGCCCGATGTGGCGCGGCGCGCCCGAGCGGTACATGTA
>DASYJT010000450.1:0-6113 GCA_035996165.1 Acidimicrobiia bacterium
TTTCGCGATCGCAATTGCTGTCGTCGCCATTGTCACGGCACTCGTCGCCGCACGCAACGATGTCGGAGAGGGTCGAAGCCTGTTCGGCCACTCGGACGACGGCAGGAGCGAAAGGAGCGGCAAGAGCGCCCGGTGGAACGCTTCGACTCGCGACGGTGTCTCACAAGCGTGAGCTGCAGATGGCTCGCGGTCGCGCTGTTGATCGGCACGGGCTGCCGCGCGTCGACACACACCGACGGATCCACTACGCCGACGACAGCGCGGCCGACCGCGGCGGCCGGCGCGGCTTGCGCACATGCGACACGATTCGGCGTCGGAAGCGGAGCACATGAGATACGCGGCATGAGCGCCGACGCCCAACTCTGGGGACTCGCGCTCGGACCGGGCCACATTCCGCCCCGCGCCGGTGACGAGATGAAGATCGTGTGGCGCATGACCGGCCGCGGCCCGTTGCACATTTTCTTCACGGCGCCCGACGGCCGCGACCGGCCCCTGGTCTTCGGACCGGAGGCGCATCTGACGAGCAGCTACAACCGACCGGGCGACGAATGGGGCGCGGGTTTTCGATTCGCCACGCGCGGGTGCTGGCACATTCACTTCGCCCGCAACGACGTCTCCGGCGATGTCTGGATCAGCATCTGATCAACCGGCACAATCGACGCAATGGGAGATCATCAACGCGACGTCTGGGATCAGCATGCCGCGACCTTCGACGACGAAGCCGACCACGGTCTTCGTGACCCGGTCGTACGAGGTGCGTGGCGAACTCTGCTGCGATCTGTACTCCCCGATCCGCCCGTCGACATCGCCGATCTCGGATCCGGCACCGGTTCGTTGTCGGTGTTGCTCGCACAGGACGGCTACCGCGTCGTCGGCGTCGACTTCTCGCAGAACATGGTCGCGGCCGCCGAGCGCAAGGCAACCGAGGCGGGGGTCAGCGTCGAGTTTCGAAAAGGCGACGCGGCGCTTCCCGACATCGAGCCGTCGTCGCTCGACGTCGTTCTCGTCCGCCACGTCGTGTGGGCGCTCGACGCGCCCGAGGACGCGATCCGGCGGTGGGCGGCATTGCTGCGCGGCGGAGGCCGACTCGTACTGATCGAGGGCCGATGGTCGACGGGTACCGGCGTGTCCGCCCGTGAGCTCGTGTCGATGGTGCGGACGGTCATCCCGGACGTGGAAGAACGACCCCTCACGGACCCGGCCCTCTGGGGCGCGCCGGTTCTTGACGAGCGATACGTCCTTATCGCGCGCACATAACGGCTCATTGCGCGCACACAACGGTCGGACCGCGGTGCCGTGTACAGTCGGCGAACTCAGATAGGCGAGGACCCGGGGGCATGATGCCGAGGCGACGACGATCCGCGCTGGTTTGCGCGCTGGCGGCATGCATCGCGGTCGGCACGACCGCGCGAGTGGGTGCGGTGCCGCCGCTGACCGGCCCTCTGCCCACCTGTTCGGTGCCGTGCATCTCCGTCGGCGACGCGTCGGTGCTCGAAGGCGACAGCGGCACCCGCAATCTCGTGTTCCCCGTGACGTTGTCGAAGCCGGCGACGTCGGCCGTCTCGGTGCAGTACCGGATCGTCAACGGCTCGGCCATCGGCTCGACGAAACACATCAGCGGCATCGATTTCAACAGCAACGGCGTCATCAAGACTCTCTCGTTCCCGGTCTTGGCAAGCGGCGCGACGGTGACCTCCAAGTCGATATCGGTCCCGGTCTGGGGTGACACCGCGATCGAGCCCGACGAGACGTTCCGCGTCCTGCTCTCGAATCCCACCGGCGGCGCCCGATTCTCACGACCCGCCGCGATCGGCACGATCTTCGACGACGACTCGTCCGGTGCCGGAACGCATATCGGAGTCGGTGACGCCTCGTTGGTCGAAGGCAATGCCGGCAACCGACAGCTCTCGTTCCCGATCTCGCTCTCGAGTTCCGCGGCGAGCGCGGTCACGTTGAACTACGCAATCACCTCGACCAGCGCGCAGTGGGGCGCCAAGGCCACCGTTCCCGGCGCCGACTTCGGCGGTAAGACAAGCGGCACGATCAAGTTCCCGCTCGGCGCAAACGGGACCCCCGTGTTGAAGCGTCTACCGATCCCGGTCTGGCCCGACGCCAACTCGGAAAGCGACGAGACGATCACGCTGACGATCAGCGGAACGCTGCCGCCGGGTGTAACCATCACGCGCGCATCGGCCACCGGAACCATCATCGACGACGACGGCACCCCCACTTCCGAACCGGTCCCGAACTCGATGGCCGCGCTCGGCGACTCGATGAGCCGTGGATTCAACGCCTGTCCGACGTTCGGCGAGTGCGTGGCGTCGAACTGGTCGACCGGCACGGACCCGGCCGTCGACAGCCAATACTCGCGGATTCTCGCCGTGAACCCCGCGATCAGTGGACACGTCTTCAACGACGCGGTGAGCGGCGCCACCGAGAGCAACCTCGTCGGCCAGGCCACGAATGCCGTGAACCAGGGCGTCGACTACATCACGATCGAGATGGGCGGCAACGACGCCTGCAAGCAGACCGAGGCCCAGATGACCTCGGTCGCGAACTACCAGAGCCAGTTCCAGGCGGCGCTGAACACGATCGCGACGGGCCTACCGAACGCCCGCGTGTTTGTCGCGAGCGTGCCCGACATCAAGCAGCTTTGGTTCGTCGGCAAGGACAACGCCAACGCGCGCAACGTCTGGTCGACGTTCGGCATCTGCCAGTCGATGGTCGCCAACCCCCAGTCGACCGCGCCGGCCGACGTCGACCGTCGCGACCGCGTCCAGCAGCGCGTGATCGACTACAACACCGCGCTGGCGACGGTATGCGCGCAGTTCACGCACTGCCGCTTCGACAACAACCTCATCTTCGACACGAAGTTCGAGTTGAGCGACGTGTCGTCGGCCGACTACTTCCACCCGAGTCTTTCCGGCCAGACCGAGCTTGCGATCGGAACGTACGGAGTCGGCTGGAACTGGTGACCCGCTCCGACTTCGCGGTACGTCGGTCGGCGACGGGTCGAACGGTTACGTATTGACGCGTTGCGCTTCGCGCCGGGCTTGCTTGGCCTTGTACATCGCCTGATCGGCGTGCGCGACCAGGTCGTCGGGCGACACCTCTTCGCGGGTCCACGCGAGGCCGAGCGCGGCTCGTAGTTCGATCGTGTGCCCGTCGACCGCGACGGTTCCTTGGATGCTCGCGTCGAGCCGGCCCGCGACATCGGTCGCGTGTTGGAGGCTCGGGACGTTCGGGCATATCACGAGGAACTCGTCTCCGCCGAGTCGACCGACCTGGTCGTCGCTGCGAAGGCCGGCCCGCATTCGCCGCGACGCGGCGACGAGGACTGCGTCGCCGGTGGCATGCCCGTAGTGGTCGTTCACGCTCTTGAAGTCGTCGAGATCGACGAAGATGACGGCGAGCCCCTCGTCGTGCGTCGACCTTCGGCTGACGGCGAGCTCGAGGAGTTCGAGGGTGGCGCTCCGGTTGAGACATCCGGTCAACGCGTCGACATTGGCTCGGATCTGGAGTTCGCGGCGGAGGCGGACACTGTCGGTCACGTCACTCACGCAGCCGATCGCGCCCGTGACGACCTCAATGCTGTCGGTCAGCGAACGCAGGCTCAGCAGGCAGACCCGCGTTCCCCGCTCGCCACCGTCGACGTTGGGGAGCAGGAAGCGAAGCTCGAGATCGTCGACGAGCTCGTCGGCGAGGACCGCGGCGAGCGCGGTCTCGAGCGACTCGCGGTCGTCGGGATGCACTGCGGCGAACTGCGCTTCCGTCGTCGCCGCCGCCGGTGTTTGAATGATCGTGTGCAGTCGATCGTTCGTGAAGGTGAGGTGGCGGCGGAGATCGATTTGGAAGAGACCCACAGGAAGCGAATCCGAGAGCCGGCTGATCAGTTGCTTGCGAGAGCGCAGTTCCTCTTCTATCCCGACTTGCTCGACGGCGACCGGTCGAAGCGAGCTGATCACTCTCGGCTCAGTCGGGTCGTCGAGGTGGTTCGTGTTCAGCGACTCGACCCAACGCCAGTTGCCTTCCCGAGAGCGATACCGGCCCCTCCAGGTCGCGGTCGCGCCGGGCGCGTCGATCATTATCAGCCAGGCTGTGATCGCGCTGGTCTGGTCCTCCGGATGGATGAGTGTCGTCGACGCGCACCCGAGGAGCTCGTCGGGGGTCCAGCCCAAGACCTCGAACACGTCACCCTGCGCGGCAATGATCAAGCCCAGCTCGTTACGGATCAGGACACAACTCGGATCCGCGTCGTCGGACACTTCGGGCATGACTTTGAATCGTCGCCCACCGAGGCCGTCTAAAGGACGAAGAACGGTAACACCGCACAAATCGCCGCGAGAATGTGCCCGTGACTACTGATGGACTCGTCGTCCGGCCGTGGTGTGTCGACGATGCGGCCGCAACGGCCGCGATGTACGCGCTCGACCGCGACGGAATCATGGCGGCCGAGCCTTGGCGCGAACCGGCCTTCTTCACGAGCCAGGGTCAGCTCGATCGTGCCCGGGTGTGGGCCCAGCACGGGGATCTCCCCTTCGTCGCCGTCCAGAACGGCCAACTCGTCGGCGACCTCATCCTCGAGGACGCGACCGGCGAGTCGGCGACGGTGGGCTACTTCGTCTCCCCCGCCCGGCGGAATCTCGGTGTCGCCGCTCGGGCCCTCGGGTTGCTCATCCAGATCGCGTTCGACGAGCTCGGCATCCAGACTCTCGTGGCCGAAATTCGACCCGACAACGCCGCGTCCCGTCGAGTCGCGGAACGCAACGGGTTCAGCTATGTGGAGCCGGTCACGCTCGATGGTGTCGAGCTCGATCGGTTCGTCCTGCGCTCCGGCCAGACACTCCTTCTCTGAAATCCGCGCGCGTGAAATCCGCTGACGGCGCGGGACCGGGCGCTACCCGTCGACGTGGCTGACGATATTGATCACGGTCCCGTCCGGCGCGCGCACGAGGAACCGCCGAAGACCCCACGGTTCATCGGTCAGCGGATGAACGATCTCGTAGCCGCGGCGCAGTGCTTCCGCGTAGGCCTCGTCGACATCGTTCCCGACCCGCACCGACATGACCGAGTCCACGGGACTCGTCGCATCTCCGGTGACGAGCTGGACGACTGCATTGCCGTCGGGTGATCGGTATTGCGCGACCCACCCCAGATTGAAACCTTCGACGTTCAAACCGAGGTAGTCGGTATAGAACCCGCGCGCGGCGTCGATATCCGCGACTCGCAGGTTCGGCGTGATTCCCGTTACTCGCACAGTTGCTCCTCTTGGTTGCTTACCGGGGCGTCAACACACAGAACTCGTTACCGTCGGGATCGGCCATGACAACCCAACTGACATCGCCTTGGCCGATGTCGATTCGAGTTGCCCCGAGCGAGACGAGGCGGTCGACCTCGGCGCGCTGATCACCGTTGGCGGGTGGAGCGATGTCGAGATGAAGTCGGTTCTTCGCGACCTTCGGTATGAGCGGCGGACCACTCCAGGTGATGATCGGACCGGTGCCGTCCGGCGCGCGGATCGCGGTCTCCCCGTCTTGATCCCAGACCAACGGCCATCCGAGCGCGGCGCTCCAGAAGTACCCCGTCGCGCTCGACCCGTCGCAATTGATCGCTCCGAGGCGTCCGCAGTCGGCAAGGAACTGGTTGGTCGGCTCGATGATGCAGAACTCGTTGCCTTCGGGGTCGGCGAGCACGACATGGGTCTCGTCGGGTCCCTGGCCGATGTCGACGTGCCGGGCGCCGAGCGCAATCAACCTCGAGACCGTCTCGTTCTGGTCATCGACGGACGTGGTCGTCAGATCGAGATGATTACGGTTCTGGCCCGTCTTCGCGTTCGGGACGGGCTCGAAGAGGATCCGGAAGCGGGTGCCGTCCGTCGGCACCAGACCGATCTCGTCGTCGGTGTCGTCGTTGATCTCCCAGCGCAGCGCATCGGCCCAAAAGCGCGCGAGGCGGCGCGGTTCGTTCGCGTCGATGCACAATGCATCGAGGCACAGCGCGTCGAGGCGCGCGGTCATCTCGTCCTGCCCCACTCGGTGCGCGGAATCATCCCGTGCAATGGCAATGGCAATGGCATTGGCATTCGCCTTATGCCAGCTCCTTCAAGACTTTCT